>CAZZMQ010000045.1:0-12051 GCA_964655365.1 uncultured Dehalococcoidia bacterium | reverse complement strand
ATTTCCGCAACGTCACCGGCCTCGCGCTCGACGCCGGTGACTTCCTGTTGGTCGCCGACCACGACGTAGGTCTCGTCTACCGCCTCCACGTTGACTCCGGTGAAGGAACCCCTCTGACCGATTCGATCCCGCATCCAACTAGGATCACCGTCGCCGACAACGGCGATATCTACATCAGCGACGATGAGTCTGGTGCCATCTACATCCAATCCGAGGGCAAGACGGACCTCTTCGCAAATGATCTAATACATCCCCAGGGCCTTGCCGTCGACGACACCCGCGTCTTCGTGCTCGATGCAGGCAGCAACGAGCTCCTCGCCTTTAGCCGCGAGAATGGAGAGCGTGACATACTCGTCTCGCAGCTCCCGCTGGGGTCGGGAACGACCGGCAAACGGCTGGTGCGGGCCGCCGGGCTGACGCGGACACGGGACGGAGCATTGATCGTGGCCGCCGACGGAGACGGCAGCCTCATTCGTATCACCAACGCCTAGACTCGGCCGCATAATCGCCACGCGGGCTTTGGCTGCCGAATCCGGCCAAAGCAGTAGTCCCAATTCCCGCCCGGCCCTCTATCCTGAGGCCATGGACGCACTGACATTCGAAGACGCACCCGAACTCCGCAACCCGGTTTTGGTCGTGGCCTTCTACGGCTGGAATGATGCCGCTGAAGCCGCGACGGACGCCGTGCGCTACCTACGCCGCTCCTCGATTAGGTCCGGAGGCAGGCGCGGCACCGTCGCCACAATCGACCCAGAAGAGTTCTTCGTCTTCACCGAGCAGCGCCCAACCGTCCGCATCGTCGAAGGTGAAACGCGCGAACTCACCTGGCCTGTAACGGACTTCACCGTATCGCGCCCGACAGAGAGCGAGCGAGACTTCATCCTTGGTATCGGCACCGAGCCCCACCTTAAGTGGAAGTCTTTCGCCGAACAGATCATGGCCGTAGCACACCACTTCGGAGCGACTGAGCTGCTGACCCTGGGCGCACTGCTGGCGGATACACCACACACACGGCCCGTACCCGTCAGCGGTGGGGCAAGCGACCCCGAACGCGCAAAACGGCTTGGATTCGAAGCGTCGCGCTACGAAGGACCTACAGGGATCCTCGGCACACTGGGCGACGCCTGTCGCCGCGAGGGCCTCGAACAAGTGAGCCTCTGGGCCTCAGTGCCACACTACATCTCGGGCGGAAAGAACCCCAAGGCCACGCACGCCCTACTCACGCGCCTCAACGAGGTCTACGACCTGCGGCTGGATCTCTCCGACCTGGAGCGTCGTGGACGCCGATACGAAACCCAGGTCACCGAAGCACTTCGCGAAAGTCCCGATGTACTGAAGTACGTGACCGACCTTGAGGAATCCTCGTCCGACGAAACAACCACGACCGATCTGCCTGCCGACAGCACACCTCTCAGTAGCAGTGACGTTCTGGATGAGGTCAACCGTCTGCTGGCCGGTGACGATCCCGACGCCGACTGACCAGCTACAGCCCTGGAAAGCTCAGAGCACCAAAGGAGCAACGATGAGTGAAGTCCCGCGCGTCAATGAGATCGAAGTACGCGGGCTGCTGGTCGGCGTCTTTCAGGAAAACTGCTGGGTGATCGGCAACAAGCGCACACGCGAGGCGATCTGCATTGACCCCGGGGGACAGGCAGACGACATACTGCACATGGCCGATGAGATGGGTGTCACGATCAAGCTGATCGCCAACTCCCATGCCCACCTAGACCACATTCTCGGCGTCCCTGGAATCCAGACCCGGACCGGCGCTAAGTTCTGGATGCACCGCGACGACCTCGAGATTGCGCGTAGTACACATGACTCTGCCAAGCGGTTCGGCTTCGAAGCCGAGCCGATCCCTGACCCAGACGTCTACGTCGAAGACGGCATGACCGTGGCTGTGGACGGGCTCAGCCTGCAAACCCTGCACACCCCCGGCCACACTCGCGGCAGCGTCTGTTACTACACCGATCAATTGCTCTTCAGCGGCGACACGCTCTTCCCAGGCAGCATCGGCCGGACCGCCCTGCCCGGTGGCGCCTACAAGCAAGAGATGGCCAGCATCGTCGAGAAGTTGCTCGTGCTACCCGACGAGACGATCGTGCTGCCCGGTCACATGCAGCAAACCACGATCGAGGCCGAGCGACAGCACAACCCATTCGTGATCCAGGAGTTGCAAGACCGCGGCATGCTAGAGGTCAAGGATGGAAAGGTGATCCGGACGCCAGACGCCTGACCCGCGCCAAAACCCCGCACAAGGAATACCCATGTCCACTAAAGCCGACGTGCTTAATGAAGTCGATTCCACACTGACTCGCCTCTCACAAGTGCTTAAAAGCGTCGATGAAGCCCACGGCACCTGGGACGGCGCGGTTGGAACGTGGTCCATCGTCCACATCTTGCAGCACCTGGCCGGGTGGCTCGACGAGATGACGCCAGCGCTGGAACGAATGGCACGCGGCGAACGCCCCACGCCGGAAGGTGTCAATTACTCCACTGCTGACGACTGGAATGCAAGCTTCATCGAGGCGCGTGGTATTCAATCACTGGCCGACGCTCGTGCTGCCTTTGAGACCGCGCACGCAATTTTTCGCTGTGCGATTGAGGGTGTTCCGGCCGATCGCTTCGGCGAAAACAAAACAGTCAATCGTCTAGTCGGGGCAGTCGCCATCGAACATTTCGAGGAGCATGCCCGACAGATCGAGGCATTCTTGGCCAGCTAATAGCAAAACAACATCATCAATCGCCGTTCCTTCGCAAAAGCGACAGACATCGAGTACTCACTCGAATCGGAAGAGAGGCTCATCCGATTGCTCAACGAAGGCGCGGCAATGGGGCGCTACGGAAGACCTCAGCTCAACCGGCTCGCTCTCACTCTTTTTGACTTTCCCGGATCAACGCCTCTGCCCGCGAGAACAAACACTGGTACACGCCTGAACCAAACCGATAATCCCTCGACGCACCTGGGGCTATCAGCCGCTATCAAGTGAAGTTCGATTTCAATGCCAACCAGATGGCTGGTGTCGACATGGTCTGATACCCCGGCGTCCTCCGAAACACCCTCCCATAGCACCGCGCCTAACTTCTCTAAACGGGGCAATCGGCTAGCCTAGACTCCGTTCGCTAGCCACTCCGGCTAGCCGTCCAACGTGTGGCCCTCCCAGCGCCACACCGAATACCACGTAGAGGAGCGCGCAGCAGATGGCGGACGACGAAAGCCTAATCACGCCCGACATGGAGGCGTCGATCGGTACCGAGGGAGACCCGGTCACTATTTCGATGAACCCAGAGCTCGTGCGGCGCCTGGTAGAATCGCTGGAGGAAGAGGACGAAGGCGTCCTCGCCGCGATCGAGAGCAACGACCCTTCCGCCGAGATTCCGGCATACACGTTGATTACAGCCGCTACCCTTCAGCGGCAACTTGAGGTGCCCGACGTCCCGAAGCGCGGCCTGATGGCTGCCGATGAATGGCGTGTCTCCGGCGCCATCCACATGGGCGACACACTCACGATTACCCCGCGGATCGCCGAAATCCAGGAACGCATTGGCGGCCGCGTTGGTCATTCACTTTTCGTTCATCACGAGTGGGTCTACGAGAACCAGCACGGCGAAGTGGTGGCCCGGGTGCGACGCACGACAGCGCACTTCAAAGACAAACACAGCGGGGAATAACTATGCCACTCAATTTCGACAGCGTCCGTGAGGGTGACGACCTCCCTCAGTCCAAACGCACTCCCACCACGTTCCGAGTCATGCAGTTCATGGGCGCCTCATGGATGTGGGGCCAACAGTTCTTCGACGTCGAAACCGCCGAGAAGATGGGGCTTCCGGCGCCAATCATTCCTGGTGTAATGAAACAGGCCTATCTCGATCAGTACCTGCGCAGGTGGCTGGATGGTGCTGGCCGGATTAGCCGCCTCCAACTTTCCCATCGACGGCCGGACTTGCACAATGCCGAAATGACGATCGGAGGTGCTGTCACGCGCACTTACGAGGAAGACGGCGAAAGCAAGGCCGACCTTGAAATCTTCATCGACAACCCTGACGGAGAACGCTCGGTCCGGGGGGCTGCCACGGTCGTCTTCGACTAGAGACTCGCCCGAGAATTCGCCACGGCTCCCGAGTAGATAGCTGCGCCCTATGCCGCTCGACTACGACTCCATTGCAGAGGGCGACGCGCTACCAACGGTGCAGCGCCGGGCAAACAAGTTGCAGATCTTACAGTTCGTCGCTGCTAGTTGGATGTGGAATCCGGCTTTCTTCTGGAACCCAAAGGTCGCCGCAGAAACCGGCCTTGCTGGACCAATCCTTCCCGGCCCCTACAAGCATGCACTGGTACAGCAATACCTGATGCACTGGCTAGGCAACGTCAGCAGCATACGGCGGGTCCAGGTATCACACAGACTTCCAGATCTGCACGGTAGCGAACTCACCTTCGGTGGCACCGTCACCCGTAAATACGAGGAAGGCGACCGCCGCTTCGCCGACCTGGAACTCTTCGTAGACCAGGAAACGGGAAAACACAGTATTCGCGGTAGCGCGACAGTCGAGTTCTGAGGCACGTAACCCGCAGCCCTACGATCCGCTGATCGTCAGCTGCGACATGCGGATGGTCGGGACAGCCGTCGCTCCGAACCATTCCAAATCGTCGCCGACGGCGTCGATCGACCGCAGCATCTCGGGCAGCGATCCGGAGACGTTGATCTCCGTCACAGGCTCTGCCAACTGACCATCGCGGATCCAGATTCCAGCCGCCCCGCGCGAGAAGTCGCCGGTAACTAAGTTGATCCCGAAACCCATCGCGGTCGTCATGTAGAGGCCATCCCGAACGCCGGCAATGATCTCCTCTGGCGACGTAGCCCCCGGTTCAATCAACAGGTTGCCAGTTCCGATAGCCGGCAGGCTGCTGATCGAACGTGTCGCAGATCCGGTTGAACGTCGAAAGCTGCGGCGGGCGTTGTAGGTGTCGAACAGGAAGCCGTGGAATCTTCCCGCGTCAAACAGCGTGTTGCGCCGTGTCGCAATCCCCTCCCCGTCAAACGGCCGTGATCCCAGGCGCCCAGGCAGAGTAGGATCATCGATAAGCGTGAAAAGATCCGAAGCGACCTGCTCGCCAACCAAATCGGCGAGGAAGGTGCTGCGCTGAAAGTACTCTTCACCGTTCGTCGCGCGAGCCAAGATCCCCGCTAATCCCGCCACCAGCCTGGGCTCCCAGACAACGGGCACCTGAGTCGTTTCGCGCGTCGTCGCTCCCAGTTGGCGCAGCGCTCGCGCTGCGGCCTCACGTCCGATCGCCGCGGGATCCTCCATTCGATGCAGCTGACGCTCTGTCGTGTGCCAGTAGTCATTCTTCAACCGTCCATCGTGCTCTTCGGCCATGATCTCGACGGAAAGGGAGGCTGACGTGCCGACGTACGAACCGGCGAACCCGTTCGTGTCGGCCAGAGCCACCTCTGCAATACGACTACTGAACGTGGCACCAGCGCTATTAGTGATGCGATCGTCAGCGTCCAACGCCGCCTGCTCACAGGCCAGGGCTCGTTCGATCTGCTCATGCATAGTCAGCATCTCGATGTTTTCGTCATAAAGGCCCAATGCGTCGGGCACCTTCACCTGATCACCCGGGTCGGGCAACCCCGCATACGCGTCTGGCTGTGCCAGGCTGGCCAGCTCCATCACAATCGCGACGGTCTCATCTAGCGCCGTTTCGGTTATGTCTGATGTCGACGCCACTGCCTGCCGTCCATCGACAATCACCCGCACCCCCACACCCAACGATGTGGCCTCAATCACCTTCTCGAGTCCTCCTAGCCGCACCGTGGCATCGGAGTTCGTGGTGCGCATCGCCACAGCATCGGCCTGCGTCGCACCAGCGGCCTTCGCGCGCTCTACGAGTTGCTCCGCGATCGCTAGAACCGGCTGGTCGCTCATCCCTGCACCTGTGTGCCGCCCACGGTCATCCCGGAGATCAAGACGGTAGGAATCCCGACGCCCACTGGAACCGACTGACCATCCTTACCGCAAGTCCAACGCCCATCGCTCAGCGCAAAGTCGTTCGCCACACCGGCCACCTTGCTCATCGCATCGGGACCGTTGCCGATCAGGTTGACGTCTCGGATTGGTGCCGTGATCTGACCATTCTCGACCAGGTAGCCCTCGGTCACCGAGAAAACGAAGTCGCCATTCGTAATGTTGACCTGGCCACCAGAGAACGATATGCAAAAGATACCGTAGTCGCTGCGTCGAAGCAGAACCACCGGACTGTCCTCGCCGCCGGTCATATAGGTGTTCGTCATACGTGGCATCGGATAATGCTTGAACGACTCCCGGCGTCCGTTGCCGGTGGGCTCAACACCGAAGTGCCGCGAGCTGATCTGATCCTGCATATAGGCAGCCAGGACACCGCGCTCAATCAGCACGTTGTTACGCGGTGCATTGCCCTCGTCGTCGATATTGATTGAGCCCCGGCTGTTGAGGATCGTTGCGTCATCAATCACAGTCACCAGTTCCGAAGCGACGGACTGGCCGACGCGATCCGAGTAATTCGAAGTCTTTTTACGATTGAAGTCGGCTTCCAGGCCATGTCCCACCGCCTCATGCAGCAGGATCCCTGAATCGCCCGCGGCCAGCAACACTGGGAACGTTCCGGCCGGAGCTTCCTGCGCGTCTTGCTGCAAGACCGACTGCCGCGCCGCCTCATGCGCGATCGACTCGGGTGTCTCCGTATCGAAATACTCCATTCCCAGGCGTCCGCCACCACCCCAGCGGGCGATACGGCGCTCCCCCGAATCATCCGTAAGCACGCTGACGTTGAAACGCATCAGCGGCTGATAATCCGCCACTAACGTGCCGCCACTAGTCGCAACGAGTACGCGCTTCTCGCTGTCCGCGAATGAGATGTCGACACGACCTACACGCGGGTCGTAGCCCCGGGCGGCCGCGTCGGCACGGTGGATCATGTCCACCTTGTCCGCCAGTGGCACAGTCGTCGTTGGTATCTGGAGGGCGTAGTGCTCGGCGTCGTACGACGTCGCGGTCACGTCCACCGGCGACGCCAAGCCGGCGCCACTGGCAATCTGTGCCGCTGTATCAGCTGCCTTGCACATTGCGTCCAAGGCAAGATCCTCCGTATAGGCGTATCCGATCGCGTCTTCGCGCACAACGCGGATACCCACGCCCTGCGTAAGCGCCGCCCGCGACGATTTGACTTGCTGGTCCTCAAAGTCAATCGCGCCCTGACGGTGATGCTCAAAAAATAGCTCAGCGAAGTCGCCACCCCGGTCCAAGGCCCGACTCAGCAGCGTCTCCATCACTGCCTCATCGACACTAAAGCGGTCTCTATAGAAGCGGATTACATCCGTGCCGCTCTCTGGCATTAATGGCCTCCAATTCCACACCCGGCCGCGAGCAGGCCGAACTGGTATGCCCGGGTCCAGTCTATCGGTCCTACTCGATCACTGATCCATCGTCGTCGGGGATAATGTGCTCGATGTCCGTGGCAATGGAAAGGCCAAGTCCGAAAATCATGCCACCTCGAGTCCAATTGACCGATGACGAAGCCGCCCGACTCCCTGCACTGCTCCAGGCAAACCCTGACACGCCCATCTCCTTCCCCCGCAATGGGTCCAATATTGAGCGCGTACTGTGGGTATTGGCGGCCTACGCAGCCGACAACGCACTGTCCGTTAATCTCATCACCTGGCTGATCTTCGACGAGGGCCCCAATATCGCGCCGGAAACAACTAGGATCGCAGTCGGCGAAACAATTGAAGCGGGTTGGGTAATCGAACGCAACGGCTTCCAACTCACCTCTGAGGGAACGGCGCCGGCAGCGAAATCCGCTCGCGAAGCCTGACTCAACACATACCTCTCTTGCTCACTGCCGATCAGCATCGATTCCGGCGCAGCGTCAGGCGGGATTGCTAATTTCCCGCGCAAGCCAACGTCCCCGCACCAGAACTTTACCGCGCGCGCCGCATCTTGCGGAACACGGCATCTCCGTTCAGGTTCCTTCCTTGGAAAGCCCATTAACAGGACATTTCTCAGCATCTTTCGGAGCCCCCCCAACTAAGGCTTCTCCTCGAATGCGAGCTGGAACCCCATCGGCACTACCAGTGGCACACCAACCTGCAGAAGATCATCACGGTGCAAACCTTTGAGAATGCGGATCGCCTCGACGCTGGTGTTGAACTCACGTGCGATGACGAATAGCGAGTCGCCAGGCCGGGTCGTGTAGGTGATATGTTCGGGCCAGAGACGCAACGCGATAACCCGATCATCGGGAACAGTCATCAGCAGCGTGTCGAGATCGTCATCGCTCCGGCGAGCAGCCCCCACGCCATCTTGACTCAGTGCGCCCGGCTCCACCTCCGGCTCCACCTCCGGCTCCACCTCCGGCTCCACCTCCGGCAGGGGCAGCTTGAAGTTAAGCGGCACGATCAATGTTTGACCCGAAGCAATAACGCTATTGACCAAGCCGTTGTACAGAATCAGAGCTTGCGGCGTCGTGCCAAACTCGTCAGCAATGAAGGAGAGCGCGTCTCTCTGAGCAACACGGTACTCCAGTATATTGGGCCAGTTGTGGAGCAAGACTAGTGGCTCGTCGATCGGCGAACCTTCGCCACTCAAATCGAGATCGAAACCAACGGGGATCCGCAATGTGCTGCCGATAAACAACTCTCCGCCACGAAGGTCATTGAGAACCGCGATCGCCACGGTGCTCGTGGCGAATCCAGCGGCGATAACGGAGAGAGAGTCACCCGGCCCAATGGTATAGTCCACCACCTGTGGCCAGACACGCAGAGCCCCAATAGCTCCGTGCAGCTCGACGAGGGGAGCCAGGATACCTTCGACAGAGAACCCATCCTCTTCCTCTGCTTCACTCTCAGTCACTTGTGTTCCCGCCGCTGCCTCGCCCTCACTTCCAGATCCTTTATCCAGTGATCGCGTGAAGCCAACAGGAATCTCGATCCGCTGGCCCGCGAAGATCCCGTCGTTCGCGAAGTCGTTGTAGGCGATAATCGCCTCCACTGTCGTTTCGTAGGCCAAAGCCAGAGCCGACAGCGTGTCACCCACCAACACGTCGTAGGGCGTGACATTGCGCCAGTCACGCAATTCCTGCAGGGCCGTCGGCGCCACATCCTTCGTCGCAACCGGCGAGCCGCCAGTGCTCGCACCAGCCGCCGCGGTGCCGATTGTCGTCGCCACAGAAGGAAGATCGTTTTGTCCCACATCCTGCCCACCCCGAACCCAGGTAACCAACCCTGCATCGGACGACGAGTCATTGCCCATCAGCAGCGCTAGCGCCGCTCCCAGCACCGACGGCATAAGTACCGCGAAGATCAGCAGACTGACTACCTGTCGTCGATCGAAATGCAGCTTAATCAGATCAGGACGGGGAGGACGACTGACCTCGCCACGATAGAGCGGGCAACGCGGATATCGGCCGGCCAGGCAGAAGCGCTCCTGGACTCGAACGATCACCCGTGCCGGTGGCAGCACCTTAAAACAGGCATGCGCATCATGCACGAAGGATGCGCTCGTCGACGGATCGAATTCAAGATGAAGGAAAGGGCAGACCGCGACCGCTGCAGCAGCCGGGTCTGAAGCCATCTTGGCCGCGTCGTCGATTTCTGCCATCGTCGTCGCGCTCTGCAAGCCGTTCCGTAGCGGTCTAGTCGTGTCACCCAACCGAGCATACCGGGCCGCTCCAGCGTGTGCCGCGCCCACCACGATGGCTTGCTGCCAAACGGGCGGGGAAGGTACAGTGATAATGTGCCGCCTATGGCCGGCGCAGTCTTCAGGTGGCGCCTGGCGGGGCTGCTGGACGGGCGAGTCTTCTGACACTCGCGCGCAGATCCTTTGTTGCGCTCGGATTGGCTGGCGTCTTGTTCGGCAGCGTGGTTTTGGCCGCGGTCCCAACGGCGCGGGCGGAGCCGTACCTGATCACGCCAGGCGACTCCCTCTCCCTCATCGCCGAGCAACACGGTATCAGCCAAGGTGTCATTCTCGCGCTCAACCCCCAGCTCGAATCACCGGACCGCCTTTTCAGCGGCCGGCAGATCGACCTACCTGACAACGCCACATACCTACCCGCTCTCACAAGAATCAGCCACACCGTCGCCGCCGGTGAGACGCTCACCGCGATCGCCTCGCTACACCAGATTCCAATCCCCGCTCTCCTCGCGCTCAATCCCGAGATCAATCCAAACCTTCTCTGGATCGGCACCGAGCTGTTGGTCCGCGACGACTCCGCGCAGACCATTGTCGATCCATCAGTGAGCGTTGATCTGTCCGAACCAGAACCCGAAACCGTCGTGCTCACGTCGGTGGCTATCGGCCCCTCCATAGGCGGCCTGCCCGTCCAGCCCTATCGTGTCAAATCCGGCGACACCTTCACGCAAATCGCCCAAATCTTTGGTACCACGATCGAGACACTCCTCGTCTTCAACCCGTCGATCCGCCCTCATCAGCTCTTTATCGACGCTACCCTCTGGGTCCCGAGAGAACCGGGGTCGCTAGAACCGACTCGGGCCAGACGGTCACCGGACGTGCTGGTTGAACTACCTACGATCCCGTACATCGTCATCGCGGGTGATTCCGCGACCGAGATCGCGCGGCGAAGTGATCTCACACTGGAGCAACTGGGACAGCTAAACGAGGGTGTCGACCTGAGCCTAATCTTCGTGGGTCAGATTCTTCTCATCCCCGGCCAGGCTAATGAGATCCTGAACGGTGTCGACGCCGGTGGCGCCAACAACAGCTCAAGGCTCCCATCCGAATCAAGCGAAGACATCGATCCCAGGGAGTTCACCACTTATATCGTGCGCTCCGGCGACTCTGGCTACGCCCTTGCAGCCACATTCGAACTCGAGTTGACTGAACTCGCCTCGCTCAACCCAACGATCAACTTCGACTCACTACGGATCGGACAATCCCTCGTCGTTCCCAAAATCGACATTCCGCCGCCCCCACCTGGCAGTGTTGCCGCCAGCGCCGCACCAGCCAACATGTACAGGGTGATTTCCGGCGACAATCTCTCCCTAATCGCTCAACGCTTCGAAACTAGTATCGACACAATCATCAAGCTCAACCCCGGGATCAACTCTAGCTTCCTACGCGTCGATCAGGAGCTGAAGCTGCCCGGCACGATGCCACTTCCTATCGTGGCACGGACCATCACGCTGGACTTCTCTGATGGACTTGAACACATCGCTGCCGATTTGGGCGTCCTGCCGCACACGCTGCTAGCCAACAATCCCAGCTTGGGTGAATGGATCACGGCTGGGACAACGCTCCAAGTCCCGTTCCGTGATGCCGTTCTCATCACAGTGCAACCTGGCGATACCCTGCTCGGGATCGCGCAACAGTTCGGCTCCAGCATCAATCGCCTGACCGATGATCCAATGACAGGCGTGATCAGCCCCAACCAGCTCGTTATCGGCCAGCAGTTGGCGATCCCCATCGTCGTTCCCGAATTTGCCTGGCCCTTCCAAGACAGTATCGTCACCGACGGATTTGGGCTCTGCCGCACTGCAGATTGCAGTGTCATACACCGCGGGGTCGACTTCGGCCACAATCTCGGCTCGCCAATCGGCGCCATAGCCGACGGCACCGTCACCTTCGTCGGCGGCTCATACTGCTGCGGCCTAGGTTTCCACGTCCAGATAGCGCACGCCAACGGCTTTGAAAGCCTTTACGGACATCTCAATGGCGCGCCGCCCGTCCAAGTGGGCCAAACAGTCTCGCGCGGGGACATCATTGGCTATGGCGGGTCAACCGGATTCAGCACAGGGCCGCACCTCCATCTCGAGCTGAAGCACAACGACTGGTTCCTCGACGCTCTCAACTACCTGCCTTGAGCATTAGCGATTAGCGGTCTTGATCTCGTAGATCACGTGACGAAGCGGTTGCACATCAGGGTAGCCATAGATCGACTGCGCCAATCCCTGGTACGTAGCACTCCTACGAAAATCTGGTTGGGCTTGTGTAGCCGCGTGATCGATACGCGCCGCTGTCGCCAGTGCGGCGAAAGTCGCGCCCATCACATCG
>CAZZMQ010000044.1:0-21043 GCA_964655365.1 uncultured Dehalococcoidia bacterium | reverse complement strand
GCAACGAAGAGCGAAAAGCCCATGGCAAAATAGATATAGCCCTTGGGTATATGGACGTCGAGTCCATCGGCGACCAGGGCCATGCCGATCAGGAGCAGGGCGGGTGCGGCCGCTTGCGCGAAGAAAGCCTCATCGGCCGCTCGCCAGACATCGGCGGCGAGCGTATCGTACTCAATCGGTGCCAGGAGCAGGGTTGCAGGAAGCTCCTTCATCGTGGTGAGGAAGACCAAGGCGAATCCACCGATCAGGCCCGGCGCTACGAGCGGAAGTGTGATCGTAACGGTGACCCAAGCGGATGAGTGTCCCAAGCCCCGTGCCGCTTCCTCCATATTTGGTTTGATTCGCACGAGAGCGCTGCGTACCGCACCGATTGAGGTGGGAAGAAACAGGACGACGTAGGCGAAGATGAGCACGGACCACGTCTGGTACAGACCGGGAACTACGCGCAGCGAAAAGAAGACGAGTGCCAACGCGACGACAATGCCGGGCAGGGCGAAGCCGAAGTAACTGACACGCTCGATCAGCACAGACCAGACGGAGCGATGACGCACAGCCAAGATGGCAACCGGGATTGAGGCGGCGAGTGTCACCAATCCGGCGACGGCTGAGACACTGAGCGAGTGCCAGGCGGCGCTCCAGGTGTCGCGGAAGGTATTGGCACCGTCGCTGCCGCGTGTTAACCACTCGCTAAGCACGGCCACGGGCAAGCCCAGGGCGGTCAGGGCAATCAGGGCGAGGAAGAAGAACGAGGGCCAGCGCCAGCGACCCAGCCGAACGACTCGGCCCGCGCGTTGTGTCGCACCGGTCCCATGGTAGCGACCTCGAGCGCGCATCGAGGCCTCCAAACCGAGCACCACGACGACAAGCGCAACCAGAAGCAGACTGAGGACCGCGCCGGCCTCGCGGTCGAACGAGCTTTGGAACTGGATGAAGATCGCGCGTGTGAAGGTGTCGAATCGCAGGATCGAGACAGCCCCGAAGTCAGATAGAACGTAGAGAGCGACCAACAATGAACCCGCCGCGAGCGGAATGCGAAGCTGTGGAATGACTATCCGCCAGAACGTTCGCCACGGTCCGGCACCTAGTGCACGCGATGCCTCTTCCATGGAGGGATCCATGGAGCGAAGGCCGGCGCGTAGAACGAGTAGGAGATAGGGATAGGTAAAGAGAGTGAGGACTAGCCACGCACCTTCAAATCCGCGGAGATCAGGTAACGATTCAACACCTATCGGGGCGAGCGCCTGTTGAAGGGTGCCGTGCGGCCCCACCGCAGCGACAAAGGCGAGGGAACCGACGTAGCTGGGTACAACGAGCGGTAAGACGGTGACGACAGACCAGAAGCGTCGCAAGGGAAGGTCAGTGCGGGTGGGCAGCCAGGCCATTGGCAGCGCCAGGGCCGCGGATCCCCCAGTCACGGCTAGAGCCAGAAGTGCGGTGTTCTTGAGCAATCGCAGCGTGCTGGAGTGGGTCAGGTCAGCCCAGGCGTCGACATCTGCTTGACCGGCGCGGATGAGCAGGTAGATCAACGGGATCGCCATGAGCATGGCGACAAGGACCCCGATCACCCAGATGAAGCTGGGACCTGAGAGTCGAGGTCGGGTGATGGAAGGTAGGTTGCTCAGGACACGGCCATGGTTCGTCGTCGCCCGTCCAGCTCTTGGGCTGCGCCCCGACCTCGCGCAGAAGGTCGAGCGTGCCCTCAAGATCGGCCAGAGAGGTCAAGCGCAGCGAGGGTGGCTGCAGTGTATCGAGAGCTGGGATGCCCTTGAAGGGATCGACACCAGCGATAAGGGGGTACTCGAAGGTCTCGTCGCGGAAGTAGCGCTGAGAGGTTTCCTCCAACAGGTAGGCGACGAAGCGGTTGGCAGCGTCGACGTCCGGGGCCGACTCGAGGATACCCACGCCGGCTATGTTGATTAGCGCGCCGGCATCCCCGGCATCTGTGAAAAGATTGCTGGCAGGAAAGTTGGGGTTGTCGGCCAGGAAGCGAAACAGGTAGTAGTGATTGACGAGTCCGACGTGGATTTCCCCGTCGCCGACAGCCTGCACGATGGGCGTGTTCTTGGGATATTCCTGTACGTCGTTGGCGATCATGTCTCGCAGCCATTGGGCGGTGGTGGCGTCTCCGTGCAACTCGCGCATGCCGGTGACGAAAGCCTGGAATGAGCCGTTGGTCGGTGCCCAGCCGACGCGGCCCCGCCACTCCTCAGAAGTCAGGTCGAAGATCGACTTCGGCTGTTCAGCCACGGATAGATCTGTTGAGGCGACTATGACGCGCGCGCGGCCGGACACGCCTACCCAACGCGTTTTTCCGGACTTGAAGCCGTCGTCAACCTTTGCCAGCACATCCGCTGGTAGTGGTCGGAAGAGGTTGGCGGCTTCCACGGCGCCCAGTGCACCCGCGTCCTGGGCGAGGAAGACGTCGGCGGGAGAGCGGCTGCCTTCTTCAAGCAGTGCGGTCGCCATGGCGGCGGTTTTGCCGTAGCGAACCCGAACCTGGATCCCGGTCTCTTCTTCGAATCGCTCGATTAGCGGGCCGATCAAGGACTCGCTGCGGCCCGAGTACACTGTGATGCTTGCCGGATCAGATTCGGCGTTGTCGTCGTCTCCACATGCTGTGAGGGGGAAAACGGTGAGTGTCAGGGCTGCCAGGACAACTAAGACGATGTTTCGACGTCTGCGAAGCATAGTGGCTCTCCAGTGAGTGGCGCGCATTCTTTTCAACTGCCGCTGGGGAGAATCTATCCTGTCTAATTTTGTTAAGCAAGCCTAAGTAATGTAGTCAGTGTGACTTCTCACGGCACGTAGGTCGCGGACACAAAGAAGACGCCTGCTAGAGCGGGCGTTGTCAGCGGGCTATCGCTTTGTTAGTAACGAAGGAGTAACGGTGGCGGTTCTACCAGGAAGATTTACGGATACCAGGTAGGTATCCCTCGTTGGCGAGCTCGCGGAAAACGATGCGGGAGACGCCGAACTTGCGCATGTACGCGCGTGGCCGACCTGTGGCACGGCAGCGATTCTTGAGCCTCGTGGGGGAGCTGTTGAGCGGGAGTTTCTGGAGCTGAACCTGGATTTCCCAACGTCGGTCGGGATTATCCCAGGACTCTTTGAGCTGGCGCTTGAGGTCGGCGCGCTTCCCGGCGTGGTGCTCGTGCATCTTCTGGCGCTTGAGATTGCGCGCCACGACACTTTTCTTTGCCATCTGCTTTTGTTCCCTATCTGCGCGGGTTTGCAGAACAGGTGAATAGGGTAGGTCGACAGTGGAGGCTGGGACAACCGCGTTCCATGTGATTCCGTGCGCGATTGTGAACTATCGAGCAGATCAGAATCAGCAGGATCGGCCGGATGAACGCTGGGGAAGCCTCCCTGAGCTAGCGCCGATGGTGTATAGCTGGTTGTCCTGATCAGGTTGCGCGCGTTGACTGGGATGAAACTGGAGGTAGCCAGCCGTCGCCGCTCTTTGCTTGAGAAGGCGTGGTTGGTTGTATGGTCGGAGAGCGGGATCAACTAATGCGCGGCCGTCAGGAGCGAGGCCTATCGACGCATGTGCACGGTTTCCGCCGATGTGCGAGCGGTCTCTCTGGCAGACGGGGGAACCTTCTCTATGGATGACATAAAGAAGGAACTCCTGCGAGCCATCGCTGGCCAGGGTCGGTTGCAGGGATGGCAAGGTCTAGCGGGGGAGCTTCGAGCGGCATTGTGTTCGCCAATAACCGATTCCCGATTGCATCTCGCGGACCTCTCATAAGTTTGCCAGCTCGCGGAATGGCTATTGCGACTACGAATCGTGTTGCGGATAGGCAAAGAGGGCGCGTGCCCGCTAGTCATTCGTGGTTCGTTTCTTGATGCTGCGACCGGATTTTGATTCGAGCCTGCCGAGTGCGCGCCCCTTATCCGGTTGGGGGTCCTGGCGCGTGCCATAGATTTCGCGGCCTTCGTGGTTCTCTGGTAAATGTTCGGTGATGGGAAGACCTTCCTCATCGCAGAAGAGCAGTCAATGGCAGTATTTCCACCGCTGCATCTCCTCGCAGGGACAGATCCAGGTACTGGACTTGACTTCTTCGGCCTTGTCCTCGTAGTAGTTGCATGGACAGAGTGGACGGCCCAACTCGTCGACGTGTTTGGCCAGCCCGATCACTAGGAACTCGGTGATATCGCGCTCGGGGTGGAGGTAGCTGCCGCTCTTCTCGACGAAGTTGTTGACGAACTTCCACATCCGCTTCAGCGACTTCTCGCTAGCCTGATTGCGATCTGTCTCATCTACGTGGTCGACGTCTGCCATCTCGGATTCTCCCCGGGTGAGCTCGTGATTAGCAATGTGGTTAGTTGTCGCCGCGGTTCCCCCGCAAGAAGTCTTCAAGCTGGTCGATCAAGTTCTCGGCTGGGGGCAACTCGCTCTCGTCAGTCTCTTCGGCGGGTGCCCCGGCTGCTTCCTCGAGTTGGGCGACGTAGGCGGCGAGGTCGTCGTTTTCTTGCATGGCGATGCCAGCCAGCCTCTGGAATCGGTCGTGGTCACGGCCGAGCTGTTCGTACTTGAGGCCAATCCCGGTTAGTTCCTCCACCTTTTCCAGCAGAGACCGGGCACCCATGGGGTTGGTCATGCCAGGTAGGTAATGAGGCACGCTGGCCCAGAGGCTAATGCCCGGCAGGTCATGCTGACGGCTGAAGTCATGGAAGACTCCGACTATCCCTGTTGGGCCCTCGAAGCGGGAGGGGTGCATGTCGAAACGTTCCGCTAGTTCCCTCATGTTGGCTGACCCGCGGACCGACGAGGGGCGCGTGTGTGGGACCTGGGCCGCGACCGCGCCGAGCGTGTAGACCATCTCGACGCCCGCGGTCTGCGCGACTTCAAGCGTGGCGGCCATATACGACTTCCAACGGTGGTTGGGCTCAATTCCTAGGCCGATCACCAGGTCATGATCGCCCCCGGTGCGGGCGGAGTAGAAGTCGGTGCTAGGCCAGACGATGTCGCGCTGGTTGTCCTGGTAGCGCGCAAACGGTCGTGCCTCAGTGAAGTCGTAATACTCCTCCGGGTCAATTGAGGCGAGGCTTTCGGCGTGGAGCGAGGAGATGAGATGTCGTGCACCGTGGGTCGCGGCTTCGCCGGCGTCGTTGAAGCCGGCCCACGCGAGTACCATGTGTGGCCGGACCAGATCTGGCTGGTCTTGAAACTCCAAATGTGGGTGTATTGCCATAGGCCGGATTGTAGCGTGCGACAGGGCACCGGCCACCCGTGCCTTACGGATTAACGCTGAATCCGTTCGCCGAGCCCCAACGGAAGGAGGTGAGCCCGATGCCTAGTGCCCACGTGCTTCGTCCGATGCCCCGTGCAGCACTCGACTACTGGCGTGAACTCGTCCTAGCGAACAATCAACAGGTGGAGCGTACGCGGGAACGCGTGGATGGTTCCGACTTCCATCGACCAATTATATCGTTTTTCCGTGCGGATCCAACGCGGCGCGACGAATCCAATCCTGGAGGCCTTGCGCGATGGCGCATCCGGATGAGGCATGGCTTGATGTGAGGGTGGGGGGGCGCTATGCGCTGGGTCTAACCAGTTCTGTGGCGCAGATGATCGCTGTGGAGCCGAGCAAGGGCATGCGCCAAGTGTTCGAAGCTGTGCGTGTGGAGTATGGCATTAAAAACGTGGAGCTTCTTCCTGAGCGCTGGCCGTTCGAGAACGCACCTGAGGTCGACGTTGTGTCTGTGTGCTGCTTGAGCGCTCGCCGGATCTTCTTTCGCAGAGCTCTGGCAAGGTGTGCATGATGAGCGCTGTTACCGGCCGTATCTGAGTTTGTGGCGCTTGATGGCACGAGATGTGATTCCGGAGGTTGCACGCGTGGATTCGTGGATCTTCCACTTTGAATCCGCGTACGAAACTGAACTGGCAGTACGATGGCGACTCTGGGGTTAATGAGGGGACGGAGAAG
Source organism: uncultured Dehalococcoidia bacterium (assembly GCA_964655365.1). GTDB lineage: Bacteria > Chloroflexota > Dehalococcoidia > Bin125 > Bin125 > JAPUIR01. Next base: position 15,113 of record CAZZMQ010000044.1, on the reverse strand, counting down.
GCAGGCGCTTCCCAGAATTACTATTCAGGCTGTCACGGCCGCTTGCGGACGGCAGTGTCGCGGTGGGCGAATTGCTCGCGGTGAAGGTCTGGTCAGTTGACGAGCCGCGCGCCGCTAGCTGCTCAGGCGTCGTGCTCCCAGGCGTTTTCGCCACTGTGTGACTTGACCGACGTGATGGGAAGCCCCATCAGAACCTCGGCGTTCAGGTTGGCCGCTTGCCAGGATCCCGCGGCGTCGCTGGAGCGAGTTTGGTGCCCGATACCGTGCGTGTTCGCGCACCCCAGCGCCTTGTCCAGATGGTGGACCTGCAGGTCGATGCCAGAGGGCCCTGGCCCATGCGCGCGAAGCCGCCTGGCGAGATGGACATCGTTGTTGATGGGTGAGATGAAGTCGACATAGGTTCCGCTGTGCGTGACAGGGGTACGTGCGATCTCGGTGTCACCACGCGCCGCACGAGGTGTACAGGTCAGCCAAAAGACGTGATGAAAGGGATCCTGCATGGTTTCGAGATTGAGGCCTGCGATGCAGAACACGCGAATCCCGGTGGCGATACCGGCTACGCACGTGGTCGTGCCATTTTGGGCTTGCCGCGGGCCAGGCATTGCGGAATTCAGTAGTTTCAACGGCGACGAGTGTCGCTGCCATTGCTCGGGGATCGAAGTGGACGCTGACGAAGGCCTTGGTGTTGGCAGTCCAGACGGTGGCGATCGCCGCCTGCTTAGCGGTCTGCTGCATCTACAGGTTCTCGTTGCCTTCGAAGATCAGCTTGTAAAATCCAGGTCCGCGTTTCTGCAAGTAGCGGTAGCCGAGGAGTTTTGGTCTACGGATGGACCAATTCTAGAAGCTGATCGCCGATCGGCAGAACCGTGTTGATCAGACTGAATTCGCGCAATTCCTGTCGCGCGCTGGGTTCGATCGAGGAGATCGTCCTCATCAATTCGACGGCGGGTTCGAGTTTCACACGGCTGCCGCAACTTGCCGGATTCTTCGCACTTTGGCAACCAGCTCAGTTTCTCCATAGCACGTGGATTCATGCAGGACGATGGCAGTGCGACGCTGGCTCTTGAGCGCGAGTGGCGCTGGCGCTGGGGGATGCAAAGAGAGCGGGCCCTGCAGGGCCCGCTCTCTTTGTTCGTTCAACGAGGAGAGAGTCTCAGACGCCGAGCGCGTCCGCTACATCCACTAGGCCAAGCGATTCTAATTTGTCGCGGCTAGGGGCACAGGTTGACGTATCCCAGTCGCAGGCGTTAAGGAAATCGTCTTCGAGCATATCGATATCGAGCTTGACGCCAGCCAGCGGTCCGGTCTGTTGGATGGTTTCGCCGCCGCCCCACATGCGCTCCGGGACGAAGCGCTGCTTGGGGTTGTCGCCTTCGCGCACGGTGAAGGCCATGCGGAGGTTGGCAATCCGCTCTCCCGCCGCTTGGAGGTCGTCGCCGCTGAGGTCCCAGCCCGTGACTTTGTTGACCCACTGTGGGAAACGGTCGGTAGGTGCCGGCATCATGATGAACTGGCACATGCCGGCCGAGTGCACGACGTGCATATATTCGCTGGCCCCCTTGTGGTGCTCGCCCCGGTTCGTGTAGTCCTTGAAATCTGTCGGCGCAGCGGGGTTCTCGGGTCCGCCGATGCGGCTGGCGCCTTCGTACTGAGTGTGCCGAGCCGGGGTCGGGTCCAAGCGGTACGTCGTGTGATACTCGGGCTGTAGCTTGGGGTCATGCATGGGCAACTCTTGCCCCCCAACGTGCATCGCATAGGCGTCGGCCTCGGGCCCTAGCTTCTTCGCGGCCACGGCAACGCCGTCCGCGATGACGTCACCGAATCCCTCGCGCTTCCCCATTTGGTGTAGCAACTCAATGATCGCTTCGTCATTGGACCAGTTGAGCTCTAGCCCGCCAGTGTCTTCCTTGCTGATGAGGCCGTTTTCGAAGCATTCGATGGCGAAGGAGATGGCGCCGCCAGCACCTATCGTGTCCAAGCCATATTCGTTGCAGAGGTGGTTAGCGTAGATCAGCATGTCCAGATTGTTGGACAGGTTCATCGTGCCGAAGGCTGCCATGGTCTCGTATTCGGGGCGATGGGTGTGGCGGGGATAGGGGTACTGGGGATTGCTCGACTCGACGGATTCGGCGCCACACGCTAGTGGGCAGTGCCAGCACGCGTAATGCTTCTCCATCAACTCATTTACCACTGGACCCTGCAGGCCGTCGACGTCTTGGAAAACGTCGACCCCAACACCACCCCAGTTTTGTACCGGCGAATCTCCGCTGTGAGCGGAGGGAGCGGTGATGCCGGTGGTGCCGAAGGTGCGGAAGAAATCGCGTAGCGGCGCGGAGAAATCGTCGAGCGATTCCTTCATCATCGCGCGGGCTTCTTTGTCATGCTGCTGAATCATGACGCGGGTTGCCTTGACAACGACGGCCTTGACTTTCTTTGAGCCCATCACTGCGCCCACGCCTGATCTGGCGGCGAGGCGTCCATGATCGTTACAGATGCCCGATATCAGCGAAAGGTTCTCGCCGGAGGGACCAATGCAAGCAACGGAGGTCTTCTTGCCGTACTCGTCCTTGAAGGCCTGTTCCACTTCAATAGCGCCCATCCCCCAGTACTTAGAGGCATCCTCCACTGTGACCTTCTCATCGTCGATTAAGATGAAGACGGGTTTGTCCGAGGCACCAGACATGAAAATGCCGTCCCAGCCTGCGAACTTGAGATAGGGGCCAAAATCGCCGCCGCAATTGGCGTCGCCCCAACCACCCGTGGAGGGGCTTTTGCAGACGGCTTGGAAGCGGTTACCGAAAATCGGCGTGCCAGTCATCAGGCCAGGCACGAGGCCTAGCACGTTTTCGGGGCCGAGTGCGTCCGCACCCGCCGGGATGCGGTCGAAGAGGATACGGGCGCCCATTCCGTAGCCGCCGATGTAGTCCTTGTAGAACTGGTCTGGAAGCTCCTCGGCTTCTGCAGAACCGCTTGTCAGGTCTACATTCAGAATCTTGCCGTTGTAGGCGAGTTCTTCCGGCATGTGCGACACGTCCTTTCCCGGACTTGCACTTGGTGGATCGTCTAGACGCGACGTTTGCGCCAGTTCGGTCACTCCCATCTAGCCGCCCCCATGGGAGTGGGCGGCTACGCAGTGGAGGGACCAGTCGATTATCTCGGAGTTATGGGGCATGACTCAATATGCTGAATACAGCATAACGATGTTGAGGGGATTAATATTCTAGTGCTAGCTGCTCACTTCCGTTAATAGATGAGATTAACGGTCCTTCAGCTCACGATACCACCGCGATCTTGCGAACCTTTTAAGAAACCTCCGAGCTAATCGCCGGATCTGATGAGCCGATCTACCGTAATGGCCGGCGACGATATTGAATAAGCCGGGTGAAATGATGCATGGGACGTCACGTAGCAAGGCGGTAGCCATCCGGATCGGGGCTGGCTAGCGATCCAATCTGGGCCCGCTCGAGCTCGGGAACCGCTTGGATCTACTCTTGGGAAAGTTGTCCGAGCAGCCTCAGAGTGCGGTCGTATGCTGCGTCGGCGCCATCTGGAAGCTGCACGATGGCGGCGAGCATCTCGTCCACTGCGAACTCAGTCATGCCGCGGATGCGGTCGCCCACCTCGTTTTCCGAGCCGGCGATGATTAGACCATCAGCCATGCGATCGGTGAATTCTGTGCCCGAGGCCTCGTCGAAGCCGGCATCGACCAGCATCTGGGAGTAGTAGGGCAGGCGCTGATAAAAGCCGAATTGGCGCTTCGCTGCCTCACGGACGGCAGAGGTATCCTCTGACACTACGACGGGCGTATGGACGATCATGGCGGGCTTGGCGCGGTCTGCGGCGTCCGCACCGGCTTGCTGGGCGGGGGCGGCAATGTCGCGGATATAGGGCAAGGGCGCCATCCAGGAGATGCCGCCCTCGGTCAGCTCACCGCTGAGTCTGAAGGCCTTCTCGCGCAAGGCGGAGATCATGACTCGCACCTTTGTTGGTGCGGCGATCCGTGTATGTGCTTGGATCAATTCGCCGTCGTGATCGACTTCACCCTCATTGAGCAACGCCTTGAGTACGGTGACATACTCTCGTAGGTGGCTGAGTGGCTTGTGAAAAGCGATGCCCCAGGTCCCTTCGATCGCGGGTTTGTGGCTGGGTCCTACGCCCAGCTTGAGTCGGCCCGGTGCGATTTGATCCACCGTCATTGCACCCTGGGCCATCGCAATGGGGTGGCGAGGGTAGGTGGGTACGATGGAGGTGCCGAACGTGATCCGTTCGGCGCGTTGTGAGGCGAGCGCGAAGACGGCGAAGGGGTCGGGCGATGGGCCCCCAACGGTGAGCCAAGCGGTATTGAGCCCCGCTGCGGCGGCGCCGACGATGCCCTCTACGAGGCCCGCAGTGTCAGGAGCGACAATGTGCAGACTGATATCAAGATTCTTCATAGCTCGGCTCGTTTCCTGAAGGCACTAGAAAACTGGGGGAATCACAGTTTAGAACTGCTGTGCGGTAGGCGGGAAGTTGGGTTGCTATTCGCCCTCGTTGGCTTGCGCAAAGGGACTTTCGAGTTCGCTCTCGTAGCCGGAGGTGATGCGCTGATCGACACGTTGCCCCGCTTTGCCCTCGGGACCATAGGAATCGACGATAGCTGCTAGCCCGTCGCGTTGGGGAACGTCAGGCAGCTGCATTGCGTTTCCGGGCGTCTCGGCGACGTGCAGGGTTTGGGTGGGGAAGGCGAAATCGATATGCAGGTCCTGAGCCAGACGGATGATGTCCAGGTTCAGGACGTGCCGAGTGCGCAGCTCCGTCGTCCAATCCGGCGCGTCGATGAAACAGTAGACGAGTACCTCCAAGCTGGAGGCGCCGAAGCCGGTAAACTCCACGATGTGGTAGTCCTGGCGCATTCCGGGATTGGCGCGAATGATGGCGCGAATGCCCTCGACGAAGGCTTGCATCTGGTCCGGTGTGCTGTGGTAGCCCATGCCCAGTGTGGTGCGGTAGCGACGCCAGCGTCGCGCGCCCATGTTGTCGATCCCGGAGTCCACTAGCCGAGCGTTCGGCACGGTGACGATCGAGTTATAGAAGGTGCGCACGCGCGTGGAGCGGAAGCCGACCGACTCAACCGTTCCCTCCGTGTCGTCAACGACGACCCAGTCGCCTATCTGGAAGGGCTTGTCGGCGAAGATCGTGACGCCGCCGAGCAAGTTGCGGATCGTGTCCTGAGCTGCCAGGGCGACTGCCAAGCCACCGAGACCAAGGCCCGCGATCAGCGAAGCAATGTTGACGTCCAGATTTTGCAGTACGAACAGCCCGCCGATGATAGCGACGAAGATCTTCAGTGTGGTGTTGAGTAGGGGTACGAGCTGATCATCGAACTTGTTCTCGGTCAGTTTCGCCCGTCGGCCGAGTTGGTCGGTGAAGATGTCGATCGCGCGGTAGGCGACGAGCACGATGGCAAGGGCGCCGAGCAGGCTGGCGACCTGATCGACGACTCTTTCGACATCCGTGTCGAAATCAAGGGTAGGGAAGCCGACGAGCATAGTGACGGCGATCGTGAGGAGGAGTATGGAGCGGTTGAGGCGCCGGCGCTCCCTGTCCCAGAAGCCCCGGTCCTCGTCGTCGCGATAGCGTGCGCGGACGTAGAGGCGGATGGCGGAGAGGATCACCAATTGCACGGTGGCAGCGATCAGGATAAGAACGGCGAGTCCGATGTATTGCTCAACCTCGATGCCGAGGAACTGGTCTTTGAACCAGTCGGGGGAGAGCACGGGAAGGGTCGCCATTTTTCCGTGTCCTGGCGCTGAGATGACCGTCACGTGGCCTTAAGGTAGCGAGTTATCGATCATGTGCCAACGCCCCTCATCAATTCATCTGGACAACGCAAACCACGCGAAGCTGCCGCCCAGGTGGGCGGCTCGCTATCGCGACTGAGTGGTGGCGCTAGGACGTCGGGTCGTGGGAGAAGCCGGCCGCTTTGTGCCCGCCATCGCAAAAAGGTTTGTTCGCCGAAGCACCGCAGCGGCAGAGCGCGACGGCACTGCCTGCGGGTAGTTCGATTTCGCTGCCATCCGAGGCAGTCAGTTTCAGACCGGATGCGTTGATTACGTATGGGCCGTCAGTGTGAACCTTGATGTCTGCCATTTGCCCTCTCCTGTTTGGTGATGTTTGTTCGCGCAATGATAGAGGGTCGCACGATCCTGCCGGGATGGCAGGGGTGCGCTTAAAACCGCGGAGGGTGGCGGTTGGGTCTGATGGATGAGGTCACGTAAACTGGCTGCGCCGTCAAATTTCTTGCTAGGAGGCTTGCATCGTGAGGCTAGCTGTCGAGTTCCCCAACGTCATTTATCGCGAGGGTCCGGAGGCCGTTTCGAAACTGGCCGCCGCGATCGAAGAGATCGGCTATGACCAACTTGACATGTTCGATCACGTGGTGATGGGGCATCCGTTGGAAGATCGAGCGACAGGGCCATACCCCTCCAACATGCCCATCCTTGAGGCATTCATCGTTCTCGCATACGTTGCCGCGGCGACCAGTCAGATAGGGCTTGGGACCGAAGTCCTGGTTCTGCCTCAGCGCCAACCGACGCTCGTTGCGAAGCAGGTCAGTACCCTGGACACATTGTCGGCGGGGCGGATGCGACTGGGCGTGGGGGTGGGGTGGCAGGAGTCGGAGTATGACGCGCTGGGAATTGACTTCTCGACACGCGGCAAGATGATGGATGAGGCGATCCCGTTCTTGCGTGCTTGGTGGTCGGATGTGTCGGTGGACTTTGACGGCGTCTTTTACCTGGCGGTGGCGAGGGCGATGGTGCCGATGCCTCCGCTGGGGGCGGATTTGCCTATCTGGGTTGGCGGGGGGTCGACGGCTGCGCTACGTCGGGCGGGGATGTGGGCCGATGGTTGGCTGGGTTCGGCCGCCTTGGGCGACATGACGAAGCTCAGCGGCATGATCAATAGCATCAAGATCTTCGCGGAGGAAGACGGTCGCGACACGCGCGCGATAGGATTTCAGGCCCAGCTCAGTCCCCCGCCGCGAAATGATGACCCTGGGGGACGTACCTTTTATGCCAATCCCCATGAGGTAGCGGGGGTGGCTGCGGCAGCCAAAGCGGTGGGCTGCAACTGGGCCACGGTTAATGCGACGGGAGTGTTCTTGGCCGGCGGGCGCACCGTTGACGCGATGGTGCAGATGCTTTCAGCGTTGCATGATCGATTGCGCGCGGAAGTAGGTAGCTAGCTAGCCGGCTTCCGCGTCGCCCGATAAGCCTGCCAAGCGGCGTGCGTTGGCCAAGAGCTCGTCGATCTGGTCGATCTCGCCTTCGACGGAAATGTATTCTTCGTTCTCCGCGCTGATGTACCACCGCACGTTGCCCATAGTGTCTTTCTTTGTCACTGCGACGATCTCGCTCCAGCCCAGCGTTTTGAGTGGTCGGCCCTGGTGGAGCGATGCGATCCCGGCGTCGCGTAGAATGATCGTGGTGGGCGTGCGCGACCATGTGAGGTAGACGAGCGGAAGCATCAGACCCATGACGACGGCGAAGAAGATGCCGAGCCCCAGCAGTTCTGTGCTGCTCGTCGTGGCCCAGGCGATCAGGCTGCCGATGGCAGCCAACAGAGGAAAGACGAACGAGGCGTTGTTGAACCAGGACGCCGTGTAGGGATGGATCGACACGACTCCCGGCATTGTTTTGATCAAGTCACGGTCACGGGGTCGGAGCTGGTCCGGCCAGTTGCTCATGACGCCCAGTGTCCCTCGCGCGTCTCTGCGACTAGACGCGCTCAAGGATGCCGGAGGCGGTGGTCAGCTCGCAGGCGCCCGGTTCTTCTTCGAGGTTGAGAGCCGTGATGACTCCGTCGTCAATCACGGCGGCGAAACGCATGCAGCGGAAGCCGAGGCCGGCGCCCGACACGTCCAGGCCAAGGTCGAGAGCGCGAGTCACGTCGCCGTTGCCGTCGGCCAGCATTGTGATGTGCTCCGCGCCGGCCGACGCGTTCCAGGCCTGTAGGACAAAGATGTCATTGGTCGCCATGCAAACGACCTGGTCAATGCCCTTGGCGTTGAGTTGGGCTTTGTCGTTGAATGAGGGGAGGTGCAGATTGGAGCAAGTGGGCGTGAAGGCGCCCGGTACGCCAAAGAGGATGCTTTTTTTACCGGCGAACAAGTCTGCCAGGCTGGTCGGCTTTGGGCCGTCGGCCCAGGTTATTCCGCTGGCCTCAGGAACAGCGGAACCTTCTGCAATTGCCATGGTCTTCGTCTTTCTCGGGTTGTCCAGACATTCCCCGGGGTCTATCGCCGTTTGGCTGACTGGATTGTCTGGGGATTTATTCCATGATGGGCTAGGTCGCGCATAGTAGCGACCTTCTGTGTGGGCGCGGTATGGGGCAGTGCTCCACGTTGTGCTCGAGGGGCGATCTCGCTGCCCTTTACTCACGTATGAGTGGAAAGACCGTTTAAAGTTTCGCCACCGAAGAGGAAAGAGTCGTGAAACTGCAGGTCATCGACGAAATTCTCACCCTGACCTAGGCATGTGGCAGTGTAACGGCGCTGGACTTCATCTCGTTCTTTGGTTAGCCGGTGAGGTGCCAGTGGCGGTCGGCACGTACTGCAAAGGTAAGACCACTTGCTAAGTGGCAACATCCTGGGCGTGGAGAGGTCGGAACCCTGATCGCGTTCACACTTTAGTACTGGGCCAAGCCGGTTTTCTTTGGTAAACGTCGGTTCCTGTTTTGGAAGTCGTTTAACGTCGTGACGGAGCACAGCTACGGGCCCAGTCGCTCTCAATGACGAGCGGCGAGATATCCACAAATAACGCATACGGACCAACCCTATTAGGCTCGCTCGCGTCAGGCAGGTGCCCATGTTGATTGACATTCACAGCCACTACATTCCGCAGCGCTTCGTGGATCTGGTGCGCGACGATCCCGAACACTGGCAGGCGGTCGTCTATCGCGACGCGGCCACTGGCCTCGACGCGCTCGTCGCGGGCCAGACACAGCCGCTGAACTGGCCGGGTCCGGGGCGGCTGCCAGCCGCGATGGATCCGGGCATCGTTGACCTTTCGTTCCGCCTCGAAGAGATGGATGCGATGGGCGTAGACATGGCGGCACTCTCCGTGATGCCGGGGCTGTTCTATTACTTTGCGGACCCTGACTTGGGTGCTGAGGCATCAGCCGTCCTCAACGACTCAATCTCGCAGGCCTGCCGCGCATACCCGGAGCGGCTGATACCGATGGGCAATGTTCCGCTGCAGGATATCGAATTGGCGATCGCCGAGTTGGAGCGTGTCGTGAAAGAGTACGCCTTTACCGCGGTCGAGATTGGAGCCAGCGTGAACGGGCGTAACTACGATGAACCGGAGTTTGATGCCTTCTTCCGGCGAGCGGCCGAGCTGGATGTGTTGATATTCGTGCATCCGTCGTCGCCGCCGGGGCGGGAGCAGTTGCGCCGTTACTACATGCAGAACACCATCGGCTTCCCCGTGGAGACGGCGATCTGCGTGTCCTCCCTAATCTTTGGTGGGGTCTTCGCGCGCTACCCCAACATCAAGGTCTGTCTGGCGCATGGTGGTGGGGTGGCGCCCTCGTTGGTAGGTCGCTGGGATCATGGCTGGGAGGCGCGCGCGGAGGCAAGTCAGGCGATCGACCGGCCACCGAGCGAGTACTTTGCGTCGCTCTACTTCGACGATCTGGTGCACAGCGATCGGATCTTGGGCCACCTGATCGATATAGCTGGGGTGGACCGCGTTGTGGTTGGTACGGACTACCCCATCGACATGGGGGATCGCACGCCCGCCGACACGTTGGCACGTCAGGCCTTGGCCGACTCGGATCACGATCTGATCGCCAGTGAGACAGTGTCTCGGCTACTGCGCTTGAACGTTTGAGTTTCGAGCGACGGCCGCTTGTGGGGTTGCTACGCTCCTTCCCCACGCACTGTTTGAGAGGAGGAGATGGGATGCCAGTGACGCTTGATTGGCTTGGGTGCGCGACGTTCCGGCTGACGATCGACGACCTCGTCATCTTTTGTGACGCATATATGGACCGTGTGCCGCTTGCACCCGAGATTGGTATGACGACGGCCGACGTCGATCGGGCGGACTATGTGTTAATCGGCCACTCACACTTCGATCATATTTCGGGGGCGGAGGCGGTTGTGGCTCAGACGGGGGCACGAGTGATCGGCTCAAACGAGAGTGCGCGGGTTTTACGTGAGGCGGGCGTCCGGGGATCGCAGTTGATGCCATCGCAAGGCGGCGAGCGTTATGAGCTCAGACCCGGGGTGAGCGTGAAAGTAATTCCCAGTTTGCACTCGTGCATCTGGGTAGGCGGTTCGTCGGACCCGGGCAAGGGGGTGCTGGGGGACTATGGACTTTGCGAACACGAGAAGATGGAAGTGCGCGCTGACCGAGGCGCCGGTACGGGAGAGCAGACGCTGGACTCGGAGCCGGACGCGCTGCAGCAGATGCAAGACCATTGCGCGTCGACGATCGGATCCGACCGCGATGGCGGGGCGCTAGCTTATTTATTCGAAACGCAGTACGGCAGTATTTTCTGGCAGGATACCTCCGGCTATTGGACAGGCCTATTGCATGACGTGCGTCCAGATTTCGCGATTGTGGCGATGGCTGGGCGGGGAAATGTCGATGGAGATCCGATCCAGGGGTCGTTGGCTCAGTATGTGGGGAGGATAACGAACCTCCTGCGTCCGTCGCGTTTGACGCTAGGCCACCACGATGACTGGATGCCGCCGATGACGCACGACATGACATCGGACGATGCGCTGACGCCGGTGCGCAATGAGCTCTCGCGGGTGACACCGTATTCGCAACTTGTTGAGCTGTCGTACCTGAGTGGCTATAGGATTTTCGAGTAGGAGGACGCGATGGTCACGGATGCTCGAGCGACGTTGGAGCGGATGACCGAGGCGGCATGCGCGTTCATGGTGCTGCTTGATGAGGAACAGCGAGAGCTGGCGTGCGAGTCATTGGTGGACGAGGAAGAGCGGCGTCGTTGGTTCTTTACGCCGAATGTGCGCAAGGGGGTGTCCCTACTCGAGCTGAGTCCCGCGCAACAGCAGTTGGGACACCGGTTGCTGGCGAGCGGGCTGAGCCACGGTGCTTACGTCACGGCGGCGACAATCATGGGGCTGGAGAATCCGCTCGACCGACAGGAGAGCTGGGGCTCAAGCGGGCGCCTGGGCGTGGGTGACGAGTTGCGCGTGCGCGATCCGAACCGATACTACTTCTCCTTCTTTGGTGATCCGAATGACGACAACTGGGCTTGGCGATTCGGCGGGCACCACGTTTGTGTGCAGTACGCCGTGGCGGGTGGGCAGATCGTTTCACCGACGCCGATGTTCTTCGGCGCCAACCCGTCAGAGTCTCCACTGGGAGGCGACTATACGCTGCGGCCGCTGGCGGGTGAGGAGGATCTGGGGCGTGAGTTGCTGCGTCTCCTGCCGGCAGAACGTTTGGAGCAGGCTGTACTATCTCCGGTCGCTCCCGACGACATTCTGCAGAGCAACCGCCCCCGCGTCGAAGATGGGGTTCTGTCGCTGCCGACCTGGCAAATGATGGCGACGCCACCCGACCTGGATGGACTGGCGAAGCGTCGCGCGCGGGCGGGATTGGCTGAAGCGGCACTGGAGGCGTCGCGCATGACGTCGGAACCGAAGGGGCTATCGGCGTCGTCGATGTCGGAGGGGGAGCGAGATGCGCTGCGCGCACTGGTGCAGCAGTACATCGCACGCATGCCGGACGACGTACTCGAGCCGGAGCGCGCCAAGATTCGCGCCGATTTTGACGCGATCCACTTTGCCTGGGCCGGGGGCATGGAACGCGGTGAGGGGCACTACTATCGGCTCCAGGCGCCGCGTTTCCTGGTCGAGTACGACAACACGCAGAACAATGCCAATCATATCCACTCGGTCTGGCGGGATCCTCAGGGAGACTTCGGTGGCGACGCGCTGGCGGAGCATTACCGCGCGGCTCATCGTCCCTAGACGGATTTCACTGATACCCAGTGCGGGGCGCTGTCCCAAGACTGCCAGTTGGGGGAACAGGCCGAGATATTTTCAGAGGAGCAGGCTATGAAGCCACGGGTTGGGATCATTGGGGCGGGGGCGGTCGGAAGCGTCGTTGGTGGGCTGCTGGTTAAAGCTGGCTTCGATGTGACACTGGTCGACCAATGGGCGAACCACGTCGAAGCAATCAAGCGCGATGGGCTGCATCTCTCCGTCGCCGGCCAAAACGACATAACCGTTGAAGTGAAAGCATTGCAGATCAGTGAGTTGCAGTCGCTCTCCGTTCTCTTCGATCTGGCCTTTGTGGCTGTTAAATCGTACGACACGGAATGGGCAACGCAATTGATCACACCGTATGTTGCGGATGAAGGCTGTGTGGTTGACTTCCAGAATGGGATTAACGACGAGCGGGTGGCCGCTATCGCTGGTCGGGAGCGGACGCTGGGTTGTGTGATCATGATTGGCGCCGGGCTCTATGAGCCGGGTCATGCGTTGCGCACCGATACGCGGCGACTGGGTTTCAAAGTTGGGGAGCTGGATGGGAGTGTGACTGCTCGGGTTCACGAGATTGTGGAGCTATTGAAGCATGTTGAAGGCAGCGAGGTCACGACGAACCTGTGGGGTGAACGATGGGCCAAGCTGGCTGTGAATTGCATGGCCAACCCGATTGCGGGGCTGACGGGCTATGGCTCGGCCGAGGTGCGGCGCCGCGATGACACACGCGAGGTCTGCGTCCGGGTGGCGGCGGAGGCGATTGAGGTCGGGCGTGCCCATGGTAACGAGATTGATGGGGTCTGGGGGGTGGCGGCCGATAAATTCGTCGATGCGGCACGAGGCCACAACATCGAGCAGTTGAATGCCGAGTTGATCGCAGGTGCGGACGTGATGGGTGAGGGACGTCCCTCGTTCTTACAGGACGTGTTGCGCAAACGGCGGACTGAGATCGACTACCTGAACGGCTACGTTTCCGAACGTGGGCGTGAGGCTGAGGTGCCGACCCCTTACAATGATGCTATCGCGGAGGTGGTGCGTTCGTTCCGGGTCGGTGAGCTGGATCCAGACCCGGCCAATCTGGATCGTGTCTTTGCTGCCTTGCACCACTAGGTTGTCTTCGCGGAGCCCGATTCCTCCAACGTGCATGCGGAGTGGGGCCAAATGCGAGCCGCATGTGCAACCTCCGTGCTCTGGCTAGCCGCATCGCTGATTAATCGGGCGCTCAGACGCCAGATTAAGCCGAGACCGGGAAGCTAGGCGAGGTGGCGTCAGCGATCGCATGGATGCAGGCGCAAAAGATGCGATAAGCGCTAGGTCGGCGGATCGATCCAGTTGGCTAGTCGACGCCGGGGACCGATGTCGCGCCCCTGCGGCTGTTTCGACCGGTTCCCGTTGCTGATCGTGCGCTGGGCGGCGGCGAGGCCAAGCGCCATACCGATGGCGGCTACGCCAGCAAGGACTGGGCGCCACCCCGAACCATCATTGCCGTCCGAGCGAACGGGCAGAGGCAGTGGCAGTTGTGGGATAGCCGCCGCCGTCGGTAGTGCTGGGCTCGATGGGTTGGTTTTCTGATGTCCGTTGTGGACGGGGATCGCTGGTACGGATGCGGCGAGTGGCTGCGGTTTCTCGCTCTCGGGGGCGAACGCAGCCTGCAGCTCCGCGACGGGTCGGATCGATCCGCGCATGCGCACCCAGGCGATGGCGATTAAGGCCATCGAGATAAGGGTGACAAAGCCGACGATCGCCACTGTCTCGCGGATGCCGATCGAATCTGCCAGGGCTCCCCACAGCGGAGCGAGCAGAGCTTGGGCGCCAAACGCCATCATAATGAGCGACTGGACGCGCCCGAAGAACGCGGGTTTGGAGTTTGACATCAGGAGGGAGTTGTCGAGCAGCATGAATCCCGAACGACCGATGCCGAGCGGGATTGCTGCCAGCAGGACTAGTAAGTAGGTCGACACGCTGGCAAGCAGGAGGAAGCTTGCGCCCATCAGTGTGCCCATGAAGATTATGCAGGGCCATGCCCAACGGGTACGGACGAGATTGGCCAGTGGCAGGTTAACAATCAGCCCGGCGATGGCGAAGGAGAGGAAGATGAGACCGATATCGGTCGGGTCGCGACCTAGTACGCGATCGAGGATTCCGGGGATCAGGGTCTGGAAGGCGAAGCCACAGACGACGATCATGACGAAGCCAGCCCAGAGCACGCGCAGTTGACGGTCGCCGACCATGTAGCGCACGCCGGCGGACAGTTCGACCGTGACGGAGCGTTGTTGGTCGGAAGGAGTCGATGACTTGGTGTTGGGTAGGCTCGAGGTGAGCGGCAAGACGATCACGAACAACGATGCCATGAAGATGTAGGTCCCGCCGAGGCCCACCCAGGATCCGACTAGAATCGCGATCATCAGGGGCCCGGCGACTTGAGCAATGTTCATCGCGATCTGCTGTAGGGCAACCGCGTTAGGCAATAAGTGGCGTGGAACCATCTCACCAACCCAGGCTTGACGAGCCGGTCCCATGAAGGCGAAGCCGAATCCCATGATCAGAGTGCCCAACGTCAGCAGCGGGATGGTGATCCAGTCGTTGATCACGAAGATGCCTATTAGGAGGATGATTAGACCGGGGATGGCCTGGCCGGCGAGGACGATCGGCTTCTTGCGAAAGCGATCGGCGACGACGCCACCGAGCGGCGCGACCAAGAACATGCTGACCCCGGAGCCAAACTGTGCGATGCCAGCTGCGGTGTTGTTGCCCGAGATCTCGTAAGCGACGCTGGGTACGAGCATGAACGACATCATGAACGCCGTCGTGGAGAACAACGAGCCCGACCACAGAAGGCGGTAGTTGCGTTCGGAAAAGGCGGCAAAGGTGTCGCGTAGCCAAGGCATTCGATGATGCTACGGACTAGCGAACTAACTGCCTAGCGAGCGAATGATCGTTCGCCGTGACTCCCTCAGTCGACCAGTCCGTCGTATGCGAGCGCGGTAATCTCGGTTACCGTCTCACCGGTCAACAAGTGATGCCGTAGTCCGGCCAGGGGTTCGCGCAGGATCGCGCGGAACGTGTCGCGCATCGCGTCTGTGTTGTCGTCGGCTCCGTGTGTGGGATC
>CAZZMQ010000043.1:18462-21399 GCA_964655365.1 uncultured Dehalococcoidia bacterium | reverse complement strand
AGGGATATCTGTTCCAGAATCCACCCACGTACGCCCCGCCGATGAACGAGCGTTACCTAGCGCTCTAAGACCTGTCTGTTTGAATAACCCGGTACCCCCTCTCACGTTTTCCTTCGCCTCAATCTGGGCGCAATACGTTCAGAATTCCATTATTGGACGAGTCCCGTATCCCGTGGATGGAACGCATGCACGCAGAAGCCAGGCCAAGATCTGGGTCTCCCGCCAATGAACAGAGGAATGCGCGTTAGGGCGGTGGGTTGGTGACGAGGTACTGCAGATACTTCAGGACATCGCGCGTGCCGGTCGGCTAATCCCGGCTGCCACTCGGCGTCATGAGACCCCAGTACTGGGCACCCAGTACATTCTAAATCAATAACATGACGTGCAAGGCCAGCGGATGCTCCCTTGCGAACGCTTTCGGAGCGCTGCGAGATGGGTGGCGCGATCAGTCGCGGAAGTAGGGTAAGACTCGCTCTGCCACGCGTGTCATGAGCTGGACCGCGCGAGCATGATCGATACCGGGAGGCATGCGCATGACCGTGCCGTCGATCGGCACTTGCGTCAGGCGTTCTTCGAATTTCGCGATGATCGTCTCGGGACTACCCACCCAGACATCGGTCTGCTCGCGCATGGCCTCCGGGGATTCGGCCGGTTCTGGACCAGGCTCGTTTCCGTCAGCCTCGGCAGCTTCACGACTCCAATGTGCGTAACCAGAATAGGAGTGGAAGATATGTTCGCGCGATTCCTCCCAGGCCGTCTGGTCGTCTTCGCCCAGGTAGAAGTCTCGACTGTCGTAGACGGGAATGGAGCGTGGATCGCGTCCCACACGGCGCATCGCGTCGGCGTATGTCCGATAGATCGAACGCCCGCCCGCAAAGTGATAACCATCACCCAGTCGTGCGACCCGATCGACCGCCGGAAGCGCCGTTCCGCCAATCCAGATTGGCGGCCCCCCTTCCTGATAGGGCTTCGGCGCAACCCGGACACCCTCGAGCTGGAAACGTTTACCCGCGAAATCAAACTCCTCCTCGCGCCAGCAACGACGCATGATTTCGATCCCCTCCTCAGTAAGCGAGGGGCGATAGCGGCGATTAACGCCGAAAGCCGGATATTCGCGCGGAACGTAGCCGACGGCGATGCCGAGGACGAACCGGCCTTCGGCCATAATGTCGACGACGGCGGCGTCCTCGGCGACCCGCACTGGGTGATGGAGGGGCAGGAGCATCAGGCGCGTACCCAGCGTGATGGTGGAGGTACGATCAGCAGCAGCGGCCGCGACCGGCAAGACCGACGGACAGTAACCGTCCGCCGCTCCATGGTGTTCTGAGATCCAGACGCTGTCGAAACCAAGCTCCTCGGCGATCACGATTTGGTCAAGCGTCTCCTGATAGACCTGTGCCCACGGTTTACGGAACGCAGCCGGGTTACGAAGCGAAAACAGAAAGCCGAATTTCAGAGTCGGCATCGCTTAACCACCTCGCAAGGGCAGCACCACCGTGGCACGGCTCAATACTGAGGCGCGATGATGGTCGTAGTTCCGGCGACCATAAACACCACAGCAGCGCGCGGGATACCCACCTCGGGTACCTATATGCATGGTGTCTCGCAATCTAATGGTCGGGGTGGTCCAACCACGCGCGAAGGCCATCCGAACAACGATGCTATATGGCCCACAAAAGGCCTGGTGGCGCTCAACGCGGATCGCCGATGGGATAGTCCCAGTCGATTCCACACAGCTCGCACCAGCGGCGCAGCCAGAAGTCGCCACTTGCATTCTCGTCGGCCTGCTCCGCATGGATCCGGCCACCGCAGCGACACGCCCTGGGGAAGTCCTCCCAACATGCTGGGCATTGCGACCCCGCCCGATGCGCGTGGAGGAACTCAGGGTGCTCGGTGATGCTCATCCGTAAAGTTTACACGCGCCGGGCTTCCGCCCGCACGTGACCCATCCCTTTTAAACGCCTAGTCTGCGCCAGACTTTGAAGCCACCCCATCGACGGACAGAGGCAATGATGACCAAACAAAGCGTCGAAGCCGATCCGTTCAGCCAGCCGTTCTGGGACGCCGCCAACGAGGATCGGCTGGTGATCCAAAACTGCATCGCCTGTGACAGACTCCAGCACCCTCCAGCCGAGATCTGCAAGCAGTGCGACTCCAGCAAGCAACTCGAGTGGAAGCCGGTTAGTGGTCGAGGGACGATCTACAACTACGGCGTTGTCCACGACTGCCCGGTTCGGCTGCTGCAGGCTGACCAGCCGTTCAACGTCGCGGTGATCATGCTCGACGACGATCCCGGAATCCAGATGTTCTCTCACCTACCCGGGACACCGGTCGACGACGTCCCTGTCGGATCGGCCGTCGAGGTCGTCTTCGAAGCAACCGCCAATGGGCAAAAGGTCCCCGAATGGCGAGTCGTCGACTGACTCCTTCCCGCCTGTCGGCAGCATTCCGAGGAAAATTGCACCATGACTACGCAGAACGCGCCAGAATCCATGTACCGCAATGACGAGGGGCTGGGCCTCTGGGAGCACCGCGGCAAGGTCGCCGCGGTGGGTGTCGGCCACTCCCCCACCTCCCGCCGCTGGGATGGCAAAATCGAAACCTCTGTAGGTGCCCTTACCATTCTCGCCCTACGCCGCGCGATCGAAGATGCCGGCATCGCCCCCGACCAGATCGACGGCCTGGTCGTTGTCCCTGTCACCACCACAGGTGCATTCTGGGAAGACGGCAAGCCCCTTCCCATGGACATCATCAACGCGTTCAACCAGACCACGGACCCGTTGGACGGCATCGCGAAGCTGAGCGCAGAATGGCTTCTCGCCAATATGCCGGAGTTGACTAACGTCGAGTTCACGATGTATGGCCCCACCTGCATGTCGACCGCACACACCTTGCCTCCCCAGGCAGACGCCGATGCCAACCCCCCCCATTCCAACT
>CAZZMQ010000043.1:8329-18452 GCA_964655365.1 uncultured Dehalococcoidia bacterium | reverse complement strand
TGGAGAGGTGGGCGCTCTCCTGATGGGCGCGGCCGAGCAGCTCGTGCGGCAGCGAGCCCAGGCAGTCGGCGATGGCCTCACGCACACTTGCCTCGTCGTCAAGAGCTGGCACAACTTCGAAGGCCGCTACTACCAGGGCGGAGCCAACGCCACCGATGCTCTGCCCGGCACCCCTGCCATGACCCAACTCTGGGGCGCACCCGCCTGCTATGGAACTGCCCTGCAATTCGCCGAATACTGCCGCAAGTACGGCAAAACGCACGAGATGATGGCACCATTCATGGAGAACTCCCGGCGCAACGGACTGATGTTCCCCGAGGGCTACTGGGCCCAACATCGGCCAGAGGAACTGCCCCCCGAGGACTACCTCGCCGCGCGCTGGATCGCCAAGCCGGCCAATCTCTTCGACAACGACATTCCCATCATGATGTCCGGGGCATACCTCTTCACTACAGCAGAACGCGCTCAGGATATGCGCCAGAACCCCGTCTACATCCTCAATCATGCCTCTAGCAACACCCGGCCGCGGAGCCTAATTCCGACTCTCGATGAGGTCGAAGACGATACCGCTCGCACTGCCCGCAAACTTTACGAAGGCGCCGGAATTACCGCCGACGATCTCTCCTTCGAAAATATGTACGATGGCTTCTCCGAGTTCCACCAGTTCCACATCGAGGGTCTCGGCTATCGCGGTATCAAGTTCGGAGAAGCACTGGACTTCTACCAGACGGATATCAGTATCGAAGGACCCAACCCCGTCTCCCCCAGTGGCGGCAACGTCGGAAGCGGGCGCAGCCGCGTCTGGCTCCATACCGACTGCATTCAGCAGCTCCAGGGTCGAGCGGGTGACCGGCAGGTCACCGGCGTGAAACCTGAGGTCGCCGTCTCCGGCGGGCCCATGCCACTCGGCGGCAACTTCATGGTCTGGAGCGCCAGCCCTGACTAACCGAACGCGATCAGATGAGATGAGCACCAACACTGACCGCAACAGGGCGGGAGAGAAACGGCCGTGACGACACTGATCAGCTTCGACATCGACGGCACGCTCGAAATCGGCGACCCGCCAGGCGTACTGACCATGGACATGGTGCGGCTCGTGCAGGCGAAGGGCTTCCTCATCGGGAGCTGCTCGGACCGCACGCTCAGCGGCCAGCGAGCAATCTGGAAACAACATGGCATTTCTGAGGACTTTGTCGCCTCAAAACATATGCTGCCCGAAATTAAAACCCGCTTCGAAGCCGACGCCTATTATCACATTGGCGACCGCGAAGATCTCGACCGGCGTTATGCACTTCAGGCGGGCTTCGAATTCCTCTGGCCCGACGAAGCCGTAGCACACCCTTACTTCCGCGTAGACGGTTCGGACGAGACTCCGGCTGATTGAGCCCTTCCAGACCTTGCTGAGGGTGGATGCACACGCCGGCGATCGGGGGAAACTCCGTTCCCAATCGGAACCCCCGGCGCGTTGCAGGATAGACGGCCGTACACGTTCGCCCCGCGCAAGCGGCCCGCGCACTGAAATAGAATGTCGACAGAGGAATACACGATGGACAACGAAAACATCCGCCTTGAGATGGACGATGCCGTGGCCGTCGTCACGATGGCTAAACCACCGCACAACCTGTTGAACAGCACGTTCATCGAGGCGCTCATCGCCTCCTTCGAACGCGCTCATGAGGCGGGTGGTCGGGCCATCTTGCTGCGTAGCCAGCTCAAACACTTCTCCGCCGGAGCTGACGTCGGCGGGTTCGGCGACGGCGAGACTCGCTCAATGCCCACCGCGGAGGTGCTTGATCGGCTCGAGAATGTCCCGATCCCCACTGTCGCGGCGGTGCATGGACTGGCACTCGGCGGGGGCTTCGAGATCGCACTGGCATGTGACTTCATCGTCGCTGCATCGTCCGCGCGCCTCGGTCTCGTCGAGACAACGCTGGGATTAATGCCGCTGCTTGGGGGCGTGCAGCGCGTGGCAGAACGTGCGGGAACCGCGCGGGGCAAAGAAATCGCGATGTTTGGGCGGCGACACGATCCGGAGGTGCTCGAACGATGGGGCATCGTTAATCTCGTCGTGGCCGAGGAGGAACTTGAGAACGCGGCCCGCTCGTTCGCCAAGCAGTTGGCGAGCGGGCCAACGATCGCACACGGGCAGATCAAGCACCTAGCAGCCGTGACCGCTCATGCAGGCGTGCGAGCAGCCGACCTGGAGCAGGACGAAGCCGCCAAGGTGGTCTGGGCGAGCGAAGATATTCAGACCGGTCTGACTGCGTTCACCGAGAGCGGTCCTGGCACCGCGATTTTCGAAGGCCGATGAGCGCGCCGCTGGAAGGCCTACGCGTCGTCGACTTTACGCGGGTGCTGGCCGGTCCGCATTGCACGAAAATCCTCCGTGACCTTGGCGCCACGGTAACCAAAATCGAGCCACCCGCCTCTGATGGCGGTCGCAGCGGCCAGCCGCACGTCGGACCGATGTCGCTCTATTTCGCGCAACAAAACTCCGGGAAACGCGCGCTCAGCTTGGATCTCAACTTCCCCGAAGCGCAAACGATCGTGATGAAGTTGTGCATGAACGCCGACGTGGTCGTAGAAAACTTCCGCCCTGGCACACTCGACCGCTTCGGGCTGGGCTACGACGCGCTCGCCGCAGGTAATCCCAGTGTGATCATGGTTTCCATCAGCGGCTACGGCCAAAGTGGCCCCTGGCGGAACCGTCCCGCTTTCGCTCCGACGGTCCAGGCCGAGGCGGGCTTCACAGAGATCATTGCGCGTCACTACGGCGAGAACCTGGGCCGGATGGAGAACGATGCGTACAACCACGCAGACGTCTACACCGGACTCGAAGGAGCGATAGCGACGCTCGCCGCGCTCGCCCATCGCAACCGCACCGGCGAAGGCCAGCATGTTGATGTTGCGATGGCTGCCACGATGCTCGCCATCAACGATCGTGTCAGCTATGAGCTCTCCGATATTGATGTGGAGGGCGAGCCACTCGCACTTAGCGCCCCAGAGTCCCCCATTTTCGAGCTGCCAGGCGGCCGCAGGATCACTATCGCCGCAAGCCCGATCGCTTCCGGTGCCTTTGTGCGTTACTGCGCAATGATGCGCCGCAATGATCTCCTGCTCGATCCACGCTTCATCACTGCTGAATTCCGGCGGAGAAACTGGGCTGATCTCCACGCAGAAATCCGTGGGTGGGTTTTAACCTTTCGCTCTATCGCAGAACTCGAGGCCCAGGTCAGCGAAGCTGGGCTGGCGGTCGGCACCATCCGTACCGTTCGCGAAATCGCGGATTCAGAATGGGCTGCGAAGCGGGGGGCAATTCGCGAAGTCGACGATCGGTCCGGGGGTCGGGCACGGGTGCCTGCCCCACCCTGGCACTTCGGGAAATCCTGCCTACCCGACGCTGGCGTGCCACCATTCCAGGGTGAAAACAACACGGAGATCCTCGCGGACATCGGGTTCGACGTCGACGAGATCCACGCGCTTACCAAAAGAGGTGTCCTGATTCGCAAGGTTCCACACTGAGGCCTCCATCGCCTCGCGCAGACCCTTCCGTACTCACCGGTGACATCGTAGCCTGCGAAGCGAATGGGGGCGTCATGACCGAGATCCGTTGCACCGTCCAAGAGGGAACCATCCCGATCGAGCTGCGTGGCCGGTTAGCGACCGAGTTATCACAGGTCATGAGCGAGAACCTAGGGGGATCAACGAACGACATCACTGTGATGTACACGGAGATTCCGCGCGGCTTTGGCTTCCGCGGCGGTGAACCGTCGACCACGTCACTCGTCGCGACCTTGGTGCCAGAAGGATTTGCGCAACCGGCGCGGGAGGCCCTTCTGCGGGCGCTCAACGATTGCTGGTGCACAGTTACAGGATGTCGAACAGATGAACTCGTCGTGACGGCGAGCGACGAGGTATCCTAGGCCAGAGTTCGGAGGCCATCTCATGCCACTGTATCGTTGCCTCGTCCCCGACGGATCACTCACCGTGAATCAGCGGCAAGCCATCGCGCACCGTTTCACCGACATTCACTGCGACTCGACAGGCGCGCCCCGCAGTTTTGTGCACGTCTTCTTCGAGGACCACAACGACGGTGGCTACTACATGGCAGGGAGCAACCGTGCCGGACGGCCCACCGAGGTACGTGAGACGTTGCTAAACGATCTCCGCGGAGCACTGGCCGAAGCCGCCGGTGTCGACCCTGACTCGGTGGGTGGCCACATCAACGAATCGCCCGCGTCTTGGGCGATGGAAGCCGGCGAGATTCTTCCGGAGCCTGGCGAAGAAGGCCCAGCATGGTTCGCGGAGCACGCCGCCACATCGGGCTAAGACACGCGCCAACTCGAATCAGCGGTCGGCGGTCGATCCGATTTCGGGACCGGCCCGCGACGTACACGCTTTCCAGCGGCAGCACGAAGTGCTGGTCTGTCGCGCCATGCGGATCGATGAGATTCTTCCGGCGCCGCCGCTCGCTCCCGTCTGATAACGAGGCATGGCCCGCCGCCTAAATCCGTCTCACGATCCTGCTCGCGCACTTCCATCTGAACCTCGGGGTGCGAACCAGGCGAGCAGTGTGCCAACGATCGCAAGCCCGGTAACAAAAAGCACAACCCCTTCGAACCCCGCGCCACCATTAATCGCGCCCGCAATCGGCGGTGCCCCCGCGCCCATTAGTGCTCCGCCAGCGAACAGCGCTGCGACTGATGTTCCCTCCGATCCGGTTGCTGTCGCGTCCATAGCGGACGCGACAATCACCGGCATGATCGAAAACAGAAAAACCCCAAGGAGAACCGTGTTAAGTGTCAAAGCCCAGCCATCATCCGCCCAGAGAAACGCCACCACGAAGAAGGAAATCGCCGCCATGCTGAGCGTCGAAACAAGGCGGCGCCCGAACCGGTCGGAAGCCACACCGAGGACCGGCGTCGAAGCGATGCCTGCAAGCGTCAGTAATGACACGTGCAGCCCGACGGAAAAGTCACTGTAGTCCAACTCCTCGGCCATATAGATCACGAGAAAGAGCTGAATCGAGTTGTGGGCCGCACCCCGTAGGGCATGCAGCAAGGCCTGTGCGAGCACTGCAGGGTTCCGCAACAGTCGCCCGGTGGCTGTCAGGTAATCGGCGAGAGAGATGGCAGTGGCCGATGGAGGACTGGACCGAAAGCGAACCATGATGACCGCCGCCGTCATGGTCGCCGGGATAACAAGCAGCAACGCGATGGTGCGCCACCCAAGTCCGGCCCACTCAATCCCAAGCACACCAATCCCACCGAGGAGCAGACCAACTAGTACTGGCGCCATCGTGTTGCCGATCTGGGCACCGGTCGAATGGGCAGCCATCGCGAATCCGACCCGTCGCGGATAGCGGACAGCAAGCTCCGCAAATGCGGGCGCGTGCCACAGTGATGTCCCCGCACCAATCACAATGAGCGCGACAAACGTCAGCCAGTACCAAGACGAGAGCCCGATCATCAAATACGCCGAGCCGACAAGCGTCATCGAGATTATGAGAAGCAGGGGCACACGATGGCGATACATATCGGTCAGCAGTCCGGCCGGCACGTTGGCCACACCGGAAGCCGCGTCACGGGCGCCGAACATAGCGCCGATCGCCACGTCGGACACCGCCAGCGACGCCTTCACCTCCGGCACCAAGATCAGCACTGCCCCCTGCCCGAAGTGCTTTACTGCATGGCCGACTGAGAGCCCGTACAACAGCCGCCGGCTGAACTCCTCGGGCTCCGCTCCTACGGATCCTGCGCCAGGTTCGGCGATGCTCGCATCAACATGCCTGGACTCAGACATGAGGGCGGAATGGCGCAGATAGCGAACCGCGCACCGGAAGATCGACCACTGCCGTGCCCTGCAACGGTCGTTCCCCGCGCTCGTTCTCAAGGGATAGATCGAGATGTACTCGCGGTGATATCTCGACGTCAGTCACAAGCGCCACCGAACGCAACCGATCCCCGTGCAGAATCGGGCGTCGATAGCTGACATCGATCTCGACAATATGGCCAAGCGGCCCCATCCAATCAGTCACAAGTCGCGTGATCATTGCCAGCGACATGTTCCCGGGAACGATGGGGCGGTCCAGCCCATGGCTGCGAGCGATATCAATGTCGATGAAGCGTCCGAGAACTGGGTCTCCACTCTGGTCACGACCACTCTGCTCCGACCGTGCCATGAATTGCCGCACGTGCTCAGCCGTCGGGTGCTGCGCCTCCTCAAACTCTTCCCCAATTTCGACGTCATCGAAGTAACGCTGCTCGATTGGATCGGACATCGGACTCCCCTCGTCACGACCCTAACCGTCGAGCGCCTGTACCTGGCGTAGCACCATGGAATGTTCGGTCGCTGCTACGTCAATGCCATGCTGATTCGCGTAACGAGTCCGACGAACAATAAAGACCATGCGACCACTCCGCCCTGTCTTCTCGTAGATTGCCTTCACCTGCGTGAAGGCTTTAATCGTGTCTGCAGGCCGAATCGGCGCGAATGTCTCAAGGCGCGAACCCGCCATGAACTCTTGATCGCCAAACCGGATCTGCGGATCTGGACCAGGCTGTAGCCGTGCCGTGTTTAGAATGCCCGGTGGCGCAATTACGCCGCCGTAAGGTCCCTCTCTCTCCGCCCAGCCAGCATCCGTGTACAGGGGGTTCGTCTCGTCGAGTGCTGCGCAGTAGTCGTCAATGGACTGCGGCGTGACCTCGAGCGAGCCAACGTAGACCTCTTCACCGATCACGCTCTCATCCATCTCGATCGTGTCACCACCCAGATTCCCCTGCCCACTCGTCGAGGGGATTTGTGCGGCCAAGGGCAGCGCCCGGCGCTCAGCATCGTCCCGCGACTCTTCAACGCGAATGGGGCGGAATGCACCGTCGCGCAGAGCCGCAACTAGGTCCGCGCTCGAGTTGATCTGTACATCGAATTCGGTGAGACACCGTCCTAGCGCCGAAACGAAGTGGGCATCCGATCCCCCGACAGTTAGCAAGCCGTGTGCTGCGGCGAGATCGAAGGAACGCCCATTTTCATAATCGCTGCTTCCCCCGTTTAACGCTTCGATGATTCCGACGGTCTCGAGTGATACCCCGCGCTCAACAACGTGCTCCACAAGCCCGATACGTGGTCGGCCTGCATGGGCACCGACGGCGACGCCTCCTGTCTCCTCTGCGACCTGGAACACGTCGGCGTACGGCAACGCGACATCCCCCACATCAAAATGCTGAAGGAACCCGGCGCTAACACCGTATACGAGGACGTGCCCGACGTCCGTCTCCACTTCAATCCCACGCAAGATCGTGACGCCATACTGAGCAGCCAGCACTGAATAATCAACCTCACCGAGATAGCGCCGATGCTCCGTGAGCACAAATCCGTCAATTTGATAACCGGCCTTGCGCCGGGATTCGATCCACTTGCAATAGCCCTCAACAGTGCCCCCCGCATCGTCAGAAGCATCGGTCGAGTGAACATGGAGGTCAAAGTAGGATGGCCCAGTCACACAGGTCCCCCTAGGATGCTCGATGCGCAGTTCGCCCCAGAGCGTGCCACAAATACTCGTTCGTGGCGACGTATCAGCGTACCTGTGCCCGTCAGGCACTGTGCTCGGTTCGCCACTCCTGATGAGCACGTCGCGTGTGGCGATCACGGCACGTCTGAAGACGCGTATCCGCTTGCGACAGAAGGTACGCGGCGTAGACTCCCCCATGCGTGACTCGCCGATCCCATCTCATCGGTGCGTGAAGTCTCGCTTGCAATCGAAGGAGTAGTGCCGATGCGAGGCGTTGGAGTCAACGAATTCGGCGGTCCGGAAGCGCTGCAAGTCGTCGACCTGCCTGAGGTTCATGCGGGCGACGGCGAAGTGCGCCTGCGGGTATGCGCCGCTGCAGTGAACCCAACCGACACTTTCACACGCGGCGGCGGCCGGGCCGAGGCGTTGTTGAAGTATCCGCCGCCATACATCCCCGGCATGGATGCGGCGGGCATCGTAGACGAGATCGGACCGAATACATCGACCGAACTCGCACTGGGCGACACGGTGATGGCCATGGTGATCCCCAATGGCAGTCACGGCGCGTATCGCGAGAGCATCGTACTCAAGGCCAGCGCGGTCGCGCGGGCACCTGCGGGCTCATCGCACGCCGAGGCTTCCACCCTACCAATGAACGGCTTGACCGCACGACTGTCGCTCGACCAACTTGCGCTCAAACCGGGGCAGACGATCGCCGTCACCGGCGCCGCGGGCTGCTACGGCGGCTACGTCGTCCAACTCGCCAAGGCCGATGGGCTCCGCGTAATCGCCGATGCCTCCTCGGCGGACGAACAACTCGTCCGCGACCTCGGAGCCGACATCGTCGTACCGCGCGGCGATGATATTGCCGATCAGATCCGTAAGGTCACAGCGGACGGCGTCGACGCGTTAGCCGATGGTGCCGTCCAAGATGATCTCGCCGTGGGGGCGATCAAGAACGGCGGCGGCTTCGCGGCCGTGCGCGGTTGGCGAGGTAACGGCGAGCGCAACATCGCCTTCCACGTGACGATGGTGGTGGATTACGATCAACGGGCCGATCTGCTAGACCGACTCCGCCAGCAAACTGAGGCCGGCAAGATCTCCCTACGAGTCGCCGCGACCTACGACGCGGAAAATGCCGCCGAATCACACCACCGCCTGGCCACCGGCGGTACACGTGGACGCTGTGTGATCACATTTTAGTCAGCCGTGACTGGGCACGCAGGTCACCGGATATCCCAGAACATCGCACCTTGGCTGTCAGCGCTGCACAGGCTCAAGACCCCCCTCCGAACCGGCCCCCTCCCACGGTCCTGAAACTCAGGGGTACTCGGACACGCCCCGCGCGGACTATGTCTAGATACCTCCAGCGCCGTGGCGAACGGTCCAGTTGACGAGCAACGAATCAGAGGCAATCCTGCCGCGAGTATCGCGAGAGGAACACCTATGGCACTCGATCCAGCTATTGAAGTACACGACGATCGTTTCTACCGGTTGGTCATCCACAATGCGCACATCGACCAAGTCTGGACCGGTGGGCGGTGGACAGAGGGGCCGGTTTACGTCCCTGCCGGCCGTTACCTTGTCTTCTCCGACATCCCAAACGATCGCTCGCTGCGATACGACGAGCGAACTAACGAGACAATCCTCTTTGAGGAACCTGCACTCAACCAAAACGGCCACTGCCTCGACAACGAGGGACGGATCGTCAGCTGCGAGCATCAGGGCCGAGCCGTCACGCGCATTGGACACGCTGGCCTTCGTGAGATTCTCGCCGACAGCTACGAAGGCAAACGCCTCAATTCTCCCAACGACGTGGTCGTGAAGTCTGACAGCAGCGTCTGGTTCACAGACCCAACCTACGGCATTGACAGCGAATACGAGGGAAACGCCGCCGAATCGGAGATCGGCGCTTCGTACGTGTATCGAATCGATCCGGTGGACGGCTCGATCACCGCCGTTGTCACCGACATGGTGCGACCCAACGGGCTCGCATTCTCACCCGACGAGTCGATGCTCTACGTGGCCGACACCGGTATCTCCCATGTCGGTCGAGACTGCCCACCCGACATCCGGGCGTACCCCATGGCGGCTGACGGTCGTACCCCTATGGGTGATCACACGACATTCGCCACCTGCGACAACGGGCTCTTCGACGGATTCCGCGTCGACATCCATGGAAACGTGTGGAGTTCGGCAGGCGATGGTGTGCATTGCTTCTCCCCGGACGGTGTCCTCCTCGGCAAGATCCTCTTGCCTGAGGTTGTCGCAAACGTGGAGTTCGGCGGAATTAAGCGCAACCGCCTCTACATCTGTGCTACTACGAGCTTGTTCTCTATGTACCTGAACACTACGGCAGCCCGTTGACGTCAGTCAGATGCGCCTATCCACCTACTCTTGGCCGAGCCTCGCCCCCCCCTCGTATTACGACGAGCTATACCATCGTCGCCGAACCGTGAGAGGGCTGAAAGTGGTCAGGACCGACAATCCGGGACGCCTAACTGGGGGTGTCGGGAACAGGGCTGACAAAGGGCCCGCGTCACCGGCTCAGTAGCGACCAGGAGCTTTGAATCCAAACACGTTCGCTGAAAACGCCCTCCAATGCGGCAAAGGCTT
>CAZZMQ010000043.1:5808-8319 GCA_964655365.1 uncultured Dehalococcoidia bacterium | reverse complement strand
CAGGGCCGGAGGATGACCGTGCCCTATTCCTCGCCCGTAGTGGCCGCATACTTGATCTGACCATTGATTCCTGAATCCATCGCCCAGGTGGCGGTGCTCCCGCCGTCCACGACGAGCACGGAGCCATTGCAGTACGAGGAGTCGTCCGAGGCAAAGAAGAGACACGTCTTGGCAATCTCCTTGGGCGTCGCGAGGCGCCCGAGCGGAGCCATCCCAAAGCGCGTGCTTTCGTTGATATGCGGATTACCCTCGAATTCGAGATAGCCAGCAACCATCTTCGTATCGATGCCGCCTGGGGCAACGCAATTCGTGCGAATGTTCTCAGGACCGTAGGAAACAGCCATCGAGCGCGTGAGATTGTTCACCCCGGCTTTCGCCGCCGTGTAGGCATGGGCTGCGGGCATTCCCATCTCGCCACCGATGCTCGACACGTTCACGATGGCACCCCCGCCCTCTTGTCGGAACGCAACAATGGCATGCTTGCTCATGTAGTACACCGAATTCAGGTTGATGTTGATCACTGTCTCCCAGTGATCGGACGGAGTTTCGGCCAGGGAGTTCATAGCGTCTGGGCGATCTTCCGTGGCATAGTCGTATCCGACACTGGCGTTGTTGATTAAAACGTCGACCTGTCCGAAGCGATCTGCGGCTGCGGCAACGAGGGCCTCACACTCAATCTCCCGTGAGACATCTGCTCTTTGCACAAATCCCTCACCTCCTGCGTCCACTACGGAAGCAAGCGTCTCGTCGAGAGTGGACTGAGTTCGGCCGGCCCCAACGACCTTGGCACCCTCGCGAGCGAAAACTTGCATGCACGACCGTCCTACGCCCGTGCCCGCCCCTGTGATAATCGCAACCTTGCCATCGAGCTTGCCCATATTCGCACCCGTTTCCGCTGAAGATCTCTTGCACCGAGATTAGGGCTGCCTGAGACAAAAAGGTAGACGCGGCACCCAGGTTTTCGTTGAGACAACTGCCAGCCCGATCACCCCAACAACCCTCCACTGAGCAGTGGGGCGCCTTTAGCCACGGTCTATGGCATCACCACAGGTAGACCCGGCGCTAGGGCTGGGCCGGAGGCTCGCCACCGGTGTGCGCATACGTCTTGTTCGTGATCTGCCATCGGCCGCTGATCCGGGCGACAGAGAAATAATCGACGAAGTCGCAACCCCAATAGTCGGTTTCGACGAGCACCACCACGCCAGCATCGCCGCTGACATCGATCATGCGGATCGCTGCGGTGTAGTCAGGTCCGGCGAGACCGGGTTGTGCCTCCACTGATCTAAAGAAATCGCCAATCGGTGAGTAGGTTTCGATCGGGCCAATATGCCCCATCATATGGGCATCAGCATGAAACGCCTGCTGCAGTTTGGCGACGTCGCCGTTGGCTCCATCGATATACAACTGGACGAGCTCGCGGATCTCGTCCAAGTCTGTCTCTAGAGTTGCCATAGAATCCCTCTCCTGCAGCGGCGTCCACCTCGCAGCGACGGATGCACCCGTCGCCGAATCAGCAATGCGCTGAACTTTGTCAGAGCCAACAGAGTATCGCGGCGATTCAGAACGGAAGCAATTGGGTGCCACCGCTCGGAAACCCAAAGCCAGGCCGTCCACTCCTCCGAAACCAATCCATCGATCCGTGCCAGATCCACAACGATTGCAATGCAATCGGTTGAGGAGATGGCGGATCATCCGGCCGCACCGGTATATGAATAATCGCACGGGTCAGTCGAGACAGAGCCAATTAATCCGGACGAAAACTCGACGCCGTACACTCTCCCTCCTTCGTGATCACCCCACGCGTCCTACAATTCCTTCTGCCTGAACATTCGCGCCGGGCCGCAAGCAAAGGACTAGTCGCGATGAAGACCTTTGAGCAATTACGGGTTGTCGAGATCGCTGGATCGCACGCAGGCGCGTTCGCCGCCAAGCTGTTCGCCGACTACGGGGCAAACGTGGTCAAGATCGAGCCCCCCGGCGGCGACCCACTTCGCGCGAGCGGAGAGCCTTGGGGTGACATCGGCTCCGAGTTCGCGTTCTTCAACACCAGCAAACGGTCCCTCTGCCTCGACGCCCACAGCGACGCTGGCCTCGCGGAGCTTGCGCCTCTCTTAGAGAGCACCGATCTCGTCATCGAGAGTTCCGCTCCCGATCCACTCGCGCCTGTCAGTGAGCGGATCGGGGGCGAGCAGTTAGTCCGCGCATACATCTCCCCGTTTGGGGCAAGTGGCCCCTACGCGGGCTACCGCTCCAATGTCTTCACCGACGACGCCATCGGTGGACATATGTGGCTCTCTGGCGAGCCCGACCGCGAACCCCTGCGGCGGGCTGGCCTGCATACCCATTTTCAGGCAGGCATGCACGCCTTCATCGGTGCCATGGCCGCGCTGCTCGCCCGAGAGAAGATCGGGCACGGCCAAACCGTCGAGGTCGCTCATCTTGAGGGAATGGCGGCACTGCACCAGCACACTACTACGATGTGGACCCACGGCGGGCACATCACCCACCGCG
>CAZZMQ010000043.1:5272-5798 GCA_964655365.1 uncultured Dehalococcoidia bacterium | reverse complement strand
TTTCTTTTTTCAGGCTTCGCGCCAAATCTCGTACAACGCGAGGGAAACGCCCAACCGGGGCCGTGGCATCCTGCTGGCGTCTATCCCTGCAAAGACGGGTATGTCTTTCTGGGGCACGCAACCGGCGTGAAGCTTGTCCCCTTCGTCGAGGTGCTCGGCTACGGCCACCTCTTCGATGATCCTCGCTTCGCCACCGACGCCGCGCGGGCGGCCCACAAGCGCGAGTTCGACAATGCCCTCACCGCCCGCCTCATCGACCTCACCAGCGACGAGATCACCGAGCTCGGCCGCGCCGTCTTCTCTCCAATCGGCCCCGTACCGGCAATGCTCGACGTTCTGGACGACGAGCAGTTTGCGGCGCGCGGGTTTTGGACCGAACTCCCGGGCGAACCATCACTGAAGTTGCCGCGCGGGCCATTCCACATTGAAGGGCACTCACCCGCCGCGACCTTGCCGCCACTCCATGTCGGCACCACCGACGTCGGGGAGCTGCTCACGGCGCGGGGACCGAACGGCACCACGAGAG
>CAZZMQ010000043.1:4587-5262 GCA_964655365.1 uncultured Dehalococcoidia bacterium | reverse complement strand
ACGGCCCTCTCGACGGCATAAGAGTCTTGGATCTAACCCGTGTCTGGGCCGGGCCGATCGGCGGACGCATCATCGCTGACTTAGGCGCCGACGTGATCTCAATTGAGGCACCGTGGAATCGCGGCCTGCGAGAGGTCGACCCCCAATTTGCCGCTAGCACATACCTCTACCCCGACAATGAGACCGGCGACCGCCCCTGGAATCGTGTAGGAGGATTCAATAAGCTGGCGCGCAATAAACGCGGCGTGACACTGAATCTCCAGGATGAACGCGGTCGAGCCCTCTTCGGTGAGTTAGTAGAACGTGCCGACGTCGTGTTGGAGAATTACAGCCCGCGCGTCATGCCACAGCTTGGCTTTGATTTCGCTTCCCTAAGCAAGCTCAATCCACACATCGTCTACACTGCGATGCCCGGCTACGGTGCGTCCGGACCTGGTCAGAATCGGGTTGCCCTCGGTCCGGTGATCGAAGCGGCTGTAGGGCTCACCGCGATGATGGGTTACCCGGACTCCGGGCCCTACCGATCGGGCGTGGCTTGGGCCGACCCTGTCTCGGGGATGGCGGCCGCTGCGGGAACGCTGGTCGGCCTCTGGCACCGCGACGCATCAGGCGGCGCATCTCAATACATCGAACCCGCCATGGCGGAATCCATGGCGCCCTTCGTCGGCGCGGAGC
>CAZZMQ010000043.1:1394-4517 GCA_964655365.1 uncultured Dehalococcoidia bacterium | reverse complement strand
GTACTTACGTGCCAGGGCGCGGCAACCGTGATGAGCACCACGCGCCTAAGGGTGTCTACCTTTGCGCGGGACACGACTGCTGGCTCGCGATCAGTATCACCGCTGACGCGGAATGGCTGGCCCTGTGCGACGTCGCACAGCTCAACCAGGAACTGTCCTCGCTCGACGTAGCAGCCCGTCAGACACGCCACGATGAGATCGACGTGGCCATCCGTGATTGGACACGCGCTCACAGCCCCCGCCAAGCTATGCAACGGCTACAAGCGCGAGGCATAATTGCCGCCCAGGTCAGCGATGGCCGAGACCTCGTCGAGGACCCCCAACTCGAGGAGCGTGGCTTCTGGGCCGAGGTCGATCAGCCCGACGTGGGGCGGCGACGGTACCCCGGTAACCCCATCAAACTGAGCGAAACCTCGATCACGTATCGACGTGCGGCACCTCAACTCGGGCAGCACAACAACGAGGTGTTCGGAGGACTACTCGGCAAATCGAGCAAAGAACTCGCCCACCTTCTCGAAGCGGGGGTGATCGTGGATACCCCTCCCATCGAGCCGGATGCGGCCACTGTGCCGACGCGCTCGCGGCCTTTCGGCTAGGGAGACTACTCGGGCAACGGACCGGTCAGCACTGCCAAGATGCCCGCCACAGCATGATCTGCATCAAATCGAACGCAGCCTACAACGGATCAACCAGGGGTATATGTTGCGCCACCCAAGACGAAGCGGAGCAACCGGCGAGGGCTTCCGGCTCACTAAACGCGAGCCGAAGTCGCAGAACATCCGCATGGTCTCGGCACCTGCACACACGACAAACTGATAGAAACGCGCGAACCACGCGCAGTGGGGCCTCCGACCTCAGGACCAGCAGGGCACTGATTGCCGCTCGGCGGGCAACCGTTTGGCAATGACCTCTTGTCCGAAGTCGGCAATCAGGTCGCGAGCCCCACACGAAAGGAGCGGCGTTCGAGTGCCTCTACCAGTGGTGGCCGGAGACCGACCCGGCCTTCACCGAGCAGCTCAAACGGGTCTGGCTGTGGGACGATTGGCTGGGGCAGTGTGGCCCGGACACCGGCATCGACCTGGTGGCGGAGACGCATACAGGGGACCTCTAGGCCATCCAGGCGAAGGAACATGCGCGAGGGGTGCGGGAGGCGAGCCGCAGTCGAGCTCCGCAACGTTACCGGGCCGGCGAGGCGTCTCCTTGCCGGTGCGCCAGCCCCACGTCAGTATTCCCAAATGCCCAAGCGGCCGTGTTTCACCCCGCTCCACACAACTGGAGAAAAAATGCAAATCGGAATGATGACCGGCGGCACCGGTCGCGCAGAGAGCATCGATGCCATCATCGCCGACGCCAAACAGGCCGAGGCCGAGGGCTACGCCGTCTTCGGCATGGCCAACATCTTCAGCCATGATGCGATCATGGCCCTGGCCATGGCCGGTGCCCAAACCGAACGCATCGAGCTGATGACCGCCGTTACCCCCACCTACCCGCGCCACCCCCACGCCATCGCCCAGCAAGCGCTCACCGCACAATCCGTCTCCGGCGGTCGCTTCACTCTCGGCATAGGCCTCTCCCACAAGATCGTGATCGAAGACATGCTCGGCATGTCTTACGATCGGCCCGCTCGCCACATGCGCCAATACCTCGATGTCCTCATGCCGCTCCTCCGCGGCGAGGAGGCCCAGGTCGATGGCGACCAATACGCAGTCCACGCGGGGCTCGATGTACCCGGTGCCGCCCCCGTCTCCTGCCTCACCGCGGCCCTCGGTCCCGCCATGCTCAAAGTCACCGGCGAACTCGCCGACGGCACCATCCTCTGGATGACCGGGCCCAAGACGATCGAGTCCTACGTCGTACCGGGCCTGCGCGCCGGTTCTGGGCCCGCCGCGCGACCTGACGCCCGCGTCGTCTGCGCCCTGCCGCTCATGATCACCGACGACGGGGAGGCAGGCCATGCCCTCGCTGCTGAGCAATTCGCCAACTACGGCTTCCTACCCTCATATCGCGGCATGCTCGATCGTGAAGGCGTCGACGGACCCGCTGACGTCGCCATCGTGGGCGGCGAAGAAGAGGTTGAGGGCCAAATCCGTCGCATCAAGGACGCCGGCGCCAGCGAGTTCGCCGGCCAGCCCTTCGGCGACGCCGACACCATCACCCGCACTCGCGCCTTCCTCGCCAACCTCGGCCCCGAAATTTAGCCTTGCCCCGCGTCGCGATCGTCACACTCCGAGCCTTGTCACACCCGAGGACGATGCGATGTCCGCGGTTACAATACGATGACATCAAGCCTACGGCAGTAAACGCGGAGCGAGGGTGCGGAAGCCACCGAAACGAGCGATGCCGGTCGCGCCCGGACGGTTAGCATCACGACCGAGGTCAGCGCATCGGAGCCGCGTGGAGCCGGGTGCCGCGGTCGCCAACCTGAAAACGAGCCGTGCGCGGCAGCGCGCAGCTTACCGAAGAGAGAGGAGGCAGTAGTGCCGACATTTCGCAGTCTTGCGGAGGTCGTCCTGATCGTCGACGACATGGAACGTGCGCTGACGTTCTACCGGGACACCTTGGGCCTGCCGCTGTTCTCGCCGCCCGATCTGCCCGGCAAGTTCCTCCAGGTCGGCGACCAGGGAGGGCCCAGCGGCGCAACAGGCGTGCCTCAGCAGATCGTGCTCTCTCCCCGTCCTCCGGGCACAAGGCGCGCGGGTACAGACCGGACGGAGCGCGTGCTCCACCATATCGGCCTCGAGGTAGCCGCCGAGGAGTACAACGCGCTTCGCCAGCGCTTGCGTACCGCCGGCTATGAGACGCGCGGCGGCGAGCATCCGTTCATGAAGGTCGAGGCCTTCTACGTGAACGCTCCCGACGGCAACGAGGTCGAGATCGTCCGCCACGTGGAGAACTGACGCGGCCAGTCTGCAAACGCCCCTGTCCGCAACGTCGAGCGCGTTAGTTCCGACTCGGTCCGAGAGCCCGTCCTTCAAGGGGATTGTGGACACGTCCGTTCCAGTCCGTCCCGCGTCGTTCACGCCAACTGGGGTCAAAACTGGGGTCAAAACTGGGTCAGGACCCATCCAACGGATTAGCAACTCGCTCGGGTCGGTCACTGACGGTTCGTTCAAGCCTTAACGG
>CAZZMQ010000043.1:0-1271 GCA_964655365.1 uncultured Dehalococcoidia bacterium | reverse complement strand
CCAGGTGGGGGGGGTGTGGTAGGCGGGGGCGCGCGACCTCTTCTTAACCCTGTGGGGCCGGTGTCGCCCGAACTGGTACTGGCCAAGCTCCGTTACCCCATGACTAGAACGCACGGACTTGGTTGAGGTCTGACAGCGGTGCGTCGAGAGGCGCGGCGGTGGCGGCGTTCGTCCAAGAGTCGCTTTCGCTCATGTTTCCCCCAAGACGCTTCCTGCTTGTGCGAAGCCCAGTCCGCTCGTAGCGAGAACCGGGTATTCCGCCCAACCCGAATTCGACTTTCGTGGCTGAACCAGTCAAGCGGGCAGAGGGGGCAATTCGACCGGTGTGGACGCACCGGACAACAGCCTCGGCCGCCAGCAAGCGGGGGAGATCACCTCGCAACGGCAGGTGGACACGACTCAGAGTTCCACGCCCCGGCGGCGCAGGAGTTCGCGGAGCCTGGCCTTCTCGTCCGCAGGGCGTCGCTCCTCGAAGCGCGCAGCGGCCCGGACGATCTGCCAGCGGCGCACTTGTTCGCTGTCTGCTGGCAGGCCGGCCTGTCGCAGACCGCGATGATAGCTCCGCAGCAGCAGGCCGCGGCCGACGCCGACGACGAACTGCGGGGCGGGCGGCAGTTCCGTGAGCTCGCTCGTACGGAGGAGCAGGTCGGTGCGGGCGATATCGGCCTGCGGGTTTCCACGGGTGGCGTTCGCCCAGTCGATGACCACGGTCCGAGTCCCGTCGGAGAGCAGGTTGCCCGGCAGGAAATCGCCATGGCAGACGGCGCGGCCCGTGGGAAGGGCGTCAAGGGCTTCGAGCGCGGCGACGCGAGCGGTGGGCGGGACGGAGGGGTGCTCGAGCCGTGTCCGGAGATCGTCGTGCAGATCGGGCAATTCAGGCGGCGCCGGCGTGCTCAGGAGGCGCGCATGCAGGCGCCCCATCAGGGCGAAGAC
Organism: uncultured Dehalococcoidia bacterium; assembly: GCA_964655365.1. Taxonomy (GTDB): domain Bacteria; phylum Chloroflexota; class Dehalococcoidia; order Bin125; family Bin125; genus JAPUIR01. The sequence goes on along the minus strand of CAZZMQ010000043.1, from coordinate 338 downwards.
GTGGAACGAGGTCCAGGGGCACCAACTCAACGCCGACATGAGGTCAGCACCGTCGATGCGTTCCATGATCAGGCCGAGGCGCCCGTCGATCGTGACCAACTCGCCCGGCGTCGGGACATCAACCCGGCCCTCGACGGCGCGCATCGCGACCTGCTCCAGAGCGGGCGAGCCGATCCCCGCTCGCATCAAGCGCACGACGCGATCGTCCGGCCAAGCGAAGATGTCCGCCTCAGCACCGACCCCCAACAGTTCCAGATCCGAGATGCGCACCATGTAGCAAGTATGGCCGGCCGCGGAGGGCCGACCCACGTAAGACCACCGCGCGGATGAACCGCGGG
>CAZZMQ010000042.1:20460-21613 GCA_964655365.1 uncultured Dehalococcoidia bacterium | reverse complement strand
CGGGAAACCCGGCGGGGGAGCATTGCTTGTCGTCGACCGCGAGGCGCCCGGCGTCACGATGGGCGACGTCCACACCACGATGGACGGTACCAGCCACGTCCCCTTCACCTTTCACGAAACCCCAGTGCCTGCCGATCGACTGCTGGGCGAAGTCGGCCAAGGTCTACCACGCGCCATGGGTGGCATTCGAGCCATGCGCATGGACGTCGCCGCCCAAGCCGTCGGCTGGTCACGCTGGGCGTGCGCCTATACCTTGACGCGCATTGAAGCTCCCCACCGCAGCGGCACGCCGCTCGCAGAACGCGAACAGATTCAGGCCATGCTTGCCGACATGGTGGCCGCCACCATGGCCGCGCAGTCCACGATGTACCGCGTCGCCAGCCAGCTCGACGCCAACCATCCATCTGACAGTACCAACGCCGAACTTACCACCGAAGTCGCGGTCGCTAAGATGGTCGCCACGGAATCCCTGCACCGCACCGTCGACAAGGCCATACAGATCTATGGTGGTCTCGCCCTCACCCGTGGCAACCCACTCGAGCGCCTCTACCGCGTTTCCCGTACCCTGCGGATCGCCGAGGGCACCACAGAGATCCTCAAGCTCACCGTCGCCAAAGACATCCGCAAGCGCGGCGTCGCGGGGCTCTAGCCCCCGCCGTCACTCACGAACTCGGAGCCATCCATGACCTACGATACCCTCCTCGTCAGCAAAGCCGATCACGTCACCACCGTCACCCTTAACCGGCCCAACAAGCTCAACGCCCTGACCATCGAACTCGCCGACGAACTCCATGACGTTTTCCATAGCGAAGACCTCGACGACGACACTCGCGTTCTCATTCTCACCGGTGCCGGCCGCGCCTTCAGCGCCGGCGCCGACCTCCGACCCAGCAAATCTACAGGTGAGCCACGTTCCAGCAACGCCCCCGCTCTCGCCGACCGGCTCTATCAGGCCCTCGACATCGAAAAACCGATCATCGCCGCAATCAACGGCGTCGCCGTCGGCGGCGGCTGCACCATGACGCTTCATTGCGACATCCGCATTGCCTCCCAGAACGCCCGCTTCCAGCTCCCCTTTACCAAGCTCGGCATCTGCACCGAGCTCGGCTCGCCCTTCACCGTGTACACCACCACGTCGGCACCCAGCGAGAGC
>CAZZMQ010000042.1:9079-20450 GCA_964655365.1 uncultured Dehalococcoidia bacterium | reverse complement strand
GCTGCCCCGTCTGATCGGCATGGGCAAGGCGACGGAACTCGTGCTCACCTCGCGTATGTTCGACGCGGCGGAGGCCGGTGAGATTGGGCTCGTCAACGACGTTGTCCCCGCCGATGAACTTGAGCGCCGCGTCACCGAGATGGCCAGCACGATCGCCCAATTACCCCCGATGTCAGTCCGCATGAACAAGAAAGGCCTGCGCCTCGGAGCAGAAGGCGACCTCGCCGGCCAACTCCACTACGAGTCGCTCGCCATCGCCCGGCTTCACCAGACCTCGGACGCCGCCGAGGCGCGCGCCGCCTTCCAAGAAAAGCGCGACCCCGTCTTCACCGGCCGCTAGGGATCACCCTCCGAGCGGAGCCGGTCGCGCGCAGCTTCCGCTCGCTCCGCCAGTACGCCATACTCCATCCGCACCCAACGCCTCCTTCCCAAAGAAAGACAAACATGCGCGTCGAAACTGGCATCACTCCTGAGATCAGCACCGCCGCCGAACAGGCCCAACGTGCCGAAGCGCTCGGCTATGACGGCGTCATGACCCCCGAGGCCAACCACGATCCGTTCTTCCCTCTCGTTGTCGCCGCCGAGCACACAAAACACATCCGACTCGGCACCGGCGTCGCTATCTCTTTCCCACGTTCACCCATGGTCATCGCGAACATAGGGTGGGACCTGCAAAGCTACAGCGGCGGTCGCTTCCAACTCGGGATCGGATCACAGGTCAAAGGCCACAACGAACGCCGCTTCAGCACTGCCTGGACTCCTCCCGCTCCACGCATGCGCGAGTATGTGCTGGCGTTGAAGGCAATCTGGAACACCTGGGCCACCGGGGAACGGCTCAACTTCCAAGGCGAACACTACAACTTCACCCTAATGACGCCCAACTTCAGCCCACCCCCGATCGCCGATCCCGACATCCCCATCTATATCTCAGCAGTCGGTCCTGCGATGTGCCGAGTCGCCGGCGAAGTCTGCGACGGCCTACGCCTACACGGCTTCCTGACCCCCAAGTACCTTGAAGACGTGATCCTGCCGAACCTTGACAAGGGGCTCGAGCGATCTGGCCGCAGTCTAATCGACTTCGACCTCGTCGGCGGTGGCTTCATCGCCAGTGGCGACTCCGACGAGGAGATCCGCAACGCCAAGCAGCGTATCGCCACCCAGATCTCCTTCTACGGATCCACCCGAACCTACCAGCGCGTCTTCGACGTCCATGGCTGGGGCGACCTCACCTCCAAACTGCATGAGATGTCACTCCAGGGCCAGTGGGGTGCCATGTCCGAAGAGATCAGCGATGAGGTGCTCGAGACCTTTGCAACCGTCGGGAAGCCCGAAGACGCCGCCGACGAGGTAATCAAGCGCTTCGGGGATTACTGCAAGACTGTCAGCTTTGCTATGCCCACACCCGACAGCGACGAAGAGCAACGCGCCCGGCGCATCATAGCCCGCCTGCACGAGTCGGGTGCCGTCCCCACCAACTAGATCCGGGCTATTCCGGCCCTACAACCACCGTTTCGCGCGGCGCGGCGGCCGCTTCGGTTCCCTCTTCTGCGTCCTCTCCGACGCAACCAGATACGTCGCCGCCGCCACCGCAGCCGCCGTCGCTGCCAATCCAGCCCAACCCAACGTCTGCTTGCGTGTACTCAACTCCGTCACCCTGCGCACATGCCGCAATCCAGCCTGCGGTGCCTGACGCGCCACCTCCCGGGCCAGATCCAACATGAGATCGTCAATGGTCGGCCGCAAGGGCGCAGCTGGCACAACCGGAAACGGAATCGGATCGCGAAGCGCAGGCTCCGGCACCACGGGCCGTTCAAGTGGCGCCACCGGCCGAGCAGCCTCGACCGGTTCCTTCGTCAACTCCGACTCCGTCAATAGCTCCCGCTCCGCCACCGCAAACGCCCGCTCCGGTCGACGTCCCATCGTGCGCAAGCCCAGTAGTGTCAGCAGCCAAGCGCCCACCGTCACAGCTGCGATCGTCCCCCAACCCTCTCTCGTTTCAACGAATCCATAGACCGACCCCAAGCCACCGACTATGTCCACCACCCGAAGACCTACCGCCGCTTCCGGCGCAAGAATCACCACATTGCCGCTCTCCGTCGTCAGAAGCACCGCTCCCCCTTGCAGGCCCACGACCACATACGGCTCTGTCGGCCGATCGACGAAATATGTCGCCACCAGGTCGCCCGTTGCTAGACCGCCAGCTTCCACTCCGCCCAGGATCGCTAGATCGCCCACGTTCGAGCCACGCTTAACTTCGAAATAGTCCATCGTCGAAACCGCCGGGATCACAGCGAAAACCACAGTCAGGGCGAGCGCCCCAAACGTAACCACCACCGCAGGCAATAACAAAACCCGTCGCATATCCTTAGCCTAAATTGTTCATCTGGATATGCGCTTGCCGTTATGGAGTTTCATTGCTCCCAAACTGCTCCGTTCAGCCTGGCCCGATCAACTCTCTCCCAATCAACAAACGTCGCACCTCGCTCGTGCCCGCCCCGATCTCCAACAGCTTTGCGTCCCGCAAGTAGCGCGCCACCGGCGTCCCATTCATATACCCGTAACCGCCGTGAATCTGCACGGCGCTGTCGGCCACACGTGTCGCCATCTCCGCCGTGAACAGGATTGCAGACGCGGCCTCCTTATTGACTCGCTCTCCACTGCCTTTCGCCGCTTCATCGGCCCGAACCGCAGTCCGATACAGCAACCAGCGCGCTGCTTCGATCTCCGTATACATATCCGCCAACTTCGCCTGGATCAGTTGGAAGTCCCCGATCCGCTCACCGAACTGTCGACGCTCCCGCGCGTACGTCACACTCGCATCGAGTGCCGCTTCCGCAATCCCCAACGACTCGCCCGCGAGAAACACTCGCTCTACCGCCAACCCCTGCATCATCACCGCCACGCCACCGTTAACCTCGCCGATCACGTTCTCGGCAGGTACTTGGCAATCGTCCAAAATCAGCTCCGCCGTCGGCGACCCACGATGCCCCACCTTGTCCAGTTTCTGACCCACCGCAAATCCCGGGAATGAACTCTCCACCAAAAACGCAGTCATCCCCCGGGAGCCAGCCCCCGGATCCGTCTTCGCATAGAGCACTAGCGTATCAGCGACCGATCCATTCGTGATGAACATTTTGGTCCCATTCAGCACATAAACGTCCCCCTCCCGACGCGCCGTCGTCCGGAGCCCCACGGCATCCGACCCGGCCTCCGGCTCCGTCAACGCCAGTGCCCCCACCGCGAGGCCGTGACAAAGATCCGGGAGATAACGCTGCTTCTGCGCCTCATTCGCATTGATCGCGATATTGTTGGCGCACAGATTCGCGTGCGCCCCGTACGACAATGCCACAGACGCGCTGACCTTGCCGATCTCCTCGATCGCCAGCACCCCCGACAACAAATCCGCTCCCGAACCCCCATACGCCTCAGGCACGGTAATTCCCAACAGGCCTAATTCACCTAGCTTCGGCCATAGCTCGGCTGGCCATCGATCCTCGCGGTCAATCTCCTCGGCAATCGGCGCAATCTCACGCCGCGTAAACTCCCGTGTTGTATCCCGGATCAAACGTTGCGCATCGCACAGTCCGAAGTCCATCGACCACCTCCCGGCTCAGATTATCGCCCACCGTCTTCTGCTCCGACTCCCCACTTCACACCGCTGTGTCCCCTCGGCCGAGCGCTTCGATTCCACTCAAACCGATATCCAACACTACAAAGCCCCCGAAGACCCAAACATCACCCGACTCGTAATACTCTTATCCCCTTACGCTCCGCCACCGAGGAGACGGACTCCCATGACCATCCCCCGCACCCGCGGCGAAGCCAGCGCCATGCTTGGTGTCGCCCACGACGCAGACCCCACAGTTGTCAACGACCGGCACCGCCGTCTCGCCCAGCTCTTCCACCCTGACGTCAACCCTGGCGTCGAAACCGCCGGCCTGCGAATGCAAGAAATCAATGCAGCCCGTGAACTGCTGCTCAGGCAAGATGCCGCACCGGCGACCGACATCGACCCGGCTCCAGCCCGCCGCCCTCGCCGCCCCGAACACTCAACCACGCTCTCACCCGCGGCGCGCGCGCGCAGCGCATCGGCCGCATCATGCACGAGCTTCCCTACGGCGTCTATGTCCTCGGCACAGTGCGCGACAAGAACCCCAATGTCATGGTTGCCGACTGGGTCATGCAGGTCTCGCACCAGCCCCGGCTCGTCGCCGCGTCCTTCGAGCAAGATGCCACCAGTCTCGCCAACATCCGCGCCACGCGTGTCTTCACCATCAACTTGCTCGCCCAGAGCAACGGCATGGACCTCGCCTCAGCCTTCCTCCAGCCTAAGGATGGCTCCAAGATCGGTGGTCGCAGCGGTGCCGCCGCAGTCGTCCACAACAAACTCGACGGCATTGGCTATGACACCACCTCCGACGGCTGTCCCATCCTGCATGAGACCCACGCTTGGTGCGCTTGCGAAGCCGAAGAGTTCTTCGCGCTCGGCGACCATGTCCTCGTCACCGGCCGCGTCATCGACGGCGCCCTGCTCGGCGAGGGAGAACCGCTGACCTCCATTTACACCGGCTGGACCTACGGAAGCTAATCAGCCCCAGGCGAATGGCGCAGCGCACTGATCGAGCCGTCTACTCGTCGGGTGGAATCGTCGACGGCGTCGTCACGGAGTCCCCTGGTCACCCCTCTAGATCCCAATGCCGGTCATCCGTGTGCCTGTATCTCCCGTTCTGTACACGACAACGTATTCGAGGCAGACAACATTTTCTCCCGACACGCGAGCCGTCAGCATCAGGAAGCGGACGGAGTAATCTTCTACCCTCATCCCTCCTACCCCGCCAACATGTGCACTCATCCTCCCCCTCGGAACTTCCCCACGATAAAAAGACGGGAAACAGGATCGAAGCTCGACAGCCCAAAGGAAGCCGAACAGCACCAGTCCAAGCAGCGCCCGACGCCGCCCTGACAACCAGACTCGCGTCGCCCAACTCCACTCGGTTCAAGCCGACCGGAAAGCGGCTACGCTCGCGCGCTGCTCATCCGATCCATAATCGCCTCGGCCCCCAGCACCATCGCTCGAACGATCTCCGTCGCCGGCCGGATCGACGTGATCAAGCCCGCCGCGTTCCCAGCCGGACCGCCGATCAATTCCTCCATGTGCGCCTGGCGCGCGCCCAACAGCGCATCACCCACCAACATTCCCTGCAACGGCATCGGCAGGGTCGGCGGTGCCTCGGGGCGCTCCCAAGCCTCGCTCCACGCATTGTATACATGCCGCATCGTCTTACCCGAATACATCCTGCCAATGCGGGTGTCCTCGTCCACGGCAGCCACCAATTTTCGGTGCTGGACATCCCGCGTCCACTGATCTGTGTCGCCATTCTCCTGCGCATCGATATAGGCCTCCTGCGAGCCCAGGAACGCCGTTCCGCACCAAACCGCCTCCGCCCCTAATGCCAAGGCCGCGGCCACGCCTCGGCCGTCCGCGATTCCACCCGCCGCCACCACCTTCGTCGGCGAAACCGCATCAACCACCTGCGGCACCAAGGCCAGTGTCCCAATCCGCCCCGTGTGACCACCCGCTTCTGTACCCTGCGCCACGACTGCGTCCACGTTGGCATCATTCACCCGCTTAGCGTTCTTCACATTTCCAACGAGTCCCACTACTTTCATCCCCTGTGCGTGCGCGTCCGGCACCATCCACCCCGGGTTTCCCAATCCGCTCGCGAAGACCGGTACTCTCTCCTCTAGAATCACCTGCACTTGCTTCTGGAAGTAATCCTTCGTCAGCGGCGGTCGCTGTGGCTGCGACTCCGGTTCCGGAATTCCAAACTCCTCCTTCAGCTGGTCCACGAAGCGGTGGTGTTCATCGCTGATCTCCACCTCGAGATCCTCACGATTGCCGGAATCCGCGATCGAGGACGGCAGCAGCAGGTCGACACCAAAGGGTTTGTTCGTCAATGACCGCACCTTCGCGATCATCCCGTGCAACTCTTCCGGTGTATAACCCGTGGCTCCGACAACTCCCAGCCCGCCCGCTTCGGAAACGGCGGCAGCCAGCGTCGGCCCCGCAGCCCCACCCATCCCCGCCAAGATGATCGGATACTCAATGCCCAAGATCTCGCAAAGCTCAGTCTTCAGAGGAGATGCCATTGAAAAGCTCCTTCGTTAGAACGTGAAATTCAGCTTCGACAGGATAGTCCAGCCAGGCCCCGGGTGGGGCGAAAGGGACCAGCTCTCTCCCAATCTCCGAATCGGAAACTGCCAAGCAACACCTTCTGCAACGGAGCTTCAGAGCAAATTCGCAGCAAGCCATGCACACCGCACGAGCCAAACGTTCGGGCGACCCGATCCCAATGCCTCATCCCTTACGATCCCGAACTTCATCGGAATTACACCTTTTCCAGGTCAGCCTGACCCACCCTCCTAACAGGAGCTATCCTCCCCCATCGAAGGAAATTCAAATGCCCACCATCAACACCCTCCATGGTCCCGTGGACACTGCGAATCTTGGCCGCACCCTCATGCATGAGCACGTCGCCATTCGCACTCCTGGCATCAGCGAAAACTGGCCCGACCTCTGGGATGAGGACGGCTGCACCGAAGCTGCCCACCAAAAGTTCACTGCCCTTGAAGCGCGCGGCATCGGGACCATTGTCGACCTCACCACCGCCGACATGGGTCGCGACATCCCATACCTCCAACGCGTTGCCGAAGGCACCGGAATCAACATCGTCCTCGCCAGCGGCATCTACTGGATCGTGCCCCGTTACTGGGTCGACCGCGACGCCGACTCACTCGCCGCCGCCTTCGTACGCGACATCACCGAAGGCATCCAGGGCACCGAGATCAAGGCCGGCATCATCAAGCTCGCCTCCGACCAAGCCGCCAACGGCGTCGACGAAATCAACGAAAAGTGCCTACGTGCCGGTGCCAGGGCCCACCGCCAAACCGGCGTACCCATCGCCACCCACAACGGTCCGCCCGAACTCGGTCGAGATCAGCAACGCATCTTCAAGGACGAAGGAGTTGACCTCAACCGTGTCCAGATCGGCCACGTCGGCGACACAACCGATACCGACTACCTCAAGGAACTGATGGACAAGGGCTCCTACGTCGGCATGGATCGCTTCGGCCTGGACCAGATCCTCTCCTTCGAGGACCGCGTAGCCACCGTCGCTTCACTCTGCAACGATGGCTACGTCGAGCGGATAGTGCTCAGCCATGATGCCTCTTGCTGCCTCGACTGGATCCCCGACCGCAGCGTCGTGGAGGAGCGCGTTCCCAACTGGCACTTCAACCACATCTCGGACGATGTCGTGCCAGCCCTGCACGAACTCGGCGTCACCAGTGCCCAAGTCGATCGCATGTTGATCGACAACCCTCGTACCCTGTTCGAGCAGCAAGGCGCGTACTGAACGCGTGGGCAGAACATACGACCACCAGTTGAACCGTCTCTAGAGAGGGGAATTCCGTGGCTGCAGACGAGGGACAGAGTGACATCAACACCGCCTCGCTGCGTGCTGGATTCGCCCAACCCGCCAGCGACAACACACCCAGTCCTAGCAGGAATGGTTGGGACGGCCGGGTTCGGATTGGTGCGTGGTTACGTGGTATCGACCTCGGCAGCGTAGAAGCCGGGGCGAACGAATTACAAGGAGCGGCCTCCACACTCGCCGCCAAACTCGACGACGAACAGCGCAGCGATGAAACCCTCGCACTCGAGATCGAAACTGTCAAAACAATTGAAGTGATTACGCCCGAGGGACTCAATCACCTCATCGCGACAACTGAAATAGGTCTCCACGGCCTGGTCTTGACTGACACCGCGACCGGCAAATCCGCTGTCGGATGGCCCGCCGCCGCGCAACGCGAACACAGCGGAGGCGCGCAATGGGTCAAGTCGCTGCTCAAACAGGCCCGCCCACCCGGCACGCGGCTGCCTGCCAGTGTTCACGTTCAACGCTTTACAACAACACACCTCCGCCTCCAAATCCACGTCGACGGCTCCCACCCCGAAGAACTGCGCGGCGGTCTGCGTATCGTGAAGCAAGCTGATGTCGACCGCAGCGGAATCGTCTCCGCCGCCACCCAGGCTGGTGCCTGGCTCCTGCGCCATCAGCTCGCGAATGGCCAATACCACTACGAGTACCAACCCCCACCGCCATCCCCCAGCGGCGGGAAAGCGGCTATCGGCACCTGGGCCAAATCAAACTCCATCGTGCGCCAGGCTGGCTGTGCCTGGTCTGTCGCCTCCCTCGGAACCGCCTTCCGCGGCCAAGAAGGCGCAGCGCCGCAGGCCCTCGCAAAGCGATTCAGCACCTCTGCTCTGCTCGCGATCAGCGGCCTCACGAAGACCAGTCTGCACCGAAACGGACCCGGCGGGCTCCACTACCTCGCCAGCCCAGATGGGCAGGCCCGCCGTGGCGCGATCCCGTTACTCCTGCTCGCTCTAACCGACTTGCGCCTGCCCAAATACGAATCCGAACTCCAACAACGGCTGACCAGCACCTGTCTTGCCCTGCAGCAGGCCGACGGATCCTTTGGCACCAGTGCGCGCGGGTTAGAGCTAGAGGGATCCGAACGCTACTTTGCCGGGCAGATCGCGCTCGCCCTGGCCCGACGCTACTTCGTCGACAAGCGATCGCGCACCGACGAAGCCGTGCAGCACGCCGTCAGCCACTACCGCCAGGCCTGGAACAGTGATCGCCACGACGAAACCGACACGGACCCAAGCAAGGATGGCTCAATCAAAGACCTCTCCTTCGCCGCCTGGATGTTGCAAGCATGCGAGGCTCACATACGCCGTACCCCAAACCGCAACAGCAAAGCCAACGCCCAGGACTTCGCCTTTGAAATGGCCGACTACGCTCTCACCCAGCAGCACGATACCGATCACCCCAACCCACTCTGGGTCGGCGGCTATCAAGGCTCGCCAGGCATTGGCACCGCTGCCTATACCGAGGGCATGCTCTGCGCCTACATCATCGCCACAGTCGCCGAAGACCAGGAACGCGTCGACCGCTACGGACACTCCATCGCCCGCGCTCTGCGCTTCCTACTCCAACTCCAGATTGCCCTGCCCGATCTCGCCTCCGTCGGCACCGACGAGCATCTGGGGGCTGTGCGCAGCTCCCTCCGGCGACGTAACCTCCGTTGCGACAACGCCCAGCATTTCCTCACCGCTATGCTGCGCGCCTCCGCTCTCTTCCAAAACGAAGAACTGCAACTCGCGAAGATGTAGCGAACCTCCAATTCCACGGGGAGACGACCGTCCTTCGAATCCCGGTCCAATTTGTCTCGCAGAAACTCTTTCTCCATCTCGCGGCTCTTCGATATCACCGACCGCTGAGCACGAATCGAGAGACTACAGACATTCGATCTCCAGAACCCCGCGGCCGCCGCGCAAAACGATCCGAGACACGCAGCGGAACTCTACGAGCCGGACTCACCTCCGGGCTCACCACGACCGAACTCAGCGCCCGCGTCTGCGTCATCGAAAAGAAGCGCGGCTCGGTCGAAAGCCTCGTCGAGTGAGGCATGGGCCGCCGCGCGCTCTCGATCCTCTGGGTAGAGCAGCTCCCAATCTTCGCGCGTAGAGGGTCGATGGAGTTGTTGGAGTCGTTCGGCGTCGTAATCCGGGTTCGTGAAGTATTCAACTGGGCGTCCTGTCACCGTCGCGATCTCCTGCAGCGTGTGCGGATCGATCCCACGCCGGCCACGCTCGATGTCAGACAACCAGTTCTTCTTACGATGCACCTCGGAAGCCATCTTGTCTTGCGTCAACCCCTTCTGCAGCCGCGCCGCCCGCAGCCTGGCACCCAGCGCCACCTTTCGCGGATCCGCCGCCAGATCCAGCGAACTCACTTTCGTCGATCCATTCTCCGAAGGCTCAGCAATTCGTTCGCCTCCCGCCATCGCAACGCTCCTCTGTCAACTCCGTTCGCAACTCTCCCTGCTGCTGGAAAGACGGCAGGGTTTACGGTCGAATCCCAACATCGCTATCATACATACGCGATATGCGTACTGGCAATCCGCGACTGGTTGCCCGTACATCGCCTCCAGTAGCCCAGCTCCACGCCAACCCAAGGTTCACAAGAAACTCCCATGAATCAAACTTTGCACCGCCCCATGAAGCCCATCGCCGAACGGCTCCTAATCACATCCCGACTCTCCCCAACGACCGAAATCCCGTGTTCACCGCTGGCCACGGGAACCCATCACCCGGCACGGCCGATTCGATGCCGCTTCTCGCTCCTGTGACCGCTTTCACCGCATTCTCGATGATCGAATACGAGGACCTCCATGGCCTGAACCGCGCCGGGCCCGGCCTCAATCCCAACAACTTGGCAGAACTCCTGACTGCCCCGACCAGAGCAACGGACACTTTCACCGTCACCATCGTGCCGGATCAAGCGTTCAAACCTCAGTTCCAATCACCTCGCCACAGCATCCGATACTGGATTAATCACGCATACGGATGCCACGCACCAAAACTAACTTTCGCATCGCGCGCACCACTCCGCCCGCGCCACACGCTCCTTCCAGGCCATGGCGGCACAGACGTAGGTACACTCTTTGCTCCGCCAATCGGTCAAAAATGACGAGTAGTCAGTGCGTCCAGGAAGCTGACGGCGCACATCCCGGATCCTGTAATCACGGATCTCCATCGCGCGATCCACAGGTTCTGATTATGGAGATCGGGGGAGTCCCGCGTCACCAACGTGCCGCAACTCTGCCACTTCAGCCTGCATGGAACTCCGGCCAGACCTCGCGCCAGACCGTCTCCAGTTGCCGCAGATACTGATCGCCCGGCATTCGATCCTCAAGCCTAAAGCTGGGCAAATGCACGCCGAGACGACTAAAGCCAGCATCGGCATACTGCCGCAGGATCCCGCGCAATTCTTTCAGGTCCGTTGTCAGCGGCGTCGTCGCCTGCAGCGGAAATACGCCAGTCGACCGACCTTGCTCAGCCAACGCCTTCGACATCCGAACCGCCAGATCCTGCGCCCGCTCCGGCTCGAACGCTGTCATCGCGATCCAACCCTCCCCCAACCGCGCAGCCCGCTCGATCGCTGGCGAAGCCGTTCCCCCGAACAGGATGGGCGGCCCGCCCGGCTGCACCGGCTTCGGTAACATGCTCATCTGCTCGAATCCCAGCTCCGGTGTCCCAAACTCAGCCCCATCAAAATCGATCGGCTCCTGGCGCCAGCAGGCCCGCATCAACGCAACGTCCAACTCGATCCGTCGCCCCCGATCGTCGAATCCCTTCTCCAGGGCGTCAAACTCCGACTCTTGCCAGCCGACTCCCACGCCTAAGCGCAATCGCCCCCCACTCAACAGATCGCCCTCAGCTGCCAGCCGATGCCGACCG
>CAZZMQ010000042.1:8649-9069 GCA_964655365.1 uncultured Dehalococcoidia bacterium | reverse complement strand
GACCTCCGCTGCCTGCTTTGCCACGAGCACTGCCTGGCGTTGCGGCACCACGATCACGCTCGTCGTCAACGCCACACGCTGTGTCACACCCGCCAGCCACGCTAAGAAAGCCAGCGGCTCATGCTGAATCGTGCCCCCCGCGTATCGTGCAGTGGGACGCGTCTCAGTGGCGTAGGCGTAAAGCACGTGATCCGTCATACCCAGCCAGTCCATACCGATAGCCTCGGCCCCCTGAGCAAAGTCACGCAGTTCAGCTACGCTCCAGTCCCAATGCCAGGCTGGGATTTGTGCCCCCAGCTCCAGATTCAACATCATCACCTCATTCCCGACCTCGAGGCTACCAGAGCCTTACCCACTCCCCACCATCTCACAGCCCCGCCCCAACCCGGGACCAACAAACAAATATCGTGATCCCTTCCA
>CAZZMQ010000042.1:0-8639 GCA_964655365.1 uncultured Dehalococcoidia bacterium | reverse complement strand
GCCTAATACACAGCCAACCACTCGACAAGTTATGCTCGGACCCAAGCCATGCACACGCTCAACGAGCCATCCTTCCACTAGAGAGAACCGCTGATGCAAACTGACGAACACCACGCTGGGGAAGAGGGTGTGATCCGCAGTGATATTGCCGAGATGATCGACCGCGCCGCGGCCATGTCGGTCTACGCCCTCGAAACTGTCGGCAAGCAAGGCATCGCCAGCAAAAACGAATTTCCTGAGAACCTCGCTGAGCGTCTAGCCGAGCAGACCTATCTCGACATCCTCCGGTACTCGCTCGACGAATGCGCCTGTCCCTGCCACCAAGAGCACTCGCACCCTAGCTAACTTCCGCCCGTGCTCAGCGCTTCTTCCCATCAAACTTCTCAGCACGGCTCGATACCTCACCCTCCAACCGCCAGCACCCCTCGATCAGCCCATCTTACCCGTCTGCAACCACACCCGCTGACTCATCCCGCCCGAAAGAAATGTTCGCGGTACCAGCGCAACTCCGCAATCGACTCCCGGATATCATCCAAAGCCCGATGCGCCTCAGCCTTCGGTGGCGGGTCGACCTCGGGATACCAACGACGCACCAACTCTTTCAGCGTGCTCACATCCACGTTCCGGTAGTGTAAATACGCATCCACTCGGCGCATCTCACGGCGCATGAAGCGCCGGTCCTGGTGGATGCTATTTCCGCACAACGGCGAGGTCTCCCTCGCCACCCACCGTCTAATGAAAGCCAGCGTCTCCAGCTCCGCCTCCACCATCCACATTTTCGACGCTATTACCCGCTCCACCAAGCCGGACTCCGTATGCGTCGTCATATTCCACTCGTCCATCCGCGCCAACGCCGGCGCGTCGCGGCGCACCGCAATCTCAGGTCCCTCTGCCACCACCTCCAGATCCGCGTTCGTAATCAGCGTCGCCACCTCCAAGATCACATCGCGATCCGGGTCCAGCCCAGTCATCTCCAGATCCATCCAGACAAGGTGGTCAGAGTGTTGCATCCATGAAGCCTAACGCGTAGACACTCCCTCTCGGAACAGGCAGCGAAATTCCGCGCGCGACCTGAAGCACCCTGCCAGGCCCGGGCGCAAAACACCTGCCGGGGGATTGGGGAGTATTCCCCTGATCATGTCCTTTTCTTTCCCGGGAAGTGGTGGAGGGGGAAGCAAATCCCATCAGACGAAGGATCAACACACAAGACTACCTATACAAGCCGCCGTTCTCTGATGCACCAGTAATAACGGAGCACTCCCACCCGTCCGATACGTCCACTCGCGGCCGCGAAGTTCCACCACACCTACCTTCACGATCACCCGTGCTCTCGCGCGGAAGACCCCGAGTGCACTGCGCCACCCGCTCGCCGCCACCACCGGTCACGACCCCGTCGCCTGCGTCATCAACGCAACAACCAATACTGCATCGCCCCCTCCTCACCAACGCAGGGCTGCCTAGGCGACATGCTCGCGGTCTTCGCGATTCAGCTCTAGCCCTGCTCTCCTAGGTATCGCTTATAGCCCCACATATGATGCAACGCTCGCGCCGCTCGCGCCGCCGACGGATAGCACAACCGCCCTGTCTCCCGCACCGCGCGCACCCCCGGATTGTCCGGCTGAGCTACCGCTAGCTCCGACGCCACCAAAATCTTATTCCCAGCCGACCCCGAGATCCTCGCCGCCACCACCGCGTAGCGGGCGTCTTGACGCGGGTGGAAGCCTGCAATCCGCTCTAACCCGTATCCAGGATAAAAATCCCCCATCTCCATCATGCCGCCCTGATTCGACTGGATTCCGATCCCCAGGAAGATGATGCTATCGACCGACTCATGCCTTGCTAGCAACTCCAGCAGGTCTGGCACAGTGTCCCGCGTCTCTCCTGCCGCCGTGTCGACTGGGTTGTTCCTGCTCCAGCGCGGCGGCAACAAGGCATCGATTTGGGTTACCAGATCATCGGCCAACGGAACCAGACGAAGATCCGTCTCCGCAATCGCATCTGCCGTCAGCACACCAATGCCGCCCACCGTCGTCACCACCACGACGTTCGGACCACCCGGCAACGGCTGCGTAGCAAACGTCGCCGCGGTCTCAAAAGCCTCTTCGACTGACGCCACCCGCCTAATCCCCGCCTGCCGGCACGCCGCGTCGAAGACAGCATCGTCTGTCGCCAGTGATCCCGTATGCGACGCCGCCGCCCGCTGCCCCTCGGAGCTCACCCCGCCTTTAAGAGCCACAAATGGCTGGCATGACGTCACGGCCCGCGCCCTTTCAATGAACGCCCGCCCCTCCGGCACGCTCTCCATATAGCCCAGACTGACCGAGCTCGCTTCGTCAGCAGCGAAATACTCCAAGTAGTCCAGCACTGACACCACCGAACCGTTGCCCACCGACACAGCGCGACTAATCCCCACCCCCGTCTGCACCGCGAAGTTCATGAACACCGATGTCAGATTGCCCGATTGACTCGCGATTGCCACACATCCCGCCGGTGGATAGGGCGCCACCATCTGCGCGCAGAGCGAGACCGGCGTCGAAACTAGACCCTGGCCGTTTGGCCCGGCTAGCAAGATCCCCGCCTCCGTTGCCGCCGCGATCAACTCCGCCTCATCGCGTCGTCCCTGCTCACCCGCCTCGCCGTAGCCCGCTGCCGCCCCGAAGGCCGCCTTCACCCCCTTGCGACCGCAGGCCGCCAATAACTCCGCATTGACCACATGCGGTGTGCAGATCACCACCAATTCCGCACAGCCGTCGGGGAGCTGATCGACGGAGATCACAGTCTCGATCCCCAATACCTCCCCCCCCTCGCGGCTCGTCGCGAAGACCGGACCCGCGTACCCAGACACCAAAATGTTGTGCAGCACCACCGTGCCGAATCGCCCTGGATGCGGCGACGTTCCGGCCACGATCACGCCGTGTGGCTCGAACAACGCCTCCAGCCGATCAACGACCTTCTCTACCACGCGTACACTCCACAGCCCATCCTGATTTCCCGTCCGCGGGGACCGACGCCCGACGGGAAACCTGTAACAGGAACCCATTCTACGGGGGATAGGGACATCCTCAACACTCTAATTCCCCCAACAACCACCGCGCACCGCGTACCGTCGCACCCAGGCGCTCCACTCGACACCGTAATCCCCGGTCCGACGTCACCACCACCAACGCTGTTGAATTCCGCTACCCCTCCCCCACCTCCACGCGCATAAACCACCTCGATAGACGCCCCATCGCCCACCATCCCCAGCAAAGGACACCCGTCAATCACCAATATCACCCCCTCCCACTCGCCCACGGCGGCGCTCGACGCCCATACGCTCAGTTCGTCTGCAAAGTGACGGGTCGCCCCCGACCGGTCTCGCCACCATCCCGTCGGGCGCGCCCCGATCACGTTCATCGCATCGATCAACAAATAAGACATTCCTACTCCCTCTATCTCACGCCTCGGTCGTGGAAGCCTATGAAAACCAACGCCAAGTGTCGTATATAGCCGTCGGCAAGCACCGCTCACTTGTCTTTTGATACTCTGTCACCCAACAATCAATATCTTGCATTCGCTCGTAAGCGGGCGTCTGAGGAGCCAACCGATGACCACCAACACCCAGTCCGTCGTCACCCCGGAGCGGTTCAACAGCGGGCGCACCTACGACGACTACCTCGCCTACATCGGGAGCGACGAAAACCTCGCCCGCGAAGCACCTGGCGGTCGACCCCGCCAGAACAACACCGAACGATTCCAGAAGAACTGGGACGAATTCGAAATCACAGACGAAGAGGCCGCTCGACTCCAAGCCCTTCCCAAACTCAAGATGCTCGTGATTGGCGAAGACTGGTGCCCGGACGTCTTTCGCGGCTCACCCGCTCTGGGGAAAATTGCCGCCTGTGCCGGCTGGGAGGCCCGCTTCTTCCAGCGCGACGACAACCCTGACATCATCAAGGAGTTCCTCAACAAAAAAGAGGACGGCGAGTTCGAATCCATCCCCGTCGCCGTGCTCTACACCGAGGATCACGAGTACGTAGGCCACTTCATCGAGCGCCCCGCCGGCGCCAACTCCCACATGGCCGAGATGCAAAAGCGCTTCACCCGCCAAGAGGGTGAAACTGAAGACGAGATGCGCACCCGTCTGCGCGAGGCCTACCGGGCACTCCAACACTCCGATGAAAGGGACAGCTGGCGTCACGCCACCCTCGACGAGATCGAAGTACTGGCGAAAAACGCCTAGTCACGTAGGACAGCCGCACAACGAAGAGCGCCTGGCATCAACCGGGCGTTCTTCGCTTTCGCAGCTCTGTGCGCCGATAGCAAGACCAAAACAGAAATCTCCACGCGCGCCTCGTAGTTCTCATAGGACGGCAAACCTTGAGAAAGGCCCGCTAGATCCGCTCGGGTCCCTCGCGATTGACCACTTTAACTCGAACCCGCTTCACCCTGCTCAAATATCGAACTTGACCTCCAAATCCACCTCTGTCTTGGCCAACCAATTCGGAGCCAGATCGAATCCGCCACTCGACGCAACGACTACGTGACCATCCCCGTCGTTGATATAGATCAGTGACACATACCGCCTCAGATACACGCACAGGGACCGAATGCGGAGGACCGCGACCTCCCATCGGTCAAGAAACCGTGTCAACCAACATAGCCATTTTCCGGAGTGGCCTGCCATGTCGCCCGCTCCACACCCTCATGGTCTGCCTCACGACCACTCCCCAGCCCAGTGTTCGCCATGCTCACGCATCGCCAAAGTTCTCGAATCACGAGAGGATTATGCCGACCTGATCGAACTCCCCCTACTCAAGTCCTCCTCCGCAGCCTCAAAACCATCTCGTCGCTCTTGAAACCAACCCCCATATCTTCCTCCAAACGAGCCACCCATCCCCGCCCACTCTCAGCTTCCCAACACTACTGCCACATCTCCCCTCAACTCTGGCTCCGTGATCGTTCCCTCATAGCGGGAAAAGATCCGTCCATCGCGATCGATCACAAACACCCACGGCTCGCTCGGCAATCGCCACGCTTCAAATGCCGACGCCTCCCGCAACGAGTCCGGCTCATCTGGGTTCTCAAAGACCTCCACGTGGATGGCATCTAACTCCCCCGCATTCGATCGCCAGACATTTTTCACCACCTCCAACGCGGGCCCGCAGGTCCGCGAGTGGCAGAAGGCCGGCGTCGAAAAGATCAACACCAGCGGCCGTGGCGCTGCCAGTGCCTCGTCGATGCTGAGCTGATAGAGCCCCGGCTCCGGTGTCAGATCCGATGTCAACCGAGCCACATCCGGCTCATCCGCCAGCGTCCGTGTCCGCACCGCAATCGCGGGCTCGCCCACATTCGGGGCGGAAGCACGCTCCCGCACCTCCAACTGAAATAAAATCTCCACGGGTCGAGCGTCCTCGCCATCGGAACCGGGCATACCATCGTCGATCCGGAACTCCAATCCCCAGCGCCCCGCAGCCGGGAAAAAGGCCGGCACCACGTACACCCCTGCACCCACGAATCGGGCATTGTCGGACAAACTCGCTCCACCCGCATGGCGGTGAATCCTGGGCACCGGTCCGACATCGGCGTAGCTGATGAACCGAGCGAATTGCGTTGAACTCGTAGCCGGCTCCGGATTCGATTCCAGATCCCCCAGGTCGAACAACCGTACCCGTACCTGCAATCCCGCCAACGATGTCCCCTGCTCGCCCACCACCGTGAAGCTCAACCGGTTCTGACCCACTGCAAACTCTGCATTTGCCAGGGTCGGCAGGAAAGGTGCCTCCGGATCGACTCGCACCGTCTGCCAACGGCCTCCCGTCGGCTCCTGCCGTGCAATGACCACATCGTCCGAATCGTCACCCGCCGTCAGCAACACACCCAGAGCTATCAATGGCACCACCACCAGCGCCAGTATCAGCGCCACCGCACGCACTCCCCGCTCCATCAGCGGCGACCCACGTTCCACTAAACAAACTCCATCCGATTCCCGCACCAACCCAGGCTATCCCCCAATTCGCCACCGGTCTTGGTTGAGGTCTCCCTCGCGCAACAGAAGCCCAGCCCGAGCACCCTTCATTCGCCAGCTCAACGTCATCGCCGTCTTCTGTGACGCCTGTGACAACCACGAGACCCTATATTCCTTCACCCTGCAGACCCCACCATCCACACCAACGTCAGCCACCTGAGACGACTCCTGCTCACATATCGCGTCCTATTTGCGTTGTTCTGAGATCGCTTAGCCCGCGAATAGCGGCACAATCCGCCTTCCTCAGCACATCAGCTTGGAGCGGCCTGACGCGCTACTCTTTCGGCGACCCATCGAGCAGGAATGGCAGCACTACCTCTGCGAACATCTGCGGCTGCTGCAACATGACCTGATGCTGTGCTCCTACGATCGTCTCCAACAAACAATCGTCCAATACCCCCGCCATCGATTCCGCCACCTGCGCCCGCATCACGTGGCTCCCGTCGCCCCGCACCAGCAACGACGGACACCGCACGCGCGCCAACCATGGCTCCACGTTCCAGTGCTCTAGCTGAGCCAGCGTCGCTGGATCCCATTTCGGAATGTGTCCCCCACCTACTCGCTTAAACGCATAGGGCAGAATCCAGGAGACGATCTCCTCATCCACCTCAGGCAACGCCTGCAGCGCAGCCTGCGTCGTCGATTCGAAGTCGGGCAACACCCGGTGCCCTCGCTGACCCAACACCCGCAGATGATCGATCTGTGAATCAGGCGGTTTCGCCTCAATGTCCACCACTACCAGCTTGCGCACGTTACGGGGGTGCATCCCAGCTAGCATCAACGCCACCAAACCTCCCATGCTGTGTCCCACCACCGCGAATCGCTTGATCTCCAACGCCTCTAGCAGCACCTCCACGTCGGCACGGTAATCGCGCAACGCGTAGTTTGGCGGCGTCGCCCAGCCCGAGTCGCCGTGCCCGCGAAAGTCCGGTGCAATCACCCGCCGCCGCGTAGCCAACTCGGACGCGAACTGATCCCAGAGGTGCCCATTGCCCATCACTCCGTGCAAGCAAACCACTGGCGGGTCGGTGTGCTGCTCCGCGCCCCAATCCAGCCAGGACAAGGTGCGCCCTTGGATCGTCATCACAGACTCACGAAAAGCGTCTATCGGCAGCAAGAGATTCCCGTCTGGGGCCGTACACCAGGGCCCCTTCGCAATTTAGCAGCGATTCCACTTCGGTCTGTTTCCGCGGGAATTGAACAGGCAGCCCTCGGGTGAGCCTGCTCGGCGCAGGGAGGATCAGGTGCGGACCCGCGCCACCCAGCTTGAACACGAGTCCCCCACGGGGCCCATCTCGGTTAGCGCGGCCACCCAGACAACAAGCTGTCCTTATGTCGTTTTCAACCCGATGATGTTTCCACCTTGACCCCCTCCACCTCCAAGGCGTTCAATGCATGTGGTGGATGTGAACTCTCGGACCAGGCGCCATCGCGCCAACAGGAGCAGTACATGTCGTACTCCACAATCAATTCCAAGGGCCAGCAATACTTCTTGCACGGCAAGGACGTCACACTGAAGAACGGCCGCCTACAGCGGATCTACTTCTTCGCCAAGAAGCCCAAGGAGCAGGATCGCTTGGACTCCATCCCCGACGGCTTCGAAACCGTGGAGAACCGGCAGACCGGGCTGCCCGTGCTGCGCCGGGTAAAGCAGCCGGCAGCCTAGCCCCTCAGGTCAATCGAACACGGAACCTACGCACGGCGGCTGGACCTCCGTGTACAGTCATCTCACCCTTGCTCCCGCGACGACCGGGCTGCTTAGCGCCCCTGTGCGACGGCTCCCCACCATTCCACCGCGGCACGTCAAGGGTTTGCCGCCAGCAGGCCGAGTGCCGCATGGTGCAACCCCGCATTGCCCGCCGCCAGCACCCGCCCAGCCGACCCCATGTCTAGCGGTCGACCGATCCAATCCGAGATTAGACCGCCCGCGCCTTGAACCACCGGCACCAGCGCGGCGAAGTCGTACAGCTTCATATCCGCCTCAACCACCAGATCAACGAAACCCAGTGCCAACAGACCGTAGGCGTAGCAATCCAGACCGAAGCGCGTCATCCCACAAGCCGCGCCCAGTCTCCCAAACGCCTCCGCATCCGATCCCACGAACTGATCCGGTGACGTCGCGTAGACCGTCGCTCCTGCCAACGGACCAGACGCCAGATCGTAGCCCGCCCGCGTTCGCGTAGCTTCGCCATTGAACGTCGTCGGTAGTCCCCGGATGCCCGACCAGCGCTCGTAGCTGATCGGTTGGTCGATTACTCCAACTACCGGCACACCACGATGTAATAGCGCCACCAGCGTTCCGAAGGTTGGCTGCCCACTGATGAACGCCTTCGTACCGTCGATCGGATCCAGTACCCAGTCCGACTCCTTCCGCTCGCTGTCGAACTCCACCCCGACAATCCCGTGCCCGGGCACCTCGGACAGCAGAATCGACCGCATTGCCTGCTCTGCCTCGCGGTCAGCAGCGGTGACCGGACTACGATCCGCCTTCACATCAATGGCTATCGGCTGCCGGAAAAAGGGCCGCACCGCGGCGCCCGCGGCGTCGGCCAGTCGCTCCGCCAGAGCGACGTATTAGCCCAACTCGCTCTGCTCCACCCTGCGAGCTAGCGTACTGCCGCAACGCCAAGCC
>CAZZMQ010000041.1:17239-21743 GCA_964655365.1 uncultured Dehalococcoidia bacterium | reverse complement strand
GTGCCACTTTCTGCTCAAGTTGCCCCATGGGCGCCGCCTTTCTCCTGTTGTGCGCGAGGATAGCGCGCAACGACTGTCGACGCAGGTGCATCAGTCCTATGCGGTCACCGACTTGCGCTCTACACGTGTATTTGATTGTTTCCTGAGTCGATGTGGATGACTGAAATCGCGGTTATCCGCACATATAGGTTCGCCAGTCGGGGTAGATCGTCGCGAATCGGAACGGAATCCGAGCGCGCCGTACATCGCTTATGCGGTCATCGATTGTTTGCTGATTGCCGCCTCCCTAGCATGAAATTATTCCCAGTCAGCCCAATGAGAACGAACGAATGACCGTTCAAGCGGCCCCAGCTGAAACCTGTGCTGAGACGACCGACAGCGCGGAAGGCCCCGTCGAAACAGCCGGGTTCCGCCTCCCTTATCGCACCAAGATGTTGATCTTGGGTGGGGCATTGCTGGCCATGTTCCTCTCGGCGATGGAAGCGACCGTCGTCACTACGGCAATCCCTCGCATTGTTTCGCAGTTGGGTGGACTCCATCTGATCGCCTGGATGACCACGATCTTCATGCTCGCATCGCTCATCACCGTGCCGATCGCTGGGCGCTTGTCCGATGCCTATGGCCGAAAGCCATTTTTGGTGGGTGGCCTGCTCGTCTTCATGCTCGGATCCGGCCTCAGCGGCTTCGCCGACTCCATGGTTCAGTTGATTGCCTTCCGAGCCGTTCAAGGCCTCGGTGCCGGCGTACTGATGGCGAACACCATGGCGATCTCCGGAGACCTCTTCCCGCCCCGCGAGCGCGGCAAGTACATTGGCCTCTTCGCTAGCGTCTTCGGTGTCAGCGCTGTTATCGGTCCCACACTGGGCGGATTTCTCACCGACGAGCTCTCTTGGCGCTGGGTTTTCTGGATCAATTTACCCCTCGGCCTCTTTGCATCCGTAGTGATCGCCTTGAAGATGCCCTGGTTGCGGCCGGCGTCGCACAAGGTTCAGATCGATTACAACGGCGTCTTTACACTGATTTGGGCGCTCGTCCCCGGTTTGATCGGGCTCTCGTTGGTGGGTAGTGGCGACGCTTGGGGTGCCCTGCGTACCTTGCTTCTGTTTTCCGCTTCGGTCGCTGGATTGCTCGCGTTCCTCCTTGCCGAGCGCCGCGCCCGTGATCCAATTTTGCCCCTGCAGCTCTTCCGCAATCGCACGTTCGCCATTGTTGCGCTGGTCTTCTTCGGCCTTGGTGTGGGGCTCTTTGGTGTCAGCTTTTTCATCCCCCTCTTTGTGCAGGGCGTGATTGGCAAGAGCGCCACAGCGTCGGGGACAATCATCACACCTGAGATGCTCAGTGTAGTTGTTTTCGCGGCAATCTCGGGCCAGATCATTGCGCGCACCGGACGTTACAAGTACGTGGGATTGGTCGGCGCAGCAATCATGCTGATCGGTGTGCTGGCGATGACGCAGATGTCTACCGAGACCAGTTTCGTTGGTGTTATCTGGCGGCTCGTCATCTTCGGTTCCGGTATGGGGCTGTTGTTTCCTGTGCTCACGCTGGCCGTTCAGAATGCGTTGCCGCAAAGCATGCTAGGTACCGTCTCTGGTTCTACGCAGTTTTTCGAGAATATCGGTGGACTCGTCGGCATCACCGTCTTCGGTACCTTGCTCAGCAGTCGGATCTCTTCTCGGCTGGATGAAGATCTCCCCGCCGACCTCGCCGCTATCGCGGATCCGCAACAACTGATCGACCCGGGGCAACGCGGTACCGTCATCGATGAGATAGGCCCCGACGCATTCTCAGTTGTCGCCGAAACGATGCGGGATGCGCTGGCTAGTGCCATCACCGAAAATTTCTACATCTCCATCGTTGTTGGAGTGATCATCTTTGGCGCTCTTCTCGCGATGAAAGAGCTCCGCTTGCGGACGGCCGAGGATGTCGAGAGCAGTCCGAACGTGTTTGCCTCATACGAGAACGCATCGCTGACATCCACCATGCTTGCCAAAGCGCCGAACACAGTACCGCCTGTTTCGCTCGTTAGCGCTCGTTCGCTGATGACAAGAGACAGTGTCTTCACCCCGAGCGCAGACCGTTCGGTGCCTCGATTGATCTTTGACTTGCGTTTGCCCCCGTTGCCTCACCGTTCAATCGGGCGCGCGAGTATGGTCGGTGCACTGCTCTTGGGTGTGGTTGCGGGGCTCGCCGTCACTGGTGGAAGCCGTCATCATCGTCCCCCGCGTCTCTCAACATCGGCCAAAGTCCTAGCGCCGTTGCGACGGCGCCTGGCGGACCGAATCGACCCCCCCTGCGGCTAGCGTGACCTCGCTTTTCCGAATCGCCTCGACTTCCGAAGCAGTCCCTAGATCCTTGCGCGGAAATGCCCGGGTGGAAACGGAAACTGCTAAGCTATGTCGTAAGAAAGGAGGTGGTGCACGTTGGATAGCTCAAGTAGTTCGTCGCCCAGCGGTAGATGCATGCTAGGGGAGGTGGGCGCTCTCTAACGAGCCCTTCTGACCGACTGGGCGACTTCAGTCGAACTATTTCCGACCGCCGGCTGCCCACCGGCGGTCTTTCTTCTTAACTTCACGAGTGGCGAGCGAGCTTCAGTGATCGTCCATCCCCTCTTCCCGCTTCGGCCCTTCCGACGTACCTTCGCTCTATGCCTACCCATCTCGACCGCGACTACTTTCGCGCCCGCCTTCGCACCCGCCGCGTCGGCCGCGAGTTTATCTACAGGCTGAGCACCACCTCCACGATGGACGACGCGCGCTCGGCCGCGGAAGATGGTGCGCTTCACGGCACGGTCGTCTTCGCCGAAGATCAGACTGCCGGACGCGGCCGAAAACCGGGTCGCACTTGGACTTCGCCAGCCCAACTCGGCCTCACCTTCACCATCGTGGTTCGCCCCGATATCGAGCGTGCCCAGCGCTTGAGCATCGTCACTGCCGTTGCCGTCGCAAATGCGGTCGAGCAGGTCACTGGACTCTATCCGCGAATTAAGTGGCCCAACGACCTCCGCATCAAAGGCCGTAAGTTTGTTGGCATCCTGATTGAGGGCGAATGGCGAGGAAAAGCCCCGCAGTTTGCACTGATCGGAGTCGGCATTAATGTCAACTTTGATCCGCGTGCTCACTCCGCCGAAATCGAACAGGCCGCCACTAGTCTCTCGCTGGAGGGGAGCAAGTCCTTGCGACGGGAAGCTGTTCTGGCTGCCGTGCTCAACAGCTTCGAGCGCGCCTACAACGGCGCTTTGACAGAACATCTCTTCGACGGCTGGCGCTCGCGCTCCGAGACTATTGGTCGGCAGGTTGGTGTCCACCACGATGATGGCCAGATCGTGCGTGGCATTGCCGAAGACGTCGCCGCCAATGGTGGACTCGTCGTGCGCGATGCTCAGGGCGTCTTGCACACTTTCCACGCCGGCGAAGTTACGTTGCGTGGCGAGAGCCTCCCAGCAGGTTAGACGCCCAATCGCGGTGTCCAATTAGGGCCCCTGGGCCAAGGCTAAGGCCACGATGCCCAGTCGGGAGCTTTTGTCCGGGTTGGCGCTAACCCTCGATGGCTTTGACGATCAGGCACAAGCCATCCAAGCCGACAACCTCGATCTCGACCAACTCGTCGATTTGCCCCCCCGTCGATCGAGCGGTCCAGAGTTCGGAATCAACTAGTGCCGTCCCATTTGGTTGGAGTACCGATCGGGTGTGACCCCGCTTGCCCACCATGCGATGTGCGGTGGAGAAATCACGCGCTGGCTTCCTCCGCTCTTTCAGGAGGATCGCCCAGAACCCGAAGAAGGATGTACCTACGAATGTCGCGACCCCGACCAAGACCCAGATGGAGAGCACGGGCTCGGTTGGTGCGTCCGAGAATAAGATTAGTCCGCCCACGAGCAGTGAAATGATCCCGCCAATTCCGAAGAAGCCAAAGCCAGGGATGAAGAACATCTCCACTCCAAGAAGGATGAAAGCCAGTACGACCAGCGCGATTCCCGCCGGATTCGTCTCCAACGTGCCCAACGAGAAGAAGGCCAGGATCAGCATAATTACGCCGAACACTCCCGGGCCGATCAGGCCAGGCGAGAAAATTTCGATGAAGAGCGCCACCGCACCAAGGCTGATTAGCAAGAACGCGATATTGGGATCCGCAATGAAGTCGAGCACGTTCTCCAGGAGGCCCATGTTCGTTCGTTCGATCTCGGCACCGACACTGTGAATAATCTTGATCTCGCCCCCGGGTGACAGTTCGATCTCCCACCCATCAATCTGAGTTAGTAGATCGGCCAAGTTGACTGCTACGAGATCGACCACGTTGAGGTCGACGGCCTCGGTGCCTGTCACCGAGACTGATTCCCGGACCGCTCGCTCCGCCCATTCGGCGTTGCGGCCGCGGAGCTCGGCGATGCCGCGGATTTCGGCGGCAGCATCGTTCGTGATTTTGTCGCCCAGATTGCCCTCAATGTCGTTACCGCCGCCTGCGACGGGATGCGCGATGTCGCCGAGCGGGCGCTCT
The DNA here is from genome assembly GCA_964655365.1 of uncultured Dehalococcoidia bacterium. Lineage (GTDB taxonomy): Bacteria > Chloroflexota > Dehalococcoidia > Bin125 > Bin125 > JAPUIR01. The sequence goes on along the minus strand of CAZZMQ010000041.1, from coordinate 17,249 downwards.
CCCTCTTGCG
>CAZZMQ010000041.1:8898-17229 GCA_964655365.1 uncultured Dehalococcoidia bacterium | reverse complement strand
GCGGCACCGATCTGCGTGTTGGGCGCCATCGCGGCAATATGCGCTGACATTGTGATAAAAGTTCCGGCCGATGCTGCCCGCGCCCCGATCGGGCTGACGAAAACGGCGACGGGTACGGTCGCCGCCCCGATCCGTTGCACAATGTCATCTGTCGCTGATATCAGGCCACCGGGCGTGTCAAGTTCTAAGACCCAGAGCGCGGCATCGTGCTTCTCCGCGCGGTCCAGGGCACGGTCGATGAAGCTCATTGCGACCGGCCCGATGTCGCCGTCCAGTTCGGAAACGTGAACAGCGCCTCTTTCCACGTTGCCGCGGCAGGCGAGGAGTAGCATGCTACCGATCAGCAGTAAGGCGAAGGGAGCCAATCGCTGGGGTCGGGAATGAGGATCGGACAAGCGTTGCATGTGGCTCCCTCCGGGCACCGACGCGATCATTGTACGCAGCCGCGGTTGGTCTGAGCCGCCGTGTAAGCTGACCGCGTTGTTTTCGAAACCTCGTTGGACGCGCCTTTCCGCGCGTTACTCTCGTGACGAACTAAGGATGCCAATTGCCACCCCTCGTCTCACATATGATCGCCGCGAAACGCGCTGCTGCGCGTCTCAGCAACGCGTCTGTTGACGAGGCGTCGGGGGAGTTCCTGCTTGGTGCCACGACGCCGGACATTCGCGTCATCACCCATTGGGAGCGCGAGCGCACCCACTTTTTCGATCTCAATCGCGAAGATCATCAGGACAGCGTTGAGAACTTCCTCCGCGCCCATCCCCACCTACGCGATGCCGGAGCACTTGATAGGGAGACTCGCCAGTGGACTGCTGGATTCATCGCACATATCGCAATGGATCAGGAATACATTTTGCACGTCTACCGTCCGCACTTCGGTCAGCGGTCCACCCTCGGCGGCGATGATCGAGCTAACCTTCTCGATCGTGTTTTGCAGTACGAACTCGATAGGCGCGAACGCGAGGACCGTGACGGTATGAACGCGATCCGTGAGGCGCTGTTCGTCTCCGCCGTGGAGATTGATTGCGGCTTTATTGATCGGGCGACACTGAAGAGATGGCGCGACGTCTCGGCCAGTGTCACGGAGCATGCCCCGGATTGGGAGCGCTTCGCCTACATTGCTTCCCGGCACCTCAAGCAAGCAGGCATCGACAGCGAAGGCGACTACAGCTCCTTCCTCGACTCTGTACCGGACCTGCTTGACGAGACCATTCGTAGTGTGGGCCAAGCTGCAGTCGACGGCTTCTTCGAGCGCGTCGAGGAGCATACGGCAGACGTTCTTAGGGAGTATCTGGATTGTCGCTAGATGCGAAACCAGCCACCAACCCCGTTCGCATCGTGCAGGGCGCCGATGAGGCACGCCGCACAATTCTGCATCGCGCACCGCTCAGCGACGAACCGCTTAGCGAGATCGAGGTTGCCGTCATCGAGCGGCTCTTCGGTGAAGTGTTGGGTGCGGAGGAGGCGGTTCGTCGCATCGTCCGCGAAGTCCGCGCCGACGGAGACCGTGGGCTGCGCCGCATCGCTGCCGCTATCGATGGCAGTTCCAGCACTGACTCTCTACTTGCTACCCCAGACGATTTCGAGCACGCTCGATCGCTCATCGATCGTGAGACATTGGGTGCTTTGCAGGCCGCAGCCGAACGCGTGCGCAGCTATCATGAGCGGCAGCTGGATCATTCGCTGCGCTCCTTCGAGAGCGATGGCTTGGGCCAGATCGTGCGCCCCTTGCGTCGGGTTGGGCTCTACGTCCCCGGCACGACGGCGGTTTATCCGTCCTCTGTTCTGCATACGGCCATTCCGGCCCAAGTGGCAGGAGTCGACGAGGTTTGGATTGCGAGTCCGGTTAGCCCCCATCCATCCAAGGCAGCCGACGATCTTGAGGCCCAGATTTCACCACTTAAACTCGTTGCTGCGGAAATCGCTGGAGTTCATAACGTAATCAAAGTTGGCGGTGCGCAAGCTATCGCGGCTCTTGCCTACGGCACCGAGACGATCCGTGCCGTTGATAAGATCTTTGGCCCGGGTGGACGCTTTGTGACGATTGCGAAACGGCAGGTCTATGGCGATGTCGGGATCGACGCGATTTATGGACCAACCGAGACCGTCATTGTCGCAGATCAGTCCGCCAATGCAGATCTTGTGGCTGCGGACCTCTTGGCCCAAGCCGAGCACGATCCGCTCGCCGCGCCGTTACTGATCACGCCTAGTCTTGAATTGGCCACGACCGTTGCGGAGCAAATCGTCGGCCAGGCAGTTGAACTTACGCGTGGCGGGATCGCTCTCCAGGCCTTCGCCAATCGCGGTGGGATCGCCGTCGTCGAGGATCTGGGAATTGCTCTTGATCTGGCCAACGAATACGCGCCAGAGCATCTCTCGCTAGTCGTACGGGATGCTGACAAGTTCATCGATCGTGTCCGCAACGCGGGTGGCCTCTTCATCGGTGAGAATTCACCGGAGGCGCTGGCGGACTACATCGCCGGACCGAGCCACGTTATGCCTACCGGTGGCAGCGCACGCTTCGCCTCGCCACTCCACGTCGGTGAATTTCTCAAGATCACCACGGTCGTTCGCGCGACAGATGATCTGTTGAGGGAAGTCGCTTCCGATGCAGCTCGTATTGCACACGCAGAGAAATTGACGGCCCACGCGCATTCCCTTGAGATCAGGCAAGATGACTGCTAATTCCGTCTGAACGCTCATCGAACCCCACCGAATGACTACTATGCTTGACCCGACTACTCCACCCCAGATTCGCCCCGAACTCGCCATGCTGTCCGGCTATGAACCGGTGGAACCCGTTGATGCACTGGCGCGACGTTTGGGTTTGGATCCTGCCACCGTGCTCAAGCTCGATGCGAACGAGAACCCCTTCGGTACCCCAGCGGCAGTTCAGCAAGCAATCGCTGAAGCCGCGAACTATGCGGTTTATCCAGACCCCGCCCAGCGCGAGCTCCGAGGTGCTTTATCCCGTCACCTAGGCATCGACGCTGGCCGCATCGTCGCGGGGGCCGGATCGGACGAGCTGATCGATATTACCCTGCGAGCATTGGCCGCGCCGGGCCAGCGCGTGTTGGTTTGCCCGCCGACCTTCGGCATGTATAGGTTCCTTAGTGATCTTCATGGCATTGAGCGTGACGAGATTGAGCGCAGGGACGACTTCAGCCTCGATCTAGATGCCGTGCTCGATGCTGTCACAGAAAAGACCGCTCTCATCCTGCTCGCCAGCCCAAACAACCCTACCGGCAATGCCCTCAGCGACAAGGAAATGCAGGCGTTGCTGGCGACGGGAACGACCGTCGTCATCGATGAGGCCTATGCGGAATTCTCCGGCCGCTCGTACCTAGGCTGGGTAACGCAGTACCCCCGGCTAATAGTGTTGCGAACCTTTAGCAAGTGGGCTGGGTTAGCCGGCTTGCGTGTGGGCTTTGGTGTCTTCCCGCCGTCGGTCGCGGACGTCCTGATGAGCATTAAGCAGCCGTACAATGTCAATCTCGCGGGTGAGGTGGCTGCCTTGGCGGCGTTGACTCACTCGGACGACTATGGCGCGCAGATCGAGGCGTTGGTCGCGGTGCGAAACGATTTGGGCGATCAGTTGGCGGCTTTTTCATGGCTCCACCCGGCGCCTAGCGACGCTAACTTCCTTCTCTGCAGGGTAGACAGCGAGAATGATGGAACGCAGCCGACTGGGCTCTCGCTGCGAGACGCCCTCGCCGAGCAAGGGGTCTTTGTGCGCTACTTCGACTCCCCTGATCGGCTGCGAGGCTATATCCGGATTAGCGTGCCGCGCCCCGATCAGCTCGATGACCTTGTCGAACGCCTCGGGCGTGCCGCGACTGTGGCTGGCCTGGCGTAGCGCGCCCTTAGTGCATCCGTGCCCCTCGACCTGACGGAGTCTCGCTCTTAACGCTGCAGTGATAGCCAAGGGCGCAAACGCTTGCGAAGATCGATGCATGCGAGAGAGCACCATCCAACGCCGCACGAAAGAGACTGAGATCGACGTGACCCTGTGCGTCGAGGGGACGGGACGGGTAGAGGTAGACACCGGCATCGGCATGCTTGATCACATGATTGAGCAGCTTGCCCGGCACGGTGGTTTTGATCTTGTACTGAAGGCCAAAGGCGACCTCAGCGTCGACCCACATCACACGATCGAGGATATCGGCCTCAGCCTGGGGCAAGCATTCAACGAGGCTCTCGGTGACCGTGCCGGTGTTGCTCGCATGGCGGATCGGACGGTCCCGCTGGACGAGGCGCTTGTACAGGTCGTGCTCGACCGCAGCGGGCGCCCCTACAGCGAGATTAAACTCGTTTTCCGCGGATCTTTGGTCGGTGAACTCCCAACCCAGATGGTGACGCATCTGCTGCAATCGTTAGCGCAGGAGGCGCGAATCACTTTGCACGTGCGACAACTCGCGGGGGAGAATGACCACCACATCATGGAGGCGGCGTTCAAAGCACTGGCCCGTGCGCTGCGGGACGCCGTGACGTTGATTGAGAATTCGCAGTCGGTCCCCAGTACTAAGGGAACGCTGACGAGCTAGTCTAGACCGCTGTCGTTTCAACGGTCGTGACGTCGTAGCGGTAATCCTCTATCACGGGATTCGCCAGCAGTTTGTCGCACATGCCGTTCAGAGCTGTCGTGGCGTCTTCCTGACTGAGCGCGTCCAGCCAGACTTCGATGTACTTGCCTGCCCGCACGCCGCTCACGCCGACGAAACCAAGCTGCGTTAATCCGTCCATAATCGTCAGACCCTGCGGATCGTTCACTGTCCGCTTGAGGGTCACGTGGATCTCCGCTTTGAACTGCATTTGGTTCCGCCGATCCTGCGTTACGGCCGTACCAGCTCACGCCCGCTCAATCGCCCGAACGCTTCGAGGTAGCGAAGACGTAGATCGTCGACCACCTCTGGTGGGATAGCAGGTCCCGGCGGTTCTTTGTCCCAGCCGGTTGATTCGAGCCAATCGCGTAGTGTCTGTTTGTCGAAAGCTTCCTGATGTGTGCCCGTCTGATAGCCGTCGACACTCCAGAAGCGCGACGAATCTGGTGTTAGTACCTCGTCAATCAGGATCGTTTCCGGCTCGCCTTGTTCATTAAGGGCGATGCCAAACTCGAACTTCGTGTCCGCAATCAGGAAGCCATGCATGCGGGCGCGCTCAAGACCGTAGACATAGAGTGCGATCGAACGGACTTTCATTGCATTGGCGACTTCCTCGCCCGCGATCTCGACGGCCTGTGTGTACGAGATATTTTCGTCGTGTTCCCCAATCGGCGCCTTTGTCGACGGTGTGAACAGCGGCTGTGGGAATGGTTCCGACTCTGTCATCCCGGGCGGCAGCGGAATGCCGCATACCTGACCCGAGTCTTGGTAACTCTTCCAACCGGACCCCGCCAGGTACCCCCGCACGATCGACTCGACGGCGACCGGCTCGGCACGGCGCACCAGCATTGAGCGGCCGATGTACTCAGGTCCGAGCGTCACAGGGAGGTCGGGATTTTCCGTCGATGCAATCACCCGGATCATGTGATTCGGCACGATGTCTTGCGTACGCTCGAACCAGAAGGCCGACATCTGGGTTAGCACGCGCCCCTTATCTGGGATCCCCGTCGGGAGCACCACATCGAAGGCGGAGACGCGGTCAGTCGCTACGATCAGCAGCCGTTCATCGTCGACCTCGTAGATCTCGCGCACCTTACCTTGGCGTCGCGGCAGGTCCAAGTGGGATTCCATCAGAACGCCGGGCGGGGTGGTGTCGGTCGTCATGGCTAGATTCCTAACCGCTTAAATGAATTCTCGATGTTGCGCAGATAATATTCAGGTTCGAAGCATCCCTCAAGCTGACTCGTGCTCAGGGCCGATGTCACGGTTGGGTCTGATGAGAGCAACTCGAAGAATGGCCGCTCTTCGTTCCAAGCCGTCATCGCGTGTGCTTGCACCAGTTTGTAGGCTTTGTCGCGCTGCATCCCGCCCTGTTCGACCAGAGTTAAGAGGACCCGCTGCGAGTACACCAGCCCGAATGATGCGTCCAGATTGCGGCCCATCCGCTCCGGGGAAACCTCGAGACCCTCGACGATCCAAGTGAACAGATCCAGCATGTAGTCCAGCAGCAAGCACGCATCCGGCAGCACGATCCGTTCCGTGCTCGTGTGGCTGATATCACGCTCGTGCCAGAGTGCAACGTTCTCCAGTGCCGTTGTGGCATAGCCGCGCAGCAGGCGTGCCTGGCCGCAGCTCCGCTCGCACTTCACGGCATTGCGTATATGAGGCATAGCCGATGAGCCGGCTTGGCCAGGCATGAAGGGCTCCTCCACCTCGCGCACCTCGGTGCGCTGCAAGTGCCGGATCTCCGTTGCGAACTTCTCCAGGGATGCCCCGATCCCGGCCAGGGTGCTCACAAATTGGGCATGGCGGTCGCGCTGCACTACCTGGTACGAGACGGGTTCCACGCCTAACCCCAGCTCCGTGCAGACTCGCTCCTCGATCGAAGCGGGCACTGTCGCGTGTGTGCCCACTGTGCCGCTGATCTTTCCGACCGAGATCTGTGATTTGGCGTCCGCCAGTCGGCGCTGATTGCGACGCGTTTCGTCGACCCAGCCCGCTACCTTCAGCCCAAATGTCGTCGGTTCCGCGTGGATTCCGTGGGTGCGTCCCACGCAGATCGTTTGCTTGTGTGCGCGTGCCAGATCCACCAGCTTCGATTCCAGCGTTAGCAGGTCGGCTTCCAGCAGCAAGGCGGCATCGCGCAATTGTAGGGCCGATGCCGTGTCCCAGATGTCGCTCGTAGTCAGTCCATGGTGCACCCAGCGACCTTCTTCTCCCAGGTGTTCATTGACCGATTGCAGGAAGGCCAGTGTGTCGTGATGGACCTCCTTCTGGTACCGATCGATGTCCTCAACGACGAAAGTGGCATTGGCAGCGATTTTGGCTGCATCCTCCATCGGTACCACACCGGCGTCCGCCCAAGCGTTCGTCACTGCGATTTCAACTTTTAGCCAATGTTCCCACTTGGCCTGATCGGTCCAGAGCGTTGCCATCTCCGGTCGCGAGTAGCGCGGGATCACGGAATGTACTCGGTCCGTGCCGGTGAGAAGATGTCGATCGCGACTGAATCTTCCAGCGCGGTTACCTCGTGCGGTATCTGACTGGGTACGATCCAAGAGTCGCCCGCATCGAGATCCTTTGCCAGTCCTGGCATCACGAAGCGGAGTCGTCCTGAAACTAAATAGCCGGTCTGCTCGTGCGGGTGTGTGTGTTCCGGTACGACACTGCCCTTGGCCATCAGGAGCTCATGAATCGACGTCTGGTCGCCGTGGTTTAGTGTCCGCCGAGAGACACCCGCGAACATTTCGATCTCTTCCGCTTCGTCGTGGGACTGGAGATTCGCGTCAGCCACCTAGAGCTCCCTCAGCGCGATATCGGTGCGCAGCATCTTGCCCTCGAACTCAATTCGCGACGCATTGTCGTATGCCAATTCTCGTGCGTCTGCCAGGGTCGATCCGCTCGCGACAACCGTCAAGACTCGCCCACCAGTCGTAACGATCGAGCCATCGGTCGCCAGCTCGGTACCAGCTTGGAAGACCAAAACACCGGCATCGATGCGATCCAGCCCGGTGATTACTTTGCCTGTCTCATATGGTCCCGGGTAGCCGCCGCTGGCCAGCGCTATACCGACAGTGGGCTGTCCGCTCCATTCGACCGCGACTTCGCCTAATCGCCCCTCAATGCAGGCCTCCATGACATCCACGAGATCGGATTCTAATTGTGGCAAGATCACCTGCGCCTCCGGATCCCCGAAGCGGACGTTGAATTCCACCACGGACGCCTCGCCGTTGTCCACCATCAGGCCGCCATAGAGCACACCGCGGAACGGCGACTCGTCTGCTGCCATCGCCGCCACGACTGGCGCATGCACGGCACCGAAAATGTCCGGGGATAGGTCAATGCTGAGGAATCCTGGTGGGCTGTATACCCCCATCCCTCCGGTATTTGGCCCCTCATCTTCGTCGAAGGCGCGCTTGTAGTCGCACGAGAACGGCATCGGTACAACACTGGAGCCATCCACGAACGCCATCGCGCTGGCCTCCAAGCCGGTGAGCCGTTCCTCGATCACGATCGAGGTTGATGCCGTTCCGAACATGCCCCCCAGCATGTCACGGACGGCGCGATGAGCCGTTTGCGTGTCGTTAGGGACGATTACACCCTTGCCAGCCGCTAGACCGTCGGCCTTAATTACCGGTACTGCTCCCGAAGAGTCCGCCAGTTCGTTGACGAACGCCTCTGCCTGCTCCGCGTCCACGAACGATTGTGCGCGCGCGGTCCGCACCCCGGA
>CAZZMQ010000041.1:5688-8888 GCA_964655365.1 uncultured Dehalococcoidia bacterium | reverse complement strand
GGACCATGATCTTCTTCGCGAACCACTTGGATTGTTCCAGTTGGGCAGCCGCTCCGCTCGGCCCGAAGGCTGCGATGTCCGCGGCGCTCAGCGCATCGACCATACCCGCTGCCAGCGGGTCCTCCGGCCCGACCGCCACCAAATCGATTCCCTCGCGTCGTGCGGCCGCTACCACTCCGGAGATATCCGTCGCCGCGATGTCAAGATTCGTTCCCAGCAACGCCGTGCCGGCGTTGCCAGGCGCGCAGAGGACCTGATCGACGCGCGGGCTTTTGGCGATCGCCCACGCCATCGTATGCTCACGTCCCCCGCCACCTACGACTAGGACGCGCATCCGTTGTTCCCCTTTAATCCGTCGTCCCGTGCTATTCCCACTCGATCGTGCCCGGCGGTTTTGAGGTGATGTCGAGCACCACGCGGTTTACCTCCGGCACCTCGTTTACTATCCGGTTCGATGCTCTGGCCAGCACGTCATAGGGCAGCCGAGCCCAGTCGGCCGTCATTGCATCCTCCGCGGTGACCGCACGTAGAGCCACTACGTAGCCATACGTCCGTGCATCACCCTGCACACCAACCGAGCGTGTATCGGTGAGAATCGCGAACGACTGCCAGAGTTCGCCGTAGAGATTCCCGGCCTCGATTTCGTCGCGGAAAATCCAATCCGCACTGCGTAGGATCTCCAACTTCTCCCGTGTCACTTCGCCGATGATCCGGATCGCCAGACCCGGTCCTGGGAACGGCTGGCGGAAGACCATCTTCTCTGGCAGCCCCAACTCCAGTCCCACCTGCCGTACCTCGTCCTTGAACAGATAGCGCAACGGTTCCACCAGGCTTAACTGCATATGCTCGGGTAGTCCGCCTACGTTGTGGTGCGATTTGATCGTCGCCGTGACGCCATTCTTCCCGCTGCCCGCGCTCTCGACTACGTCCGGGTAAGTGGTGCCTTGGACCAAATAATCCACTTCGCCGATCTCGTTCGACTTCTCCTCGAACACGGCGATAAACGTCTCGCCGATCCGCTTGCGTTTCGTCTCCGGGTCCGTCACTCCAGCCAATTCTTCTAGGAACGCTGATTCTGCATCGACATGACGCAGGTCGATCGAGAGATGTTCACGGAACGTGGTGACCACACGCCCAGGCTCCTCCCGTCGCAGTAACCCGTTATCGACGAAGATGCACGTCAATTGGGGACCGACCGCTTCATGCACTAGGGCTGCGGCTACCGCACTATCGACGCCGCCGCTCAGTGCGCAGATGACCCGGCCGGTCCCAAGCTGCTCCCGGATCCGCTCGATCGATTCCGCCACGAAATTCGCCGCGGTCCAATCACCGCGACAACCGCAGATACCAACCACGAAGTTGCGAAGCAGTTGCGCTCCGTCAGGCGTGTGTATCACCTCAGGGTGGAATTGGATCCCGTAGATCCCTGTGTTGTTGGCCATTGCCGCGATCGGGATCGTTTCGCTGGAGGCTAGAGGTCGGAATCCCGGCGGCAGCTCCGCTACGCGATCGCCATGGCTCATCCAGACCGGCATCGCCTCCGGCAGTTCGTGTAGTAACTGTGCTCCGACCTCGTCGCGTGCCTCCCGCCCACCTCCGCTGTGATGAATTACCGCGTGCCCGAACTCGCGCTGCGCCTCCGTGGTGACTAGTCCGCCCAAATCCTGTGCAATGCTCTGCATCCCGTAGCAGATGCCAAGGATCGGAAGGCCGCTGTCATAGACCCAGGCGGGCGGTCGTGGTGCATTTTTGTCGCGCACCGAAGATGGCCCGCCCGAAAAGATCAGCCCCTTTGGATTCAATGCCTCAACCTGTTGCCGCGATGCCGTGTGCGGCAGGAGCTCACAGTAGACGTTTAGCTCCCGTACTCTCCGAGCGATCAGCATCGTCGTTTGCCCACCGAAATCGAGGATCACGATTGTTTCGTGTGGTTCGGCGTCGGGTGATGTCGCAAGTGGCCCAGCGTCAGGGCGGCCACCCTGACGCTCCTCCGCGACTTCCAGATAGCCTGAGACCTCAAGGTCATCGGTTGTGCGAATCCGGGAACGTACGGAGGAGTCGTCGCTCAACGCCTGCTCGGCCTTCTAGCGGCGGTGCGGTGGTCATTGGCAAGGCTTGCGCATCCGCTCAGGAACCTGGTGTATCGCAGGTGTATACTCGCGTCAAGAACAGTTGTCCTAACGTTGTTGCTTGTACGATATTCAGCGAGCCTCTGTGCAGAACCTGAGCTTCTGAACATTGAATTTTCCGGCCGGAGCGCCCCTGATGGATCACCGACCGGATCTCCTTCCGCTCGCCCAACAAGGCGCAAAGGCATTGCGCGAAGGGCGGCTGGTTGCCCTCCCCACTGATACGCAATACGCCCTCTCCGTGCTCGCCCGGAGTGGCGGCGCGGTCATGCACTGCTACGCACTCAAAAACCGTCCTGACAGTGAAGCTATGCCGATCTTTCTTCCTTCGATCGATGCGCTCGACACCGTCGCGACTGACTTCGATGATGGGGTACGGGAGCTTGCTGCCGCCGCGTGGCCTGGCGCACTCACATTAATCCTGCCGCGTAATCCCGGCTGGGAATCGCTGGCTGTGCCCACCAAGACCGTGGCCGTCCGCATCCCCGATCATCCCCTCACTCTGACGCTGCTCGATGAGATTGCGGAACCGATCACTGGCAGTTCGGCCAACCGTCATGGTGAGCGAGCTGCTCTCAGCGAAGAGGAGGTCCGCGCCGCCTTCGGCGACGAAGTTTTGGTTCTGCCCGATGCCGGACTACTGCCCCAGGGCGCAGCCTCAACTATTCTCGATTGTGTTGGCCCCGAACCACGCGTCGTCCGGGCCGGCGCGGTTTCCGAATTCGACATCGATCGGCTGCTGGCGGAGTTTCTTCCCACCACCGGCTAGCGTCGACAATCGATGGGCTCGGCATCGCGACGCCTTTCACAGCGGGCAATTGGCAGATGACCAAACGCAGCATTCGCGGTTTCCCTCTCAAAGGTAAGCGCGTGCTGCTGCGCGCGGATTTCAACACGCCCCTGCGCCTCGGTCCTGACGGCGTTCTCGGCGTGGCCGACGACACGCGCATCCGCGGCGCGCTCCCAACATTGGAATACTGTATCGACCAAGGTGCGAGCGTCATTGTCTGTTCCCATCTTGGTCGGCCTAAGGGCGAGTTCGATGCCGCTCTCAGCTTGACCCCGATAGCC
>CAZZMQ010000041.1:2354-5678 GCA_964655365.1 uncultured Dehalococcoidia bacterium | reverse complement strand
AACATATGAGGCGCCTGCTTGCACGACCCGTACAGATGGCTCCCAACTGTGTGGGACCCGATGTCCAGTTGCTCGTTGATGGGCTTCATCCGGGGCAAGTACTGCTGCTCGAAAACGTTCGCTTCCACGCCGAGGAAGAGGGAAACGAGACCGGATTCGCTGCTCAACTCGCGGCCTTGGCCGACGTCTATGTGAACGATGCTTTTGGCTCGGCTCATCGAGCGCATGCCTCGACGGAAGGTGTCGCTCATTTGCTTCCCGCCGCTGCGGGATTCCTCCTCGCTCGCGAGTTGGAGGTACTCGGTTCCATCTTCGCTGACGATGTGGGGGTATCTGCAGTCGTTAGCGGCGGCGCCAAGGTTAGTACGAAACTTGCCTTGCTCCGATCTATGGTCGACCAGGCCCGCGTTATCTGCATCGGTGGTGCTATGGCCAATACCTTCTTACTGGCTGATGGCATCGATGTGGCGAATTCGCTGGTAGAGCCAGAGATGGTGCAGCAGGCGCGCGAGATTCGGAATGCCGCAGCCGTTGCCGATTGTGAACTGCTGTTGCCGCTTGATGTAATTGTGGCCCTTAACTCCGACGCTCCGGCGCGGGCTCGCCCGAGCGACCTAGCTGATGAGCAGATTCCCGCCGGACACGCCATCCTCGATGTTGGTCCCCGCACGATCGAGTATTTCTGCGCTGCCCTGGCTCGGGCCGACACGGTCGTCTGGAACGGCCCTATGGGACTCTTCGAAAACCCGGCCTTTTCCGGCGGTACACATACGCTCGCTCAAGCGATTGCTGGCCTCCAAGCCCGCACGATTGTGGCTGTTGGGTAAACCGCGCAAGCCGCGCTCGAAGCCGGCATTGCCGATCGTATCGATCACATCAGTACTGGCGGCGGCGCAGCTTTGGAATTGCTGGAGGGGCGTGAGCTTCCCGGCGTGGCCGCCTTACCCGAGGCCGATACGGACTTCGATTCCTGATTCAGACCGAGAGAGAGACCATCATGGCATCACGCACCCCGATCAGCGCTGGCAACTGGAAGATGAATCTCAGAAACGCCGAGGCCGACGCCCTTTCTGCTGGACTAGTTGGAATCGACCAGATCGACGGGGTTCAGGTAGTGCTCGCTCCCGGCTTTCTGCAGTTAGGACGGGTCGCGGCGGCCTTCGAAGGACAGCGGATAGGTATCGCGGGCCAGACCATGCATGAAGCCGACAGCGGAGCTTTCACCGGCGAGATCAGCCCACTTCAATTGCGCGAGTCGGCCGCCTGGGTGATCTTGGGTCATTCCGAGCGACGTCAGTATTTCTCCGAGACTGACGTCGCTCTGCACGATAAGATCGTCGCCGCCTTGGAGCATGGCCTTCAGCCCATCTTTTGTGTCGGGGAGCAAGAAGCGGAGCGCGAACTTAATCGTACGGAGGCTGTCCTAAAACGGCAGATGGATGCCTTGCGAGATGTCAACATCCCGCTTGGCTTTGTCGTCGCCTATGAACCCGTCTGGGCCATCGGCACTGGCAAGGCAGCCAGCGACACGGAGGCGCAGGAGGCCTGCCAGTATCTGCGCCAACTACTTGCACAGCTGGCTGGCCGGGAGATCGCCGACTCCTGTCGTGTGCTCTACGGCGGCTCGGTTAAACCCGACAACGTGGGGACCTTGGTGGCTCAGCCTGACATCGACGGTGCTCTGGTTGGTGGCGCCGCCCTGGACGCGGAGTCCTTTCTTGCCGTCACGCGCGCGATTGCGCAGACGAGCTAGCGACCTGCCTATGCTTGAGCCGATCACCCTGGTCGCGCCCATTGTTGCAATTGTCGGGTACACCGCCAGCGGCAAGACCGATTGGGGGATCCATCTTGCCGAAGCGCTCGATGGCGAAGTGATTGGCGCTGACAGTCGTCAGGTGTACCGCGGGCTCGAGATTGGGACAGCCAAACCCACTCCGACCGAGCGGGCGCGAGTTCCTCACCACTGCATCGATCATGTTGACCCTGCCGAGCAGTACCACCTTGCTCGTTATCTGCGGGATGCTCGTGCCGCGCTCGCTGAGATCAAGTCTCGCGGCAAGCGCGCGATCTTGGTTGGTGGAACCGGTCAGTATGTATGGGCTCTCCTGGAGGGGTGGAGTGTGCCCGAGGTCGAGCCCGATCTCGACTTGCGTCATACCCTTCAATCTGAAGCTGAGCGAGAGGGCGCCTTTGCCCTCCATGCCCGACTCGCTGCGATCGACCCCACTGCTGCGCAGCGTATTCACCCCAACAACATCCGCCGTGTGATTCGCGCTTTGGAAGTCCAGCAACTCACGGGCCGGCCGATCTCCGACTGGCACGACGAGCGCCATCAACTTCCGGTCACAATTGTGGCACCGGACATCGATATGAAGACGATTGACATTCTGATCGCAGCACGCGTCGACGCGATGTTCGCCGCTGGAGTCGTTGACGAGACTAAGGCACTGCTTGGCGAGGGGCTGACACCAGACGCACCGGGGCTGCAGAGCATCGGCTACAGCCAGATCGTTCGGCGTGTGCTATCCGGCGGCTCCCCAGCGCCCACACTGGACGCGACGATCGAGGCCGTCAAGCTGGCTACGCGCCAACTCGCTCGGGCGCAGGCCAAGTGGTTCCGCCGAGACGATCCCCGGATCCGCTGGCTTCCCGCGCCCAAGGCGGCGCTCTCCGTGCTCGATGGCTGACCTTGCCATTTCTCCAAGGAACTTGACGCAGTTGGGCGATCCCGGTCAGAGGGGGATTCCATTGCCATCTCACTCCACGCCCCGGAACAGTTTATCCGTGCGGCCTAAGAGATTGCTGTGGGGCGTCAGTTCCTGGTCGCGCAATCGCCGACCCCGTCGGACTACGTGAGCGCTGCCTTGTCCAACACGGCTGCCTCCCTATGTTTGCTGGCTGCGACGATCTCGATTGCGGCGAAGGTTTCGCCATCCACAGTCCAACTGATTTCACGGTCTTCGCAGTCGTTTCAACTGAGGGCTGCGGTGTCCCGGTCCCTAGCCGCACCGGTTGGACGACGGAGTATGCGATCAGTGACTTTGAGTTGAGCTACAGCCATGCCAGCGTCGACGCGGTGCGAAACCCTCGTGCGGAGATCTCGATTGACGTGAGTCTTCCCGGTCTCCGCTTGCGAAACGGCGGTTACGATCGATCCATCGAACGGCGTCCACCGTGTCGGGGTCCTGTATGCGAAACAGTCGTCCTGTCGTCTCTATGGTTCCGATCTGGTCAGCTCGAGAAGCGACCCGGCTAGGAGACCACGCCGGCGGCGACTAGCTCCGTCAGTTCATCCTCGGAGTAGCCCAGCAATTCGCGGTATAC
>CAZZMQ010000041.1:0-2331 GCA_964655365.1 uncultured Dehalococcoidia bacterium | reverse complement strand
TTTATATACGTATTCGTTGTGCTCTCCCATCAGCGGCGCTCCCAATCCCGAGTCTGCTCTCGTTTCCGATAGCCGGTATGGCGCCCCGTCGTACGTTAGTGGTCCGATAACTGCATGGTCCGTCAACCACCAATGCCCGCGATGCAGCAGTTGCGGATCATGCTCCACGTCCCTCACGGTCGAGACGAGATGTGCCGCTATCCCGTGCGTTTGTAACGACTCCTGTACCACCTCCGCAGCCAGTTCCGCCGTCCAGCGGGAGATTCCGGCCTCTAGCTCAGTCTCTCGCTGTAATCGCCCCGCCGCGGTCTGCAGGCCTTTATCGGTGGCCCAGTCCGCGCGCCCGAGCTCGTGGCAGAGTGCCTGCCAAGACTCGTCTGATGTGACGGCGATGGCGCACCAGCGATCATCGCCCGCGCAGGGGAAGACGCCGTGGGGCGCGTGTTCGAAATGACGGTTTCCCAGCGGCGCTGCTTCGCGTCCTGTATTGAGAAAGTCGCCCAGCGCCGCGTCGAGGCCGTAGGTTGTTGCCTCGAGTTGGGAGAGATCAATGTATTGGCCTTCACCCGTGCGTCGGCGGTGGTCGACGGCGGCTAGCAACGCCGCGGCAGCGATATGCGTTGCGAACCAGTCGGTGTAGGCCACCCCGGTTCCCACCGGTGCTCGATCAGGCCAACTCGTGAGCCCGGTAATGCCAGCGGTCGCCTGGAGGATTAGGCCGAACCCACGAAACGCCTCATGTGGCCCCCCTTGTCCTTCCATTGACATCGAGATCATGATGACGTCGGGCCGCACCTTCCGTATCGACTCGTAGTCCAGCCCCACCTCTTGCATGAAGCCGGGTGTAAAACTTTCGGTCACGATGTCACTTTGCGCGATCAGCCGCTTTGCGGCTTCCACTCCCTCCGTCTTGCGTAGGTCAATCTGCGCTGCCAGTTTGTCGCGGTTGTGGTTCGCCCAATACGCGCTGCGGTCCAAGCCTTCCGTGTTCGGAGCCATCGGGCCGTTCGATCGGAAAGTGTCGGGTCGCACCGTGGATTCTATCCGAATCACTTCGGCACCGTGCCAGGCCAACTGCTGCGTCGCGTTCGGGCCTACCCCCACCCACGAGAAATCTGCGACGCGCAGTCCCCTGAAGATTTCCTGAGCCCGATCGGAATCGACTATGGGTGGATCTTTGCGGGAGCCATTTGCTGGCGGGAGGCCGGGTACACCTTCCATGATTGCCTTGGTGTCCGCGCCCAGCGCTGGAGCGGTTCCGCGCTGCCACGGCGTCGTCGACATACGCACGGGAGCCCCAGGTCGGTGCAGGCCGTCATCGTCTTGCTCGAAGAACTCGCGAAACTGAAGTTGTGGATTTGATGCTAGATCTGCCATGCGGCTGACCGGGGAAATTAACAATCCCCGACGCTGGCCTTCTTCGTAGAGGCTCATTGTCGAGCGGGCGGCGAAGAAAGGAATCAGTTCCGCCTCCAGCGCGGCGATCTCCTCCGCGTTTGGAATTTGCGCCCCCGCCAGTCCTCGTCGGGACCAACGCTCCACATCGAATGTGTAGGGCACTGCCTCCGCCTCGAACCACCCGGCCAGTTCCGCATATGTGAACGGCGCGCGGATGAAGGACACATATCCGTCACTCGACTCGAAGATCAGTCGCGTGCCGACGTTGCCGAAGGCACGCCCACCTCCAGCACGGTGCGTCACCAATCCCTCCATTGCGTAGTAGAGCCGTGCGTTACCCAGGGCGTTCGCGACCGCAGCCTGCATCGATACATCGACCTGTTGTCCCCGCCCTGTCAGAGCCCGCGCGTGCAGTGCTATCAGGGAACCGACGCAAGCAGCTAGTCCGGCCAGTGCAAAACCTTGTTCCACGCTAACCCTCAGAGGGGCGCGATCGGTGTCGCCGCACAGACTCATTAGTCCCCCGGCCGCCATTCCGATCAGATCCGAGCCAAGCCAATCTGATTTCGGGCCGTTTTGTCCGAAGGGCGTGATCGACGTATAAATCAGGCGCGGCGCGATCGGCCACAGATCCTCGAAGCCCAAGCCGATCGACGAAAGTGTTCCCGGCGCAGACGACTCGACTAAAAAGTCTGCGGTTCTCGCTAGTCGTCGAAGTTGCTCGCGTCCTGTTGTCGATTCTAGGTCCAGAATGACAGACCGATTACCGGCGTTCATTTGCGACCAGTAGAGGCTCGTTCCGTCCGTTAGTTGTGGTGGTTTTGTTCGTGTTGCGTGCCCGCCGGGGGGTTCTACTCGAATCACTTCGGCCCCAAGCCCGCATAGCATGACGGTGCATAGTGCCCCAAGTTCGCCGCTCAGATCGACGACCCG
>CAZZMQ010000040.1:12651-21823 GCA_964655365.1 uncultured Dehalococcoidia bacterium | reverse complement strand
ACCAACATGTGACTAACTGATCACTAGCCTATACTGATATCAGACGCCATGTCGTACTGCATAGCCCATGGCTATTGACGTTTTGATGGTGGGCCCTCGGGGATTCGAACCCCGGACCGACGGATTAAAAGTCCGCTGCTCTGCCGGACTGAGCTAAGGGCCCAGACCAGTCTACCGGCCCGTTACCTATCCGCCCGCATCCGAAGCTGACTCGCGTCGTAATGCTCCACAGCGGTCCCCAATTCGGGATAACCCCTACCCTGTGAACTCTACGGAGCATCGTAAGCAATCGTCGGCAGTCAACCGGTCAAGAAATACATGCCCAAAATCTGTCTCAGCTTGCCCTGGAACCCGGAGACGATCGACTCGATGCTGGAGTGGGCACAGGATGCCGATGTGACCGGCGTTGACTCGATCTGGATCAACGAAGGTTTCGGTCATGACGCGTTCTCCGGACTCAGCCTGCTTGCCCGCGAAACAGATCGAGTCGCCCTGGGGACCTCAATCGTGAACGTCTTCTCGCGCACGCCCGGCACGCTCGCCCAGCAATTCGCGACCATCGACCAGCTCTCCGGCGGGCGCGTTCGGATCGGCCTCGGAGCCAGTGCACCAGGCACAATTGAACGCTTTCACGGACTGCCGTTCAGGGCTCCCTTGGAGCGGCTGCACGAAACGACCAAGCTTCTGCGCCTGTACTGGAGCCGCCAGCGCTTCAGCTACGACGGCAGCGCACACTCGATTGAGCGTGCGCTGCCGATGGGGGCGGAGCCGGTGCAAGCATCGGTGCCGATCTATCTAGCCACCTTGCACCCACGAAGCGTCCGACTGACGGCCGAGATCGCCGACGGCTGGCTCCCCGCCTGGATTCCAACCGCGCGGCTGGCCACGGAAATCAACCAGATCCGTGCCTGGGCCAAAGAGGCTGGCCGCGACACCTCGGCTCTCACCGTCAGAGCACCGGCGAACGTCGTAGTGGCCGAAGAAGAAGAGATAGCGGAGCGGGCGCGGCGCGACATGCAAGCCGGACTAGCATTCGCCGTGGCGCGCAACGGACCCTTCTATCACCAGCAATTCGTGCGTCAGGGTCTGGTCGAAGAGGCAGCGGCGATCCGCAAGGCCTGGAACGACGGCGGAGCCGAAGCCGCTACAGCAGTCGCAGCGCCATTGGCCGAGCTGTTCGGTCGCGTCGGCGATCTCGATACTGCTCTGAATGCGTTGACCGCGCAAGAGTCGGCCGGCATCGATCTGCACACCGTCCAGATCACAACCAGTGATCGCGTTCGACGGCGCGCGATCCTGACGGAAATGGTCGGCTAGCCTATCGCGACAGGATGCCACAGCGCACGAAACATGTCCGATCAAACCAAACTCAAGGAGCCTCAGTTATGCCCGAACAGCTCAAAGTCGCCGCAATGCTCACTCGCTTTACCGGGAGTCTGCTTGACAGCACCGCCCGATCAATCGAGGACTTCAACCAAGACGAGGTGCATTTCCAGGTCCACGCCGACACCAACTCAGCCGGCTTCGAGGGCTGGCACATAGCCCGCACCGCCGACAACCTAATTCACTTCGCATTCGAACGTGAACAGCCCATCTGGCTCCAGCAGGGACTCAATGAGGCCTGGGAGCTGCCCAAAGCCGATCAGGGCACCGGCATGAACGCCGACGAGGCGCACAACCTGCGCTTCCCCGCCGGCGACGCTTTAGCGAAGTACTGCCGCGATGTCGCAGCTGCCATCTGTCCGAAGATCGAAGCAATGGATGACACCTACCTGCAGTCCACGGTGACGATCAAACCACAGGGGGAAATGCCGCGCTACGCGATCATTGCCCAGGTCATCATCAACCACGGCAACAACCATCTTGGCCAGATCAACCTTGCGCGCACGATGCAGGGCAAGGACGGGCTCGGCTTCTAACCCCGATCCACTGCGCTGCGGCCGACCGCCCGGCGGCAGGCCAGATCGATGCGCACCGGCCTGCTGCCCGTGGCGACTTCCGCTGACGGCCGGTTCAACGTCCGACTCGGGAGGGCAGGTCGGAAGGCGCGGAGTTACGGACCGGCCTTGGCGATAAACAATTCGGCGCCGCCGGAGCTAAGCAATACGACAACCCAACTCAACGCGATCGGGCGGAAACCATGTTCGACAGGAATCCGTCCACTCGCTACCCGACGTGAGGAGTGCGCCTAGTGGCGGAGAACCGCGCGGTCGGATCATTCGCTCAAAAGTAGCTGAATCCGAACGACAAGGATGGACAGCCCCCATGGGAGATAGCCCGTATCAACGAGTCCTCGCCTAAGAAACTCGAGCCTTCCAGGTGGGAACCATAACCGCGGCACCAGCGTTGAGCCTGTGGGGGACGATCCCGAGGTACCGCATGTCTCATCCAGCCAAGCCACCCATCAATCCCGATTTCTCTCGCGACGAGGTCTCACCCGATGCAGCGATCGAACATCGACAGCCCCTTGCGGAACGCCCCTATCTCACACACCAAACCTTCGGTGGAGGAGATGACCAGAGCTTCGTCGACTCGCATTCCACGTTCAGCGGAAAATATGAGTCGTCGCGTAATCTCCGGGTGCATGGCGTAGTTGAAGGGGAGATCGTCTGTGCGGGTCTTCTGATCGTAGCGGAGTCCGCCACGATTAAGGCCAGCGTCACAGCTGCCGACATCACTGTCGCGGGGAACCTAGACGGTGAGAGCACTTGCCAAGGGTTGCTCGAAGTGCTGCCCAGTGGGCGCGTGCAAGGCACGCTGACGACCGATCGACTCGTCGTACAAGAGGGTGCGTACTGCGATGGCACGATTCACATGCAGACGCGGGAACCCGCCAAGACACCAGCTTCGGACGGCAACGAAACTGCCTCACCGGCCTCGATCTTCAAGAGCCCGATACGCAAGGTTGAATAGCCAACTTTGAAACCCGGGCATGTCGATCCGCCTCGCTCGGCGCCTCCACATAATTGAGCACGCGCAACCGCGACGGTTCCACTGCGTCAGGAAAAGCCCCAGAGTTCAGAGATGGAATATGTGGGCTTCGGAATCTTAGCGCTAGCCGCCGGCTGCGTACACGCGTGGCTTGGATTTGGCTATGGAATAGTGATGGCACCTGTCGCAGCGGTAATCCTCGATCCAGAAACCGCGATCACGGCTTCGCTCGTGGGCGGCTCGGTCGTCAGCCTCGCACTGTATGCGGAGCATCAGCCAAGACCCGAATTGCGCGAAGCCTCGCTACTCGCCGGCGCAGGGATAGCTGGAATCCCGTTCGGGATCTGGCTGCTAACCGAAGCGAACGACGATCTACTACGACTCTGCGTCGGGATCGCCGTGCTCGCCTCCGCACTGGCCGGCCTTGTTCACGGCAACGTTGGACGGCCTCGGCGCCCGGACCGCCGGATCTTGCTGATCGGCGCAGGACTGCTTTCGGGCGCGATGCGTGGAGCGGTCAGCATGCCTGGCCCGCCCGTGTTGCTGTACACCCACTGGCGTGGAGGATCGGCTAACGCCGTGCGCGGCACAATGTTCGGCTTCAACGGATTCCTCGCTATCCCAACCGTCGTGATCGCAGCGATCGGGGGCGTCCTGACGACGGATGCCCTGACGCTGGCGGCATCGGCGATGCCGGGAATCATCGTAGGATTGTGGCTGGGTCGGGCCATGCGCTCCCGGCTGAGCGACCAAAACTTCGCCCGCGCCTCGCTAGCCTTTTTGGCTAGCGCGGCTGTAATGGGCATCACAACGGCAGCAGTGGGACTCGCCTGACAGGTGTCACAGAGACAGACGAACGATCGCCCCGTAGAGTGATCAAGTGACCAAAGTACCCAGCCCCGCGCTGACGGCGGCAGAACGTGCCCCATACCAACGCAATCTTCGCGTTTATCTCCTCTTCTACGCCATCTACGACCTCCAGTTGTGGATGGCGATCTGGATCACGTTCTTGATCGAAGATATCGGCCTGAGTTTCACCTCAATCACGATGATCGGCGTGCCGTTTTGGCTCATCGTCGCCTTCGGGCAGGTTCCAGCCGGCGCGATCGCAGACCGCTGGGGCCGCACCTGGTCGTTGCGGGCCGGCTCTCTTATTTTTGGGCTCGCGATGCTGATTCTTGGTACAGCAAACTCGCTTGAGCTGGTGGTCGTGTCCTGGGTGGTCTGGGCCTTCGCCATGATCTTGGTTATGGGCGCGGACAGCGCATTGTTACACGACTCGCTCAAAGCCTTGGGGCGCGAGCGCGAATTCGAAAAGTGGGCGGGCCGCACATTCGCTGTCCGTTCAGCCGCCCTCGTCGTAGCGACGCTCATCGGCGGAGTGGTCGCAGGCGAGTTTGGCTTACGAGTGACGATCTTGTTAGGTGTCCTTGCATCCGCACTATCTTCCCTCGTCGCCTTCCAGCTGCGTGAACCTCCCACCAACGACGCTGTCACACACGCGTCCTACCGCGATACGTTCAGCACCGCGGCTCGAACCGTCTGGGACCGGCCAGCTGTGCGAGCTGTGATCGCCTTCGTCGCGATTTTACTGGCGGGCACAATGACCTCCGAGTACCTCTTGCAGCCGTTCTTGCTGCGCCACGACGTCGAAGTAGGATTCGCCTTCTCCGCCCTCCAGATCCCCGTCCGCGTGATGGCCATCGTTGGTGCAGTCCTTGCGTTCTGGTGGGTGGGCAAGGTGGGCGAGCGCGCCGCTCTAGGCTTCTTACCGCTTGCACTGATCGGCGCCTACGTCGGCTTGTCCTTAATCGACAGCCTGGGCGCAATCGGATTCCTCATGTTCGCGGGACTCGTCAGAGCCGCAGCCATGCCCCTGGTAGAGGGTTATATCAACCGTCGTGTCCCGTCCGACCAGCGCGCCACGATCCTCTCACTCAATCACATGGCGTTCGCGCTCTTGCTAGTCTTCACGCTGCCCTTGCTCGGCTACGCCGTCGACCGTTGGGACGTGCTCTGGACGTTCGCAGGTACAGCCGCAATCCTGGCCGTTCTGGTGCTCATCCTGGGAAGTATCTGGGTGCGGGCGCACGATCAGCCGGGTGGCACAGCCTCGGCGGCCAAATCTGGAGCTATGCCTCAGAGCGTTTGGCTCTCGGGAATCATGAAGGGCCAGGCGGGAAGCGGCCAATGACGAGCATCGGTAGTCTTAGCACGATTGGCCACGTTCCCGCTTATCCTCTCTGAAACGATAGGCGTCGTCGCCTCGACAAAGGAACACCATGGCAGCTGCCGAGGGACGTGGAACAGTACTGGCCGCTCTCGGCGCCAATAGCACGATTGCCGTGGGAAAGCTCGCGGCCGGCCTGCTAACCGGATCGAGCGCGATGCTGGCGGAGGCAGCCCACTCGCTCGCGGACGCCGTCAACCAGGTCTTCCTACTCGTCGGCATCAACCTGTCCGACACTCATGCGGACGAGGAGCACCCCCACGGCTACGGCAAGGAGACATTCTTCTGGAGCTTCCTCGCTGCCGTCTTCATCTTCGTCGCCGGCGCCACTTTTTCCATTTTCGAAGGTACGCGCACGCTGGTAGAAGGCGAGTTTCACGCGCGCACCACCACCGAGTTGGTCGTGGCCTTCGCCGTGCTGGGACTTGCCTTCGTCTTCGAAGGGATCACGTTGTTCGTGGCTGTGCGAACACTGCGTCGGGGCGCACATCGCCGTGGCTGGACTTTCTGGCAGTTTGTGCGCCACTCTCCGGATCTAACGACAAAGACTGTCTTCTGGGAAGACTCGGCTGCGACGACTGGGCTCTTGTTAGCCGCCGGCGGCCTCAGCCTGACCGAGGTGACAGGCAGCGTCGTCTGGGACGGACTGGCCTCCTTGGCAATTGGGGTGCTGTTGGCTGGTGTCGCGCTAACGCTGGGCGCACAAACGCGCCGCTTCTTATTGGGAGCCGCCGCCCACCCCGAAGTGCGTCAAGCCCTACGCGAACTCGTGCTGGAGTTCGACGAGGTCGAGAATATCGTTCGTCTACTAACCATGCAGTTGGGCACCCGCAGTGTCCTAGTGACCGGGAACCTGCAGGTCGTCCCTGAGCTGACGACCGAAGATATCGAAGACCTCATCTTGCGCATCGACGACGAGATCCGCAGTCACATCCCCGAGATTAGCGAGACCTTCTGGGAACTGCGACGCCATCCGCTGGACAGTATTGTTGGGCGCCGCCTGTTTGAGGCACATCTCTAGATACAGCTGAACACGCTACGAGCCAGATCGCCCGATCACCGTCGCGACACTGGTCGTTGCCGACCCACCGATGTTGAGTGTCGCGATCTTGCTAGCGCCCTCGATCTGGTAGGCCCCCGCAGTACCACTAACCTGCCGATAGGCGTCAAGCACCTGACGCACGCCAGTCGCACCAACCGGGTGACCTCCCCCGATCAAGCCGCCGCTTGCGTTGAAGGGCAGCTGACCGTCGAACTCGATCACACCCTCCTCAATGGCCTGCCAGGACTTCCCTGGCGGGGTCAGACCAAAGTGGTCAATCGCCATGTACTGCGATGTTGTGAAGCAGTCGTGCGTCTCAACGCCATCGACCCCCCAGATGTTCTCCAGATCGGCTCGGCGCAGCGCATCCGTGATCGCGCGACGGGTATGCGGCAAAACGTAGTCATCACCCGTCGAATGCTCGATCTTGGTATCGAAACGAATCGCCGCGGTCGTGTGCCCCCAGCCCAGAATCCGCGGAATAACATCGAGTACCAGGCCCCGCTGCTCGGCGTAACGCTGCGCGAACGTTGCTGAGGCGAGCACCAACCCAACCGCTCCATCGGTGACCTGCGAACAATCACGCACGCGCAGGCGACCTGCCACATCACGGTCATATTTGCCTTCACAGATCTGCGTCGCGATGTCGTCTTCGAACCACGCGCGCGTCTGGGCATGAGGATTGCGTCGAGCATTCGTGTAGTTGAGTTCCGCAATTCGCGTCAGATGTTCCTGTTTAAGACCGAAACGCCTCTCATAAAGGTCTCCCAGCCCAGCAAAGAGTTTGGGAAAGGGGAACTCAACCTCCTTCGCCTCACGGTCGTACCAGGCTGCCGTACCGAGGTAGTCGCCGCCGGTGGCGGGGTCGACGGTCTTCATCTGCTCGACACCGAGAACAAACGCCGCATCGTAGCGTCCCGCCTCGATCTCGGCAGAGGCCATCAACAGTGAGACGCTACCGGAAGCACAGGCGGCTTCGTGTCGCGACGCCGGCACCCCGGCGAAAGCAGGATCCAGCTCGGCAAAAAAACCGCCCAGGTGCCCTTGATTGCAGTAGAGCTCGGCGGCAAAGTTCCCGACGTGCGCCACATCGATGTCCCCCGCGTCGAGCGATGTCGCATCCAGTGTCCCAGCCACCGTCTCACCGAAGGCGTCGACAAAATCCTTGTTTTCTTTGTTCCAGTTGCGCGCGAAATCCGTCTGGTAGCCACCGAGAACGTAGACCGGGGTGCTCATTACTGACTCCTTCGTCAGCGGAGAGTGTACTCGGTCCATCAGCGGACAGAGCACAGTCGATCGGCGCGGTATATTGCCAATTGGGATCGGCGCTACCCGCCGCGAAACGCCCATCCAACCGAAGGAGCCAGCCATGCTGAAGCAGTTCCGCCTCTCCGATGAAATCGCCGTGCGAGTGGAATCTTCCGCCATGCGTCAAACCGTGGACGACATCTTCCAAGCGCTGGGGATGCCCCCCGACGACGCCCAACACGCCGTCGATTGCCTGCTCTATGCGGATGACCGCGGGATCGACTCTCACGGTGTCAGCAACATGATGCGCGTCTACGTCAGCGGGCTACAGGACGGGTCGATCAATCCCAAGCCGGAGATGAAGATTCTGCGCGACGCACCCGCGATCGCGACAGTGGATAGTGACGGCGGTCTTGGCCTCACGATCGGTCCACAAGCGATGGAAATAGCGATCGAGAAAGCGCGCCAGTGTGGCGTAGGCACCGTAGTTGCCAACAATGGACGTCACTTCGGCGCAGCGGCTTACCACGCCCAGCTCGCCCTAGCACACGACATGATTGGAATTTCGATGACGGTCGGCGGGCTACTAGTAGCGCCCACCTTTGGTGCTGAGGCCCGGGTGGGATTGAACCCCCTCGCCGTTGCGGTCCCGGCTGACGAAAAACCCCCATTCATCTTCGACGCCTCAATGAGCTCCGTAGCCGGAAACAAAATTCGCCTGGCACGTCGGCTGGGTGAAAAGGTGCTGCCAGGCTGGATCGCTGAGGCGGACGGCACCCCGATCATGAATGAGAAACTGCCGCCGGATGACTTCCTCATGCTGCCTTTGGGTGGCACGCGTGAGATCGGTTCGCACAAGGGCTACAGCCTTGCAGCGATGATCGACATCCTGAGCGGCATCATGTCTGGGGCAGGTGCTGCAGTCCAGCGGAAGAACGGCGTTGGGCATCATTTCACGGTCTACGACATCAGTGCCTTCACCGACCTCGACGAATTCTAGTCCGACATGGACTCGTACCTAGGAGCCTTGCAAGAGACACCAACCGCGCCCGGCCACAACCGCGTCTTCTACGCGGGCCTTGAGGAGCATGAAGAAGAGATCGAGCGTCGTGAGCGCGGTATCCCTTATCACCCCGAGGTGATCGAGTGGTTCCGTACGACGACATCCGAGCTGGGCCTCACCGACCACCTGACCTCCTAAACATCCTCAAGCCTGCAGCGCGCCCAGGTAGTCGGATGCAAATGAATCCAGGAGCGTCGATACGTCCTCGGCGGGGTGTAGGTTCACGACTGCATGATCCACTCCACGCTCGCGCAGACCAGCCAAAGTCTCGGCGGCCTCGTCCAAACCACCGTGCTGCAGCAACGCAGCGCGATTCACCGCCAAGCGCAGATCGCTGGCATCGCGCCCCGCCTCCGACGCCGCCTGCTGTGCGCGATCGATGTCGCTCTCCAGTGTGTCCAACATGTTGGGGTTAAGCAGCCAACCATCGGCGAACCGCCCCACCCTCCGTAATTGCGCCGGGCTGTTACCTCCTAGCCAGATCGGGACATGGCGCGAAGGCTTGGGATTGCACGCCCAGCCCGTCGTTTCGTAGAACTCCCCGGAGATCGTGCCAAAGTCGTTGGTCCAAAGATCCCGCAAAACGGCTAGATACTCATCCATCCGCTCTTTCCACCCGACCCCCCCAGACCCCAGAAAAACCCACCCACCAGCCAAA
>CAZZMQ010000040.1:0-12604 GCA_964655365.1 uncultured Dehalococcoidia bacterium | reverse complement strand
CCGGTACGGCGAGCTTGCCATCCTCCGAATAGGGATACTGCGTGCCGTACTCCTCACGCAGAACCACGTGATCAAATGCCCAGACAGAGGCAAAACCGGCCTCCTCCGCGCAACGCGCAACGCGCAACGCGCAACCAACGTGATCTGCTCCGCTGTGGCGGCTCCACCAATTTGCGGTAAATAGACACCGATGCGCATCGTAACCTCCTCCACCGACGGTAGTCTGAGCGGCCTTGGACACGCTAACAACTTGATGAGGGGTGAGCGTACGAGCGCTCGTTACCGGAGTGACTCGCGGCACACGCGGTACGTATCTATTCGATTAATCCGGTGCTCACCATGCCCGATGAACCAAGAGCGGAAGTGACGCTTACCGAGGCCACAGCCACCGACAACGACGGGGGTGAAGAGTCCGGTCTGACTGGCCCGCGACGTCCGAAGGAAGAGCGAAGTTTGTACCGCATCGTGGAACCGCAGGGCACGGCACATGCGCGACACCGGGGCCATCTCGCTACGTGAGACGGACGTCTCGGAAACGAACGCCACCAACGGCTCCACCCAATCGCCCATGAGTTCAACCGATAACCGTCAAGCGCTAGTTGGGGCCCCAGCTTCCGCCTTCCCGCATACTCCTGCGGCACCACGACGCTGAAGCCGATCAGGACACCCCTACCCGTCCGATTCCCCTTCCCCAACCCCTGCCCTATTCCGCGCTACCGCACGCATATCTAGCTGATCGCATGGAATACGTTGCATGACTAAATAGTACTGATTACCATTGTCGTACTCATTACCAGTTCCATATTTGGATACACGACGAGGGAACGCTGAATGTTCTTACCACACGGGCGAATGATGCGAGCCGCGGCGCTTGGCGTCGCGTTGATCGGGCTGCAGATCAACGCTGGCTGCAGCGGGGCAGAACCGGACCGGTCGCCCGAAAGCATACACGTGGTCGTCAGCACCACCGTAATCGCTGACTGGGTAGCAGAAGTGGGTGGTGACACCGTGCAGCTGACCACCCTAGTACCGCCAGGAAGCGACGCTCATACCATGCAGTTGTCCCCTGGTAAGGTGCGCGCGATCGCGAACGCCGACCTGATCATTGTGAACGGCGCCGGGCTCGAGGCCAGCTTCGAACAGGCGCTGGGAGAAAACGCTTCCGTCCCCATACTTGACCTTTCGCAGGCGATCGATCTCGAACACAGTGAACGGGACGCGCACGAGCCCGACGGTGATGCTGACGGGCACGACAGCGAATCTGATGATGACGAGCACCATGACGACCGGGACGCGCACGCCGGTGATGCCGACGGACACGACAGCGAATCTGACGATGACAAGCACCATGGCGGACACCACGGCGGGCTCGATCCGCACTTCTGGCTCGATGCGTCGCTAGCGGCTGAGGCAATTCATGCTATCACTGCCGCGTTAGCAGGGTTGTTGCCAGATCAGGCGGACGCCATCGAGGAACGTCGCGACGCCTATCTAATTAGGCTGGAAATAGTCGACGCCGAATTGCTCGCGTCGCTCGGGGGACTCATCGACAAGCAGCGCGTTCTTGTTACCCTGCACGACGCGTACGGTTATTTCGCTCAACGTTACGGTCTAGAGATCGTGGGCTTCGTCGTGGAAGGGCCGGAAGAGGATCCCAGCGCGGAGGACATCGCAGCCCTAGTCGATGAAATCCGACGGCGCGGTATTACACGCATCTACGCCGAACCACAGTTCACAGCCCGCGTGTTGGAACAAATCGCCGACGAGACCGGAACTGAGATCGGCTATCTCGTCTCGCTCCCGAACGCGGAGGTGCCAAACTATCTCGCGATGTTGCGTATCAACGCCGATGCGATCCTCCAGCCACGATAGATGCGAACCATGTAGCAAAAGCAGTCGGTAGACTTCACCATCAGATCGGTCCGTCACGGGCCGGAAGGAACGGAGAAGTCGATGGAGTATGGCGGCGTCATCGTCGGAGCAGGATCATCCGGCGCCGGGTTGGCCGCCCGGCTCAGTGAGGATCCTGACCAATCCGTGCTACTGCTGGAGGCTGGACCAGACTTTGCCACTGTCGAAGCATTGCCGGCCGATGTCGCCAACGCTTGGGAACCGTCCGCTAGCGAGCATGACTGGGGATTCCTGGCTGAAGCCATTCCAGGGCGAAAGATAGCGCTGGCGCGCGGTAAATTAATCGGCGGCTCATCCTCGGTCAACACAGCCATCGCCATCCGCGGAGCGCCCGCCGACTACGACGGCTGGGCCGAGCGCGGCAACCCTGCCTGGAGCTGGGCAGAGTGTCTGCCCTACTTCCGCCAGATCGAGGCCGACCAGGACGAGGGGGGCGACTACCACGGAAAGAACGGACCGATTCCGGTCGTGCGTTGGACCGAGGCCGAAACACGGCCCGTTCAACGCGCCTTCCGAGAAGCCTGCGAAGCACGCGGCTTTCCCCGCTTTCAAGACCAGAACGACCCGGACGGTACTGGCGTCGCGCAGATCGCGATGAACCGGCGCGAACGCGTGCGCTGGTCCACCAACCTTGGCTACCTCACCCCCGCGCGGCACCGACTCAATCTGACGATCCGTTCAAACTGCCTCGTCGACCGGATCCTCTTTGACGACGGACGAGCGGTAGGTCTGATCGTCGACTCTGGTGGTGAGGAACAGGTGATCCGAGCGAACGAGGTCATCATCTCGGCCGGCGCGATCCAGAGTCCCGCCATTCTGCTGCGCTCTGGGTTGGGACCAGCGGTGGAGCTAGAACGGCACGGGATCGAGCCCGTCGCGACCCTGGAGGGCGTCGGCAACAACCTGATGGACCACCCCATGGCGCCAGTCATGTGTATTGCCAAGCCCGGCGCAGCGGATCCCAGCGATCCACTTGTGCAGGTTCTGCTCCGCTACACCTCCGAAGGAGGCGACTTCAACGACATGCAAGTGTACATGCTGGGCCATCTCGATCTCTCCGCCGATACGACCTTCGTCGCGGCCGCCGGCGGTGAAACTGCCTTCGCGGTCGCCCCAGGCGTCCAACTCTCGGAATCGCATGGCAGGGTCACACTCGCGAGCACGGACCCGCACGACTCACCCAAGATCGAGCTCAACTTCGTCGACAACGAAGCGGACTTGCGCCGACTACGCGAGGGTGTCCGTTTGGCCTGGGACATCGCCACCTCCGCACCGGTCGCGGATTTCCATGACGGTATCTACGGTTTGGATGCGACCACCGTTGCCGACGATGAGGCACTCGACGCCTACATTCGTGATGTTGCTGTGAACATGGCACACCCCACCTGCAGCTGCCGTATGGGCCCGGCCGAAGATCCGGCCGCTGTCGTCGATCAACAAGGCCGCGTGCACGGGGTGGACGGTCTGCGAGTCGTCGACGGATCAATCATGCCCACGATCATCCGCGCTAACACCAACCTGACCTGCATCATGATGGGCGAGCGGATCGCGGAGTGGATACGTGCCTGAAGCCACGCTCTAGGCCAGGCAACGGCTCAGATACAAGACGATCGGGTAATCTCAGCGGAGGACCATGTGCCAAACGAAATCTGGCAACTGAGCGCAACAGAGATAGCCCAGATGACTCTAGCGCGCGAGCTCAGCGCTCGTGAGGTGATCGACGCACACCTGACGCGCATCGACGACGTCAACCTACAACTCAACGCGGTCACAGTGGTTCTGGCGGACGATGCCCGCACAGCGGCCGACGCGGCGGACGCGGCTCTCGCACGTGGCGACGAAGTTGGTCCGCTGCACGGAGTCCCAATGACGGTCAAGGAGAACATTGACCTGATCGGATCCGCCACCACGAGTGGTCTCAAGATCAATCTCCGAAACCGACCCCAGCGAGATGCACCACACATCGAACAGCTTCGCGCGGCCGGCGCAATCGCCATCGGCCGCACCAACATGCCCGACTACGGCATGCGCTGGCACAGTCAAAGTCAACTGCGTGGTCACACCATCAATCCCTGGGACGCTAGCCGGACCCCCGGTGGATCCAGCGGCGGTGACAGCGCGGCGCTGGCCAGCGGCTGCACACCACTGGGCATGGGCAACGACATCGGTGGCTCCGTGCGCTGCCCCTCACACTGCTGCGGCACCGCCGCCTTGCGACCGTCCTATGGACGAGTCTGTCGATCCAGTGAATTCGCCGATCCAAACGGACAATACCTGGGCGCGCAAGTTATGGCAGTGCAGGGACCGATGGCGCGCCATGTCGCTGATCTCCGTCTGGCTCTCGTCAACATGATGGGCTCAGACCCGCGAGATCCTCGCCAAATCACCGCCCCACTGGAAGGCCCTCCGATCGCGCGCCGGGTCGCTCTAGTGCCGGAGCCACCCGGTGGATCGACCAACCCTTCGGTCGCGGACGGAGTACGAGCCGCCGGACACGCGCTCAGCGACGCCGGCTATGAGGTAGAAGAAATCGCTCCGCCCTCCCTTGCCGAGGCGGCGGAGCTGTACTGGCAGTTCCTGATGACCGATCTGCACTGGACGTTCATGGATAGCATGCGCGCCAACGCGATTCCCGAAGCGGCCAAACTACTTGACCTGCTGACCGACAACACGACTCTGCTTGACCTATCCGGCTACCAGCGCGTCATCGCGCGTCGACATGGGCTACGCACGGAGTGGTCAGCCTTTATGGCAGACTGGCCGCTAGTCGTTGGGCCAGTCTTCACGGTGCCGCCCTGGCCCGTCGGTTGGGACATCGAGAGCCCTGCGACAAATGCAGCCTTCCAGGAGTCGCTGCGACTCGTTGTCACGGTCAACCTTCTCGGACTGCCGGCCGTTGCGCTGCCCGTCGGCGTCGCCAACGGCCTCCCCCAGGCCGTCCAGATCATTGGAGCGGCGTTCCGCGAGGACACCTGCCTTGACGCCGGCGAGGCGATCGAGGCCCGCCTCGGCGCGATCACGCCAATTAACCCACGAAAATAGCGGCGCATTCAACCCAGCAGTCAATCAGAGCTTGATTACCACTTGGAGCTGCGAGGATGGCTGCATCAAGCCCTCGAATGTCTCCTGGATCTGCTCCAGCTCGATCGAACTCGACTCCGACAACATCACCCCGCCTGAGATCCGGCCACTAGCCAGCAGGTCGCGCGCAACACGCCAATCCCCCGGCTCACTGGCGAAACTAACCCGGAAATCGACTTCGCGTGCCATCCAGTCGGCGGGCTCAAGCGGCGTGGGCTCCCATGGAACGGCGACGAGGACGACTTGGCCCGCTCGCGCGGTCGCCGCGAAGGCCTGATCGAGCGTGTCGCCAAACCCAGCACAGTCAAAGATCACATCCGGCCCCAGACCGTCGCTCAACTCGACGAGTCGCTCGCTTACATCTTCCTCGCGCGGGTCGACAACCTCGTTGGCGCCCAGCTCACGGGCCAGCTGGGCCCGAGCAGAAGCTGGCTCTGAAACCAAAAGACGCGTCGCCCCCGCGGCGCGCGCAGCCTGAAGGACGAGTAGCCCGATCGGCCCGGCCCCCAACACGGCAACGGTATCACCAAGTTTAATAGCGGAGCGCCGCACGGCGTGTACCGCAACGGAGCAGGGCTCGGTCAGCGCCGCTACCTCATCGGGCACGGCAGCCGGCACCGCATGGAGGCGGTGTGCCTCGACCAACGTGAACTCGGCATATCCACCCGTGCGAGAACCATCGAAGCCCATCGTACGGTAGTTGTAGCGGGGATCGTCATGCATCGGCGAAGTGCTTCCCGGGGGTGGCTCGCCGCCGCCCGCAACCACGCGATCACCGATCTTCCAGCCATCCACATTGGAGCCGAGCTTAGCGATCCGGCCGGCGATCTCATGTCCCAATACGGAGCCGGGGGGTGCCAGGTCGTACATGAAAGCATGGACATCGGTGCCACAAACAGCGGACTGCGTGACCTGGACCAAGACCTGATCAGCGCGCGGCTCTGGCGTTTCGATCTCGCGGACGTCGAAACGCTGAGCGCCTTCATAGACGGCGGCTTTCATTGCTGGCTCCTCTCGCGGGTCGCGCGGAACTCTCATGGTAAACGTGAGGATTCCACCGCTTCAATCGGCCCGACCGTCAACCACCTCACCGCGTACTTAACCGATGACGTTTACTACCGGATCAGTGACTCTCGCACCTTCAGCGCCCCTTCTTCACATACACTCCCGGCGGTTCAGTGTCTCGTCCGTCAGCGGTCGGCTCATCTCTTGCGTAGCCATGGGGCATGGCTTCTTCGGTGATAACTTCGGGGAATACGCCCACCGTCAGGGCGGAGGTTTCAAATCCATCCAAGCGTCCTAGCGGGACTACCGTGTCCTCTTAGCGCATTTGCCCTTGCTGATTCATCTCTGAATTCTATCGTGGAGGACCCCTATTTCCGGCCGCACCAGGCACTCTCCGTGCCGCGTCTACCGCCCTCGAAAAAACTCCGACAAGCGCACTGGGCAATCATTCACGCCCGCCACGCCCAGCCACCGCGATCGATACCCGTGGTTAGCTGAGCCCTTCCAGAGCGACCAAGCCTCGCCCAGCCAACCGCTAAACTCCACCTCCAGCTATCAGCTCAGGGAGCCCGCATGCGCATCACAGATTTCCGCAGCTTCCTTGTTCACCCGACCGTCGATTCGGACAGCATTCCCGACATCTACACAGCGGCGAAGAACCTGCTCTTCGTCCGGATCGAAACAGAGGATGGCCTGCACGGATGGGGGGAATGCTACACCCAAGCCGACCGTGACACCCAGGTGGAGGCACATCTCAAGCAACTCGAGCGCTACGTCCTAGGCTGGGATGCACGCCAGATCAAGCCGTTCACCGATGCCGTCTATAACGACTTCGCCGCCCGTCGCGGCGCCATGGATCTGTATTCCGCCGTCAGCGGCGTCGAACAGGCCCTGTGGGACCTCGCCGGTAAGCGCGCCGGTATCCCCGTCTCCGAACTGCTGGGCGGCGCTATCCGTGACAGACTGCGCGTCTACGCCAACGGCTGGTCACGGACAACCAATCATGAAGAGCTCGCGGCCCGTGCCCGGACTATGGTCGAACGAGGTTTCAGTGGCCTCAAGTTCGATCCAATCCCCGGACCGTGGCGCTCCTTCATTACCCGCCAGCTAGAAGACGAGGCCGTGGCCCGCGTCGGCGTCGTGCGCAACGCGGTCGGTCCCGACGTCGACATCTTGATCGGGGTTCATCGCCGCCTCGCCCCGATGCACGCGGTTCGTATCGCCCGCCAAGTAGAGCAATACCAGCCCTATTGGTTCGAGGAACCCGTGCTGGCAGAGAACATTGATGCGCTCGCCGCCGCCCGTCGCGAGATTGCGATTCCGGTTGTAACCGGCGAGGAGCTTTACACCAAATTCGAGTTCCGAGAAGTGTTTGAGCGTGGCGCAGCCGACATTATCAACCCTGACGTCTGTAACGTCGGGGGCATCCTAGAGCTGAAAGAGATTGCCGCGATGGCCGAAGTCTATTTCGTCGCCGTCTCCCCACACAACTACAACAGCACAACTGTCGGCCTCGCCGCCACGCTCCACGCCGCCGCAACGATGCCAAATTTCATCATCACCGAGTACTTTGTCAACCTCGAACCCTGGGGCAAGCAAGTCGCCGATCCCGCCTTTGAGGTTATCGACAGTCATATCAGCCTTTCCGACCGCCCCGGTCTCGGTATCGACATGGATGAAGCGGTACTCGCGGCCTCGCCCTATCAGGTTTTCCCACGACGCTCTTTGGGCGATTAGTCCTTTGTCGTCGGAACAGCGTTGCTCATTGGCACGTACCATTGGCTCTCACCCCTGGTGGGTGCAACCGGAGGAACCTTGATGGAACTTTTCGACGTTATGCGCACAACATTCTCGGCGCGCGAATTCACAGACGATCCGCTACCCAACCATGTCTTGACAGAGATCTTCGAGAACGCCCGTTTCGCTCCCAGCGGCGGCAACCGTCAGGGTGGACGGGTTATCGTGGTGCGACAGAAAGACACCCGCAGCGCGCTTGCTGACCTCGCCGCGCCAGCCGCGCAACGCTATGTGGCGCAGGTTAATGCGGGCGAAAGCCCATGGAATCCGTTGGCGCCAACGGCTGTTCCTGCCGCAACTATCGCCGAAACGAAGATTCCCCCGCGGCTAACTGAGTCGTTCCGTGACGCTCCTGTCGTACTCGTCTTCATCGTCGATCTCGAGGTCGTCGCCGCCACCGACCAACTCCTAGACCGCATCGGACTGATTGCAGGCGCCTCCATCTATCCATTCGTCTGGAACGTGCTGTTAGCCGCCCGGCAAGCAGGCTTCGGCGGCACGATCACCACCTTGGCCGTGGCTCAAGAATCCGAACTACAGGCACTGCTTAGCATCCCCGCCAACTTCGCAGTCGCCGCCATCGTCCCGCTGGGAAAACCAATCAAACAACTAACGAAGCTGCGACGCAGGCCGGTGGAAAAGCTCGCCACCCTCGAACGCTTCGACGGCGCGCCCATCACGGCCTAGAACAGGCCAAGTCCGAGTTCAGGTAAAGTTTGGCAGAATCTCTTCCGGGATCCGTCCGTCGAGCCGCGGATTGTTCGGTATCCCGTTGAAGACGATGCGTTCGAATCCGGTCGCTTCGTCTTCGTACTCACGGATCACATCGCCTCTATCCTAAAGCTCCCTCGTAAGGTGCCACTGTTAGTGACGCAGCCGCACCTTCGATCTGCTCCCAGGTCGCCTCGTCCAACGGGATCCCGTCCCTCCGGCGCTGAGCCATGCGACGTCGTTCGGGCTCGCCAGCGGTCAGAATCTCGTCGACGCCCGGCGCCAAAGGCGGGGACTTGACGTACTCCACCAGTCCCGTCAGCGCGTCGCTGAATGGGCCGGCACCAACGAAGCGGTTGGGGTCGATCGTCAGCATGAAGAGGGCATTGCCGCCATTCTTTGGTTCCGGACCGACTGTCCCTGCCGGCGTCAGCGCACCCGCCAGTAGTTCCACCGCCATCGAGAGTCCGAACCCCTTATGGCCAACTGGGCCACCCACCGGAAGCAGGGCGCCCGCGGGGCGAGAGCCCGGCGGATCGCCGCCGTAGAGGTCCCAGGGGTCCGTACTGGAATTACCATCCGCGTCCAGGATCCAGTTCGGAGCAAGCTGATCACCGCGATTACGTGCGACGCGTACCTTACCTTCGGCACCCATCGATGTCGCCATGTCGAGGACAAACGGCGCATCCGGATCTTTCGTCGGGGCTGCCACCGCGATAGGGTTTGTCGAGAGTCGCCTCGCCGCGCCACCGAAGGGCGCGACCAACTGGCCAGCACCATGAATGTTGGCACAGACGATTGCGATCATGCCCGCCCGTGCCGCCTCTTCGCCGTATGCGCCGATCCGCCCTGCGTGTCCAGCCCGGTGCGCAACGACAATGCCCACGCCGCTCTTCCCGGACTTCTCAATTGCCTTGGCCATGGTGTCGCGCGCAACTACCTGCCCATAGTTCCAATTGCCATTCAACACCGCCGTCGTATCGCTCTCAGATTCCGTCTCGGTGACCGCGGTCGGCTCAATCCGGCCTTCCTGTGCGCCCTCTACGTACTGCGAAACGCGGATTACTCCATGCGAATCGTGGCCCTTCAGATTGGCCTCAACAAGGTGTGCTGCCACGAATCTCGCTTCGTCCAGCGGCGAACCCGTTGCCGCAAAGATGCGCTCCACGTATGCACGTAGGGCCGCCTCCTTCACAATAGGCATCGCTTAGTCTTCCTGTACCGGCGGAATGCCGGTCTGTGAGCGTGCCTGCATCAGCTCCGTCGATGCCGCTGCGTGCATGAAACCGATGTCCGATCCAAGGTTGACCATCTGGAACCCGGCTTGGAGCCACTTCGTTGTGTATTCCAGGCTTCCAGTGTGGGCACCAGGCGCTACGTTATGACGCTTGCAAGCCTCAAGAATGCTAAGCATTGTCTCCTGGTGTTTCGGATCTGGGTTGTCTCCCACTGGTTTGAGTCCAATGGCATAGGCCAGATCCGACGGACCGATATAGGCACAGTCCACACCCTCGACTGAAAGGATTTCGTCCAGATTATCCAGCGCCTCCGCCGTCTCGATCATACAGATCACGGCGATCTCGCCGTTGGCCCCATCCACGTAGCCGGTGCCGCCGTACATCGATGCGCGGGCTGGACCGAACGAGCGACCACCCTTCGGCGGGTAGCGGCAAGACCAGACCGCTTGTTCCGCCTCCGCTCTCGTATTTACTAGCGGCACCACGACGCCGTACGCACCCGCATCGAGCGCCTTCATGATCGTTGGGGGGTCATTCCAGGGGACGCGCACGAACGGGACAGTCTTCGTCGTCGAGATCGCCCGCAGCATCTCAACCGTGTCGGCATAATCGACGATGCCATGTTGCATATCGACGCAGAGCCAATCGAAACCTACCTGCGCCATCGACTCTGCGGCATGCCCGGACGGATCGCCAAGCCACGCACCGACTGTCTGCCCACCGTTCCGCCAAGACTGCAGTACATGATTCCGTCGCATCAAGCATCCTTCCGCTCTCGATTTCACCATGGAAACGTTAGGGGGGAGCATAACCCCCGCGCTGATCGCCAACCATAGCAAGACCCTGAATCAGCCATAGCAGGGTCCTGAAGCACCAGGCGAGGGACACTGGCGATCAGAGGTCAAGGGCCGTCGAGAAGTCCGGGATTCCTTGCCAACGACCAGGATTGCCTGACCGCATCACCGCGATCGTCTTGATCACTTCCGGGTTCGCCAGCCCATGCGGGCGATTACCCGTTAGAACATTGATCACATTCTCCGCCTGCTTTCGCGGGCACTCATCAAGGAACGTGGGCGAGAACCCAGCGACGTGGGGTGTAACAAGGCAATTCGGCTCCTGTAGAAGTGGGTTGTCAGATTCGATCGGCTCCACTGCCGCCACGTCGATCGCCGCCCCACCGATCTGGCCCTCACGTAGCGCAATCAACAACGCCTGCTGATCAATGATCGAGCCGCGGGCGCAATTCACCACAACGGTATCCGAATTCATCTTGGAGAAGACCTCGCCGTCAAAGAGATGATGCGTCTCATCCGTCGCGGAACTGTGGATCGAGATGAAATTAGCCTCGCTCACCAGCGTGTCGAGGCTGACAAGCTGTACGCCGTAAAGATCGGCCGTGGACTGATCGACGTAGGGGTCAGTGGCGATGATCCGCGCCGGACCGAACCCCTCAATCCGTCGGGCGAACGCACGACCGATATTGCCGAATCCGACGATCCCCACGGTATGACCAGCGATGCGTCGCACGGAGCGCTGGAAGTGACTCACCCGGGCCGGATCGCTCCACTGCCCCTCGCGCGTCGACGTAATCGCCTCCGGCAACTGTCGTGTAACGGCCAGCAGCAAAGCAACAGCGTGGTCTGCTACCTCGGCGGTATTGACCCCCGGCACGTTGCAGACGCAGATCCCTCGCTCAGTCGCCGCAGACAAGTCGATCGAATCGACCCCAACTCCCATGCGCGAAACCACCTTGAGCTTCGGACAAGACTCCAGCACAGCACGTGTGGTCAACGGCCGGGTGGTGACCAGCGCTGCATCAGCGTCTTGCAAAACATCGATCAGTTCCTCCGGACTCCGGGCTGGCGCTTCATAAGTCTCAAACCCGGCCGCCTCAAAAAGGTCGGTCCGGTTATAGCGGCTCGGCATGAGTGCGATCTTCAAAGCCATTCCTGAACTCCTCCGACTCTGACCTCAGTGTTAGGCGAGCAACTCCGCCGGATCAAGATTGAATTCCTCGATCATCTCGTCGGCGTACGTGATCCGCCCCGAGAGTGCCGAAGCCGGGCTATACGCCAACCGCAGGCAGGCCTCTGCCATGTCCTCCACTGGCGTAACGCGATCTTTGTTGGAGTCGTTAATCAGCTTGTGATAAACGACTCCTGGCGTGGCCACAAGACCCGGCGAAATCACATTGACGCTAATGTTGTCGTCGTAGAGTTCTGCCGCCAAGCCCGTAGTGAACCGCTCCAACGCCGCTTTACACATCCCGTAGACCGTGCCTTCACCTGCGCCGCTATCGACCTTGGGATGTAACGCTGCATGCGACGACACGTTGACGATCCAACCCGCCTTGCGATCGCGCATGCTCTCCAGGACCAGTTGCGACAAGTGCAACGGCGCATAAACCTGGACCTCTTCCATCAATTTGTAGCGCTTCTCCGGGAACTGCGGAGTGGGGATAAAAAACGTCACGGCCGCATTGTTGACCAGGATATCGACCGGCCCATAGGTCTTGACGGCGGCCTCAATCAGCCGCTCACGGTCCGCCTCAATCGAGATGTCAGCCTGAACTGCCACTGCCTCACCACCAGCATCAGTGATCCGCTTCACAACGCTATTGATACTGCCCGGCAGCGGGTGATCCCCGTCATCGAGCGTGCGCGCCGAGACGACGACCTTCGCCCCTTCTTGAGCGTAGCTATAGGCGATCGCTTCGCCGATCCCACGCGATGCCCCCGTGATCACAGCGACCTTACCGGCCAGGTGTCCGTCCAAGTTGATGCTGGCTGCCATTCGACTTCTCCATTCCGCGACGCTGAAGCGCCGACTACATGCGGGATACTAGTCCCCGGTCCGGATCC
>CAZZMQ010000039.1:272-22048 GCA_964655365.1 uncultured Dehalococcoidia bacterium | reverse complement strand
GCGGGTGCTGGAGATCGGCGTGGGTCTCGATCCGGTCGCGGTGGGGTTGGGCTATGCCGGAAAGTTGCTGGCCGAATTCGGGGCGGAAGTCGTCAAGCTAGAGTTGCCCGAGGGTGACAAGATCCGGCACCGGATCCCCTTGTCGAACATACTGGGGGTGGATGAGCCCACTGCTGATGGCGCGCTCCATCGCTGGTTGCACAACAGCAAACGTAGTGTGGTGCTTGATTGGCGCCGGTCGCTGGAGCCGATCCAAACACTGCTCGATGGCGCTGACATCGTAATCTCGGCCGTGCCCACGACTGGTCCGGGAGCGCCGCCGACGGCGGCCGGTCTGCAGCCCGCAGCCATACGCGCGGCTCGGTCACATCTGATCGTCGGGCAAATCTCAGATTTCGGTCCGGACGGGCCATGGGCGGATCGTATGGGCGGGGAATTAGTACTCTACGCCCTAAGTGGGCTGCTGGGCTCAAGCGGGCCGTTCGACCGACCACCAGTTGCGCACGGGACGGGGGTGGCCTGGTACACGGCTGGGACGGCTCTGGCGGTAGGGATGCTGGTGGCGCATTGGGAGCGTAGCAAGAGCGGAGAGGGACAGGTTGTCGACGTGGCGGGACTCGACGCGATGATCGGGGCCCAGGGGTCC
Organism: uncultured Dehalococcoidia bacterium; assembly: GCA_964655365.1. Classification (GTDB taxonomy): domain Bacteria; phylum Chloroflexota; class Dehalococcoidia; order Bin125; family Bin125; genus JAPUIR01. Next base: position 21,402 of record CAZZMQ010000039.1, on the reverse strand, counting down.
ATTCCGTTCGCGGTCTCGGCGACGGGGCAGGTGGCGAGAAGACTAGGCCGCGCGACGAAAATCGAGCAGGGAATCCTGCCATGTGCGGATGGCCATATCGCGTCGGTAATCGGACGTGATGGCTGGGAGCGTCTAGGGGTACTGCTGGAAGAACCGACGCTGATGGAGGAGCGCTTCCTCGACCGCTTCAGCCGCGCGGCGCATATGAGCGAGGCGAACGAAATGGTGCTGCAGAGGCTAGCGGAGGAGTCGGTTGCACACTGGTTCCATGGAGCGCAAACGCTGCGAATGCCGTTCGCGATGGTGCAGAGCGCGGCCCAGCTCGCCGAGTGTCCGCAACTCAACGATCGAGGCGATTTCATCACCGTGGAGGGAACGGACGGCCGTCACGCGCGGATGCCGTCGCGCCCATTCCTGATGCACGGAACGCCGTGGCGGATGTCGCGCCCGGCCCCGCTGCTGGGCGACACCGCAATTGAAGAACTGAATTGGGAGGCGCGGGTGCAGCCGTCGGAAGGGACGGCTGAGAACGCCCTGCCGCTGGCCGGGATTCGGGTGATCGAACTGGGCACCGCATGGGCGGGTCCCTGCGCGACGAAGATCTTAGCCGACCTCGGAGCAGACGTGATCAAGATCGAGTCACCCACGCACCCCGACAATGCGCGGATCCCCTCATACACCGACGATGAGTTGGGTGCACGTCACTTCGATCGCCACGTGGCCTATCACATCGCGAATACGAGCAAGGCCCATGTGGCACTGGAACTGTCACAGCCGCACGCGCAGGCGCTGGTTAAACGCCTGGTGGCCGGAGCCGACGTGGTACTGGAGAACTACACACCACATGTGATGGCGCAGTTCGGGCTGGACTACACGGCGCTCCGCCGGGTGCGTCCAGACCTGATCATGCTCTCCAGCTCCGGATACGGACACTCGGGTCCGTGGGCCGAGTATGGGGCGTACGGGTACAGTCTGGAGCCCTGCGGTGGGATAGCCGACGTGACCGGCTACCCCGACGGCCCGCCGATTGCCAGTGCAATTCCATATCCAGACCTGGCCAGCGCGCTGCATGGGGCCTTCGCAATCCTGGTCGCGCTCGTGCATCGACGGGCGAGCGGGGAAGGGCAATGGATCGACCTAGCCCAGTATGAGATCGCCACCCGCAGCGCCGTGATCCCGTTACTGCACTACATGACGACAGGTGAGCTCTGGGGCCGCCATGGAAATCGGCACCCCTGGTACGCGCCGCACAACGTCTATCCCAGCGCGCCGGACGGGTCAGATCTGGGTAGGGAGGACTCCTGGCTGGCGATCGCTCTCGAGAACGACGACGAATGGCCACGCCTGGTCGCAGCCTTGGCAGGCGCACTGGAGGATCGGCCAGAGTGGGCGTTATTCGAGGGGCGCAAGAGGGACGAGGAGAAAATCGACGCCGCAATCAGTGCCTGGAGTAGCGGACGAACAAACGTCGGGGCAGCGGAATTGCTGCAAGCAGCGGGAGTGCGAGCAGCTCCCGTCAACCGGCCCGATCAGACGATCCGCAATCCCCAGCTCTGGCATCGTGAGTTCTTGGTCCGTGCGGAGCACGCAGAATCTGGCAGCCGGATCGTGCCCGGGGTTTGGCAACGGTTCTCACGCACGCCGGGACGGGTACGTTGGGCAGCGACCAACTTCGGCGCGCAGAACCGGTTTGTCCTGGAATCGATCCTCGGATTGCCAGCGGAGGAGGTCGATGCGATGTATGCACGCGACGAAACGGCGGATGAGGCAGCGATGGCGCGGCCGGCCGTCACATCTATTCCGATAGAACAAATGGTGGAGCTGGGGATAGCACGCGGGCAAGACCGCGAGTATCTGACCTGGAACGCGGCCGGGCCGGCAGTACCCTTGCCGGGGGACGACCTGCCAACGAGTAATGGAGGCACCACTGGCGCACTGCCGCTAACTTGGGGATCTGTGGGAGTGGCGGAGCCACCGCAAACAGAGGAGCTGATGCCATGACGACCTCAGAAGGCTGGGCACATCCGGAGTTGCTAGTTGAGACGGACTGGCTGGCAAATCACTTGGACGACCCCAATGTACGGATCGTGGATTGCGATCTGCTGCCGGCCTATCAGCGACTGCATATCCCAAACTCGGTGTGGAGCTCTTCGCGTTACTGGAAGGGTGATCTGCGCAATGAGACGGAGGTCCTGGGTGTGGACGAACCGGAACGACTCAGCGAGGTAATCGGGCGGATGGGAATCGACAACGAAACGCTGGTCGTGGCCTATGACGGCTCGGGCGGGCTCTACGCGGAGCGTTTCTGGTGGACGCTGGAACGATTCGGGTTCGACAAAGTACAGGTACTACACGGTGGCCTAGATAAGTGGGTCGCGGAGGAACGTCCGCTGTCGCGGACTAACTTCCGGCCCGAGAAGAAAACGTTTGTCGCACACCCACCGCACGGCAAAACCTCTTGTACGCTCACGGATATCACATCGAAGATGGATGACAACAACTTCGTGCTCTGGGACGTACGCTCCGACGGGGAGTGGACGGGGGCAAATGCGCGTGGCACGAAACGCGGCGGGCGGATCCCTGGCGCCAAGCACTGGGAATGGCTGCATACGTTAAACGAACCAGTGCGGACTTTGAAGTCGGCCAACGAGTTGCGGACGATGCTGGCGGGTATGGGGATTACGCCGGAGAAGACCGTGGCGACATATTGACAGGCAGGGATCCGTGCGGCGCACGGCATGTTCCTGCTGCGGCTCCTGGGCTTCGAGAATGTGGTGGTCTACGACGGTTCGTGGGCCGAGTACGGGAATTCCAACGCGCCCCTCGAAACAGATGAGATTGGATAGACCTCAATGTTGGGGAACGCGTGGAGCGGTCGGTGAGCGTGAACACGGAGATCGTCGCGCGGTACGCGGCGACCACGACTGACTTCGTTCGATGAGAAGTGGACGGGTCGCACCCAGTCCGGGCGTTCGATGACGCTGGGCCACATTGCGACGGGGATCCTGCATGCGCTGGTGAAAATAGACATGCCGGAGCCGGGCGCGGTCTTCTTGGAGTAGCACGGGGCCCTGAAGCCGGTCTCCATAGGCGGCACCATCACGGAGACGAGGAAGTCGATCCACGATTCGGAACGGATCGCGATGGTGGATGTCGTCGTGAGCAACCAAGAGGAGGTCGAGGTGCCAACAGGGGCGACGACCTATCAGACGTCACCCACTGCTTGTGTCCATGAATTCAGACCAAGTAATTCATTCCGGCGGCGAGAGGATACATATGGAACTCTCCAAAACAGCCACCTGGTGCGTCCGTCGGCGGGCGGTAGGCTGGCGTCCTGCAATGGAAGCCTCATGACAAACCCCATCACCAAAGCGGTCCTGCTCGACTTCGGTCGCACGTTGTTCTCGTATGCCTCGGCGGCTGGAGGGCGGCTGGAGGGCGGCTGGAGCGGGGAAAGCTGCTCGCCGAGACATTAGGCCACGAAGACGAGGCCGTGTTCGAAGCGCTGCACCTGGGCATGCGCGAAGCGTTTCGGGTGGCGAATCAGCAACTCTTCTACTTACCCTTCGACGTGGCGGTTCAGGGTTCCCGCAATGCAGCCTCGTCACTAGGAACCGAGTGCTCAGAAGCGGACGGGCGGGCGATGGCAGAGCGCACCGCGCACACGAGTTTCGATGAGATCACGCCACGACCGAGGATGCGCCAGGCACTGGATACGTTGCGCGCTCGTGGCATCCACCTTGGTGGCGTATCGAATGCGGACGAATGTCAGCTGGACGCGATGGTGGATGCGCTGGGTGTGCGGGATGTCTTCCATCACCTCCTGAGCAGTGAGGCGGCACGGTCCTGCAAGCCGAATGCGGCGATCTTCCACCAGGCACTGGAACAGGCCGGCTGCGCGCCGGAAGAGACATTCTTCGTGTGCGACACACCCTACGCCGACATCATCGGGGCCGAGGGCATGCGGATGGCGCTCATCGAGGAAGCGACACTGATAGCGATCGATAGGGCACGGCAAAGCCAGGCCAGCTAACGATCAAAGAGCTGCCGGAGTTACCGAACCTGATCTAAGCCGCACGCCGACCATTGCGAGGCGCTCTAGTCTACAGACCTATCCAGTGATGCGGGCGAGGAGCTACCAATGCACGACTACACGACCCTGAGGCTGACGGTGAAGGATGGATTGGCCACGATCACGTTGGATCGGCCCGAGGCCGCGAACGCGATCGATCTCGCCATGGGCCTCGATCTGATGCACGCGGCGCTGCGCTGCGACGAGGATCCGGAAATCCGAGCGGTATTACTCACGGGGAGTGGCCGCTTCTTCTGCGCCGGTGGCGATCTGAAGTCGTTCGCCGCGGCCGGCGAGAGCATGCCCGCCCACCTCAAAGAAGTGACAACGTACCTGCACGCGGGCGTGTCCCGCTTCATCCGGATGGACCCACCGGTGAGCGGCGCGGTCAACGGCATGGCCGCCGGGGCCGGGATGAGCCTGGCGTCTTCCTGCGATGTCGTGCTGGCGGCGGAGTCGGCGGCGTTCACGATGGCCTACACCCGGGTTGGGCTGACGCCAGATGGGTCGTCAACATACTTCCTGGCCAAAGCCGTGGGGTTGAAGAAGGCACTGGACCTGACGTTAACGAACCGGATGTTGTCGGCGTCGGAGGCGGAGGCCTTCGGCATTGTCAGCCGAGTCGTAGCGGACGATGCCCTGATGACGGAGGCGACGACATTGGGGAAGCAATTGGCCGCCGGGCCAACCCGAGCGCTGGGTGCAGCGAAGCGTCTCCTGCACACCGGCTGGAACGAGACACTGGAGACACAGATGGAATTGGAAACACGTGCCATAGCAGACGCCGCACGTACAGCAGATGCCCAAGAGGGTATCGCCGCGTTCATCGAGAAACGAGATCCCCATTTCACCGGCCGTTAGCCCAGAGCAGGCTTGTGCCGATCGCTATTCGACGCGGAAGTCGTTGGCGGCTGGCTCGCGGGGCAAGCCGGGCATGGTCATGATCTCACCAGAAACGACCACGAGAAAGCCTGCCCCGGCGGAGGGGCGAACCTCGCGCACGGTAAATTCGCGGTCCTCCGGTCGACCCAACCGGGTGGGGTCATCGGAGAGTGAATATTGCGTCTTGGCGACGCAGATGGGTAGGTCTTCCATCTCCAAACGCTTCGCACGACGCAGAGTCAGCTCGGCACGACGCAGATAGACAACGTTTCTCGCGCCGTAGACATCTCGCGCGATCGTTTCAATCTTCTCCTTGAGTGGCTGATGAAGATCATATAGCGGACGGAGCGACCCCTGGTCGTTATCCAGCGCGTCCTGGACAACGGTGGCCAGGCCAAGGCAGGCCTGGCCACCTCCACCGAAGGGATTAGCCTCGGCGGAACGGATGCCGCGCGCGTTGCAATGCGCGGCGATCGCCGCAATCTCGGCATCGGTGTCAGTCGGGAAGCGGTTGATTGCGACAACAGGAGTGACGGAGTGGCGCTGGATATTGTCGATGTGAGCGTCGAGGTTGACGATACCGGCCTCGAGCGCGTCGAGATCCTCAACTTCGAGGTTTTTCGCGTCACGACCACCGTGGCGCTTAATCGCGCGGGCGGTCGTGACAATGACAGCGACTTCCGGATTGAAGCCGCCGATACGCGAGACGACGTTGAAGAACTTCTCGGCGCCGAGGTCAGAGCCGAAGCCAGCCTCGGTGATGACTACATCGGAGGTTGCCAACGCGGCGCGTGTAGAAACGACAGAGTTACAGCCGAGCGCGATATTGGCGAAGGGGCCACCGTGAATAAAGGCAGGGCCACCTTCACTCGTCTGGACAAGATTGGGGCGCGCAGCTTGCTTGAGTAGAACTGTCATCGCGGCGTCGACACCAAGCTCACGGCAGGTAACGGGCTGAATATCGCGAGTGTAGCCAACGATGACGCTGCCGAGCCTTGCCTGGAGGTCGTCCAGATCAGAAGCGACGGAGAGAATCGCCATGACCTCCGAGGCGGGGGTGATGTCGAAGGCCTCCTCGCGCGGGATGCCATCGGTCGTGCCGCCCATGCCAATGACGAGATTACGGAGAGCGCGGTCATTCATATCAAGACACCGTCGCCACTCGATACGCCGAGCGTCGAGATCATGTTGGTTCCCGTGAAAGAGAGAATTATCGATCGCAGCGGAGAGCAGGTTATTTGCCGTCGTGACAGCGTGCAGATCACCGGTAAAGTGCAGGTTGATTTCTTCGGAGGGTAATACCTGCGAAGCACCGCCGCCGGTGCCACCACCCTTAATTCCCATGACCGGACCGATCGACGGTTCGCGCAGCGCGACAGTGGCCTTCCGGCCTTGCTGTCGCATTGCCTGAACCAAGCCCAGCGCCGTCGTGGTCTTCCCTTCACCGGCCGTCGTAGGCGTCATACCGGTGATCAACACTAGGCGGCCTTGTTCTTGACTATGCAGGCGCGCCATAGCATCCGGCGTAATCTTGGCCTTATATGGTCCGTACTGCTCAAGATCGTCCTCGGCCAAACCGAGATCCGACGCAACTTCGACGATGCGGCGCATGCTTCTTCCTGTCCCTGACAGCTGTGAGTCGACGCTTACTATATCCGGCGTCGCGTGCCCGCTGAAACTGATGGAGGGATCCACGAGCAGTTGCATCCCATACTAAATCGGACAAGGCGAAAAGCGGTGTAGATTTTCGCTACCCTGCAATGAGGAGCGCTAGGGGGGAGATACATGTGCCGAGGGGAACACGCGACGCAACACTTCGGCGACGGAACGACACGAGTGTGCCTCTGCTCCTACAGCAAGCGAGGTTCCATCCATCGTTGACCACCAACCGCCGAAGGTGATGATATGACACTCCGGGGATAGGTCTCGGGGAACAACCAAAGTTCCTGGGATGGCTGCGGCGGCGGGTGGCCCTGGATAGTCGAACAGACACCGAGGTACTCGCAGGCGCTGCGCCTCTGGACCGCAGCCCAGGTTTGCGTGTCTGTCTCGCAGCTCTGGTCCAAAGCCGGACTTCGGCAATGACGTCATTCCCGTGCTTGACATGGGTAATGACCGTTACGCTCTGCACGAGCGAGCTCGGTTCGCCAATCAGGTAATTCGCCGGCTGCGACGCCTGTAAGTTGGCGGGGTAGCCGCACCCGCACGCCTCCAGAAGCCAGCCTACGAACCGATCGCGGCGCACGTGGCGTCGAGGTCAGGGGTTCGTAGCACTTCCTAATCGACTGACGAACCTACGGCCGTCGGGAATCATGGCAAAGCTCCGATCGGTCACGATCAGCCGCGGACGGTCTCGAGTTCCACATCGGTAATCTTCCGGGTGTTGACTATCAGGGAGATACTCCATTTGCCCTTCTCAATAAAGGTCAGCGGAATGATCGCAACATTCCAGGGTGGCTCAACCGGCTGCGTTAACTCATCGATCTCCTGTAAACCCTGACCGGTGTCGTTAAGAATACGAACGAAGATGTGGTCGGCCTCGACGACCTCGTTCACTTCCAGCCTGACGAAGAACGGTTCTCCCACTCCAATCGGACCCGTAACAGGGACGCGGATCGGTTTATCGGGGTCGTCTTCGTCGACAGCGAAGCCGAGTGTGGCGTTTCCTCCCGGACCGCCCAGACCACAGCCAGCGAGCAGAATCGCCGCTGTAAAGAGGAGGAGCAACGCGATGAGGGCACCAGGACGTAGCGCCCTCATCGCGGGCGCCACCAAAGCCACCAGAAGCCGGCGGTGGTGGCCAAAAATCCGATCATGGCCAGGAGCGGTAGGAAACGACGAACATCGACGATAGCGGGTGGATAGATGAGGACGACGAAGCCAATGCCGAGGCCAATTACCAGACCGCTCAAAATGAAGTAGCCGATCCAGCGATCACGACGCGAGAGCAGAGGTGTCGTCGATGGGGAATTTACCATTAGTAGCGGTGCTTCAGATTGAGGCGAATCGAAGCTGAGATACTGCGCCCGCGAGGGTCGATCTTGCTCACACATTCCTGCAGTATAGGAGCGACGCTCAGAACGCATTGCGTCACAATGCATCGATGGTAGATTTCGACGCCATATCGGAGTCCGAGTCGACGCCGGAGCAAGCTTCAGGTGAGGCGCTACCGGCCTATGCAGAATTGGTGTCCCGCCTGGCAGATGCTGGGAACAAGGCTACGTCAAGCGGGCCGGTCGCCGACTGGCGCGACACCGACGGCGGCAAGATAGCGGTCGTATTAGGCGACGCCGGGGTAGGAAGTCTAGGAACCCTCTACGGGGCGATCAGCGCGTCGGTGCAAGTGGACGATCGACACCTGTATCGCTGGCGAGAGCGAATTCAGGTCAGCGGACACCCGCTGGAACCGAACGAGTTCGCCGCTGCGATGGGTGGGGACGACATAGAAGGGGCGGCCCAAACGGCGATCTACGCAGCCGCGACACGGATGGCTACCAACGGAACCATAGTGCTAAACGCCGAAGAAACTTCGACGTTCTGGGGAGACCCGCTCAGTGCCGATATAGTGTTGATAGCTAATGGGGACCATGCGGAACGGCTGGGTGAGCAGTTAAGCGCGGTGTTATCGGAATCGAGCGCGGTGTTCATGGCACCGCAGCGTGAATCGATCGCGGATGCCGTCCGTGCAGCGGTCGATCAGTTCGGCGCATCTCTGCATGAGGTAGCGGGGGAATGCAAACTGGGCAAAATCCGGGAACGCGTGGATGGTCAAACATTCACGATCGAGCGCTCGATCGGGGCAGGGAGAGTGCGCTTCGACATCGAACTGCCGGCCGCCGGGGCACATCAGCGCACGAACTTCGCGACAGCGCTGCTGGCAGCCCGCGAGACTAAGCCGCAGCAAATCGCAATGGGTCTAAAGACGCTGTGGATGCCGCTCCGGTTCGAGTCAATCAAGACATCGCCACGGGTCATCGTTGATGGTGCCGCATCAAGACCGGCGTATCGGGCGCTGGTACGTGCAGCGACGGCGGTACTGGACTCACGCGGCCCTCTGGTGCTCGCCAACGTGGACAGTGCATCAAATCCAGGGAGCTTATCGGAGGCAATATCCGACCTAAGTAATGAAGCGCGCGTCGCGTACCAGGTGTCAGATCGCGCCGTCGCCAACGAATTAGCGGAGCGGTTGCGGAGGCGTCGAGTGGGAGTGCAGTTAGCGGGCGCGCCAGGACCAGCACTCAATCAGATGATGAGTGAGGCGGAACCGAAGGACACCGTACTGACGTTCGGGTCACGGCGAGCGACGTCGGAGGCGAGAGCGTATATCTTGGGGTTGGAAATGGATCCGCGCTAGAGGATCTTGCGGATCGCCACACTTCAGTCGACCGGAAACCGTGGGGCAAACTACTCCTGAGGGTAACGCCAGGGCGCGGGCTGGACTGCTTCTTCGTCTATCGTCCACATGGGCAGGCTGAGCCCCGGTGCAACGTCCTTGAAGACCATGCGCATTCGGGTGCCAATGCCCACTTTGGCGACGATGTCGGGCGGGGCAAGGTTTCCGTCCGGGGTAGCAGTGTTGCCGGTCACTCGGAGGGCGATCTCAGGCTCGGGTACGCCAAGCTGCGTATCGAGATCGACGATCAGGATCTGGTACGGAGTCTTTTCTTGGAGGGCGGGCTGAATGGCGTGGTGGACCTCGCCGTATGAGTGAACGGCCCCCTTACCTTCGACCGGAACCCAATCGAAGTCGGCCGCGGCGCACCACGGACAGGCACTGCGAGGGGGATAGGCCAACAGGTCACACGCGTTGCACTTCTGGAGATGGAAACTGTGGTCGGCGCAGTGTCGGAAGTAGGTGAGGTTATCCCCATCATTGTCATTGATTCGGAGATTCATTCCCAGGTATTCACCTTCGACAGGCATGGCGATTCCTCCTAACCTTTTCGCATCACGAGCGCCGACGCTGCAGCTGGGTAGGCCCAGCCAAGGTTAGCGGTGAGGTTAACGTCCTTCGCCTGGCGGCAGGCGCCCTCCGTTGGTCCCGGTGTTTCATAGTCATAGCTGTGCTGGCGCACGCCATCGGCGTTGACGGGGCAATAGTCGTCGACGGTGCCGCGCAGTTGACGCACGTTCTCAATGACCATATTCATACCGTGCGTATACACCTCACAGAGATGCCCACCACTGGTGTTATTGGGTCGCTCACCACCAAGCTGAATAGCACCGCTAGTGATGTATCCACCGATCTCCCCGGGTGGACAGAATCCGTAATCTTGAAGCTGAAGTGCTGTGGTGAAAGTGAAGGCATCGTAAGAGCCGGTTAAGTCCATCTCTTCAGGGCCGTGACCAGAATTGGGCCAGATGATGTCCTTGGCATAATGGGCCGCCACCTGCGAGACGGGTCCGTACTGGTAATGCAGCGTGATGTCGTTTCCAGGCTTACAGCAGCGGCCGACCACGCCCAGGATTCGGGCCGGCGTGTTCTTATAGTCGTAGGCCCGCTCGGCGCTGGTAACGATAATGGCGGTCCCGTTGTCGGTCTCGACACAGCAGTCCAACAAATGCAGCGGCTTGACGATCATGCGGCTGTTGAGCACATCATCCACGGACATACGGTTCTTGTAGTAGGCCTTAGGATTTTGAGAAGCGTGACGGCTGTGGGCGACCTTCACATGGGCCAATTGATCTGGCGTCAGGTTGTAGTCGTGCATGGCGCGCATAAAAGTCTGGCTAAAATTCTGCCCGGCACTGAACCAGCCGTACGCGGCGTTATGCAGAAGATCGCCGGTCAGTGGGGCAGCCGCGCGCGCGCCGGTACCGCCAATGCGAACCTCGGTGAAGCCGTTCATGGCACGATAGATGACTACGGTCTTGCACATCCCGGCCTCGATTGCACCGATGGCGAGGCCGACGAGGTTCTCGGTGGAGGAGCCGCCGCCAAAGATATCGGTGTAGAAGTTAAGACGGATTCCGAGGTCAGCGGCGACGGGCGGAGACGGCGTGGAGTCATTGCCGGAATAGGACATCATGACGTCGATTTCGCCAGGATCGATGCCGGCATCTTCCATGGCGTTGCGGATCGCCCAGGTGGCCAGCTTGCGGGTGGTGACACCCGAACCACGCGTGTATTCAGTCTCCCCGACACCGATGATGGCGTACTTGTCGCGCAAGAAAGCAGGCGCGGTCGTGTCAACGTCGATCGTCATTGTTCCTCCAGACGGATAACGGGGAGGCAGGCTAGCGCACTTCGCGAACAGTCGCTCGGACGTCTACTTGAGAGAAACCTTCCGGGCCAGATAACTTCAATCTGTGCGAATCTGGATTCGTTACTGCGGCCGATGAGGCAAACTTGGAATAGAAGGCGGAGAGGGGGCTGACCGTGGCCGAGCGTATAGTCGCCGAACGCAGCCGGGAACCGACCGATGATCTCTGGCAAACGATATACTCGCAACGGGCGATCCGGCATTTCAAACCAGATCCGGTGCCAGAGGACGTGCTGCTCTCAATCGTCGAGGCGGCGACCAAGGCGCCTAGCGGCAGCAACACGCAGGCCTGGGCATTCCTGATCGTTCGGGATACGGCAAAGCGGGCGGCAATGGCTAGATTCCTGCGATCGGCGCTGGAAAGCGACACAGACTTCCGCGAGCGCTTCGCGCATGTGGATCAGATTGAGGATCCCTCGCAGAGACGCATGCTGCTAGGCGCACGTGGATTGCTGATGGAGCTCGACAAAGCACCAGTGTTGCTGGTGCCATGCTTGCATCACCCGGAAGGCTCAGCGCCCCAAGGGCTGCTGGCCGGCAGCTCAATCTACGGTGCGGTACAAAATTTACAACTGGCCGCACGGGCTCATGGGATCGGTACTGTGCTGACGACGTTCCAGCGGAGCTTCGAACCCGAACTGCGCACGCTGCTGAGTATCCCAGACACGGCGCATCCGGCGGCACTGATCCCGCTTGGTTACCCTGACGGTTGGTTTGGGCCGACGCGACGGCGGCCGGTGGAAGAAGTAACTCACATCGACGGCTGGGGGAATCATCCCGCTGGCGACTAGCCAGCGGGTGGCGGACATGACTCACCGCTGATGGAGACCATCTCGTCAAACTCCTAGGGCACATGCAGGCTGGGAACGACATAGTCGCCGCCCAGTCTCTAGAGCAACTTGAGCTGCGCGGCGACGTCGGTCGATATGCCAACACGGGCCCAAAAAGAAACGAGGTCAGTATTGATCATCATCGGCAAAGCCCACGATTTACGAATCGAGGCGTGGATTCGCCTGCGTTTTTGGCAGGGCTGCTCCAGCAGTCTCTAGCAGCCCGACCGAAGCAACACCTATCAGTCAGTCACATTGCGGGCTAACCAGGTCCGAATCCATAAAGGCCCTCGGCAGCCCCCGATCTCCACAAGCAGCAGTGAGCGAGGAACCCTAATCTGGCCCCAAACGCAAAGGAGCGAGGGATGCCTACCAAGAATGTCAACGACGTCGAGCTCTTCTATGAAGAGAATGGCTCTGGCGAAGCGATCATCTTTCATCACGGTTACACAGGGTCACACGATAGCTGGGATGGCGTCGTCGAGCGGCTGCAAGATCGTTTCCGCTGCATCGTGATGGACGGTCGCGGGGCCGGAGACAGCGCTCATCCCGACGATGGCTACAACATCGAACAGATGGCGGCCGATGTGGTGGGAATGGCCGACGCGATCGGAATCGATCAGTTCACATACGTGGGGCATTCGATGGGCGGGGGGATGGGAATGGAATTGGGATTATCCCACGCGGAGCGGCTAGCGAAGCTAGTGCTGGTAGCGCCCGCTCCGGCCGATGGAATCGAGGGGTCAGAAGAGTATCACGCTCACAGCCGACGCCTATGGGTGGAACGAGCGAGAGAGACGTTGATCCAAGAACGCATCGCAAGCACGGCTCGCACATCGGCTCACGCCAGCGTCCCTGCTGGGGTAGATCGCGCACTCTCCGTCTCCGAGGGTCACTACAACGGTTGTTGGAACGCTCTGGTCGAGTACCGCAAGGGAAGGCAACTACCAAAGATCACCACACCCACGCTAATGGTCGCTGGAGCCGCCGACAGTCTCTTGGCGGCTAACCTGCTCGATTTCCAGCGCCTGCCGAACGCGACGTTACACGTCTTCAGTCGGGTCAGTCACGGGGTGCCGCGGGAAGTCGCGCCAGCGTTCGCGCGGGTACTGGCGGACTTCATGGAGCACGGTGTCGTGACGTCGGCCACCTTGCGGAGGGCGGTGCCCTAGCTGATTCTCGCTACTCAGCGATCATATCCTCAGCCTGAGACGAGCATTACGGCAAAATAATCCGGTAGCTCAAATGCGAAGGATGGGATCACGAAGCAAAACTTTCGTTACACAAGGCAGTGGCTCTCCTAGCTCCCCGGCCACCGCAAGTATGGGTGCCACTCGTGACCACGACGCGGTGTGGAGGGAACGGTGAGAGGAAACAAAGCCATTTGCTGAAGTCGCTGGGATTGGAGACGGGGCTAATGGAGTTCGTCCACCCATCGAGCGTGAGGAGGTGGCGGCCGCGATCCAACACGGGATCCGAAAATAGCTCGCGGATTCGGAACGGCCATTGTGGTTGTGGCTCGGGATCAACACAGCGGATTCCATCCGAAAGGAGGACCATCTGCACGAAGCATCAGTCAACAGGGCAGCGAGGCTGGGAAGCCTCCCGAAGTCTGGTGGCCTGGTCGCGGGTGAGTGTGGTGGGCAATGCAGTGCAAAGATTTGGGCCTGCGTGCCAAGCAGGAACTGATGCTCAAGGATTGCGACGAACCACTGCGATTGTGGTCGATCGTGTCGCGCTAGAAAATCTGACCGATTTCGCGACCGATTTCACGCAGGCGTGCGACACGATCCTCCACCGGCGGATGGCTTGCAAACCAACGACCAGCACCTCCCGCCAGCGGGTTAACAATGAAGAGGTGATTGGCCGTCTCCATCCCCGACATGGCCTTAGCCGCCTGTTGAATCTGCGGCTGCTGCGTCGCGAGTTGAAGCTTCTGGAGCGCGGAAGCGAGTGCTTCGGGATCGCGCGAATTCCGCGCACCCTCTTCGTCGGCACCGTACTCACGGGCGCGCGAGACAGCCATCTGGATCAAGCTGGCGACGATGGGAGCGGCAATGGCGAGCACGAGCGTGGCAGCGAGGTGATCGGCGCCGCCGCCTCGTCCGCGATTACCGCCGCCAAACATGAGTCCGAAGAAGAGGCTCCAGCGCGCGAACATGGCGATGATCATGATTGTCGAGGCCATCATCGCAACGATGGCATTGATCAACGTATCCCGGTTCTTGACGTGGCCGAGTTCGTGCGCAAAAACGCCCGCAAGTTCACGCTCGGTGAGGATGCTCATCACGCCGGTAGTGGCGGCGACGGCGGCGTGCTCGGGGTTGCGGCCAGTGGCAAAGGCGTTGGGGGCCGGGGTGTCGATGATGTAGACCTTAGGCATCGGTAGGCCAGCTTCGCGGGCAGCGCGCTCGACGATGCGATGCAGGGTAGGTGCTTGTTTGGCTGTGACCTCCTTAGCGCGCATCGTGGTGAGGATGAGCGAATCCGACTTCCAGTAAGCGAAGAAGTTCATGCCCACGGCGATAACAGCGGCGAAAGCGAGCCCGAATACGCCGCCGACGAGCTGCCCGATGATTAGCAGAACACCCGTCAGTAAGACGATGAGAAAGAGGGTTCGAAGGCCGTTTCGGCCGAGCATGTGCGAGTCCGTTCCGCCAACGCGGGTATTTCCGAGGCTGCGCCAGCATCCGAAACTAGCGTATCACCGAGCTATGGGGTCGCTGGAAAGACCTCTACACAGACCGGCCAATGCATCGGCCGTCAGAAGTCGTAGACTGGCGGCATGCCGGTTTACGAATACGCCTGTAAGGCCTGTGACGTCGCCTTCGAGAAGTTCCACAAGATGATGGAAGCGAAAAAGCCACCCTGCCCCAAGTGCGGAAAGAAGCGGCCAGTGCGACGACTGGTCACGGGCCACTCGTTCATTAAGGACGAGAATACGAAGATGGCAGAGATGCATCCAAAATACGCGCAGATGGTGGATGCAGCCTGGGAAAAGTCCACTCGCAGCGATCCGCTACACAACACTCAGTTCGAACGCATGACCGACTCGGGGATCCGCACCCAGGATATTTGAAGACCGGCCGGACCGACAAGTTGCAGGCCCAACCCTAGTGCATTCGCATCTGGAGTGAACACGACGGGCCGTGCCGTCCTGGCGGAGCAAGAGCCTCTGTGGATTCTGGTAGAACTCGGCGTGGGAAACTGCTACTCGAGCTGCGCACCCGAATCGACGCCTACCTGAGCAGCCCACTCCTGAGCCGGAACTCGCTTACCGTCCTGGACCTGGACCGTATCGACTTCGATCGCGCCGCCGTCTCCGCAGCGGATGATTATGCCAGACTCTGAGACAACCGCAATGGACCCCTCAGGGCCCGAGCCTGCGCGGGCAAGCGAAGATCCATAGAGCCTTAACGGGAGCATGTTATGCGTGGTCCAGGCGCCAGGCTGGCGGTCGCTGCCCCGGATGAAATTGTGCTGACTGGCAGCGGATCGACTCCAGTCGATGCGAGCAATGTCCTTCTCCCAGGGCCCTTCGTAGCTGGCATCGTCTTCGTTCTGGACGATGCGGGGTGCATCACCTGCAGCAATTAACTCCACGGCTTCAGCCAGAGCTTCGACGCCAAGCGGGAAAAGATGGTCGCGGTAGAGACTGTTGACCGTGTCGTTCTCAGCGATGGGAAATGACTTCTGGAGAAGGATCGGCCCAGTGTCTAGCCCGGAATCAACCCAAAAGATAGTCAGGCCTGTCTCAGCGTCGCCTTCGAGCAAGGCGTGGTTAATCGCGCTGCGGCCACGGTGCTTGGGTAGCAAGCTGGGGTGGTATTGAATCGTGGTGTGCACTGGGAAGTCGAGCACGCGTTGAGGAATGATCTGAGTGACGAAGGCCATCACGTTCAGGTCCGGATTGGTCGCCTCATATTGGGCGATAACCGTTTCGTCAATCTCACCTTTGCGCTGCCAACGCCGAGGCTGGATCAGCGTGGTTTTATCACGACGGGCCACTTCGGCGAGGGGATCCTGGCGTCCCCCTTCACGCTCAGGTGGAGTGAAGACTCCGACGATCTCATGGCTATTCTCGCGGAGCTTTTCGTAGACTGCGGCACCGAAAGGGGCCTGGCCAATGATTGCGATGCGCATGGGGAGAGTCGCTTTCCCTGGTTCGATGCACCGCACGAGCGGCGACGCTCAGGCTAGTGCCGCGCCGGGCCCCGGACAACGGGATGAATCGCGCCAATGGCCAAATCACTAGCCAGGACGCCAGACCCGAGGCGGCTTGCTCGCCGCATAATCCCCAAGGCTCATCAGTTCGATGCGAAAGGGCTGGATCGCCATCAGCCCGTATTCAGCGCCGCCCTCACCGAAAAACTCCGCGAGGTCGTAGGGGAACCTGCCCCACATCGAGGCCTTCAGCGCCTCGTCCTCGACCAGGATCGCTCGGGAGCGGAGTGTCAGGTGACGAAAATCGGCGTGATGGTGAATCAACTCAACGAGCGGGTTGTGCCGTATGGCCCGGACCTTAAATGCACGCGGCTCCGTCGCAACGTATGCGGTAACGCCGTCGTAAGCAGGTGTGACAGCACGGACAGTGGGCTGTTTGCCACTGGAAATAGCAAGGTAGGCAATGGGTGCAGCGCGAATGACTTCCAGCGCCTCGGTCCAGAAGTCGGGGATAGAGGCCATGTGTACCACTCCCACCGTTGCTCCACTAGCGCTCGCAGCGGCGCACCCCGGGCATCTCGCTGATTTTGTGGGGGACGGGACGTTACGTCAATGCAGCGGGCGTCGAAAAGAACAGAATCGGGCTGTCGAGGGTAGTGAACGCTGGTTGCTTTACAGGGTGGATGTACTGGTCCGTTGGGCTCAGTCGGAGACTACGGAATCAGTAAGTCGGCCGTCTTGCATATGGAGAACACGCTTCGCGCGCGCGGCGATCGCCATATTGTGTGTGACCATGATAATCGTTTGCCCGGCCCGGTTAAGCTGTTCTAACAAGCTCACGATCTCGCCACCAGTTTGGGTGTCGAGATTCCCGGTGGGCTCATCAGCTAATAAAATATCCGGGTCGTTGGCGAGCGCCCGCGCGATAGCGACACGCTGACGCTCACCACCGGAGAGTTGCACTGGCCGGTGGCGCATGCGCTGGCCCAATCCAACCGCCTGGAGCAGTATCTCCGCCCGCCGCCGCCGGCCTGCCTTTGAAACACCAGCCAGACGCAGGGCGATCTCGACGTTCTGCCGCGCTGTGAGCAATTGCAACAGGTTGAACGTCTGGAAGACGAATCCAAGCCAACGCAGGCGCAACCCGGCCCGGCCTTCTCGCCCGAGATGGCGGGCAAGCTCGCCGCGGATCCGGACTTCACCCTCGCTCGGCGAATCAATCAAACCGAGCAGGTACAAAAGGGTGGACTTGCCGCTGCCACTGGGGCCGACAATAGCGACGAAGTCGCCGTCGTCGATATCCAGATTAACGTTGCGCACCGCTTCGATCTCGTTGTCACCAAGCCGAAAGATTCGCGATAAGCCTCGGGCGCTGAGGAGGGAAGGCTTGGGGGAACTCATGCTGGGTAGCTCCATGTCACTCATAGCGCAGTGCGACGATGGGATCGACTCGAATCGCGCGGGCGGCGGGCAGCAGCGCCGCTATCAGCCCGAAGGAGGTCAGTAGAGCAACGGCGGACGCCTCGATCCGGGAGCTACGGATTCCGGCTGCGTCAGGCCCGAGTGCCCGCTCGATCACGTTGCGCGAGAGCGGCACCCCGAACAAGGACCCGAAGGTGGCGATGAGGAGGGATTCGGCAACCACCATGGCGAAGACGGCTCGGGCTGGTGCACCAATCGCGCGCAGCGTGCCAATCTCCTTGGTGCGCTCCAAAACGGAGACAAACATGACAATAGTGATCAGCAGCGCGGCGACCGCCACCGCAGTACCACGCACGACGTTGAAGAGTTGTGTAATGCGATGTAGAAGTTGTCCGGCATTTTCGGCCAAAACTTTGTCATTTACCACCATAAGGTTAGCGAATTCACGCTCAACGGAGGTTTGGATGGTTTCGATGTCGGACGTGCGCTGAGGGGTAAGCAGAACTGCGTTGACGGTTTCGCCCCGACCGAGCAGCGTGTTGGCTTGCGTCAACGATACAACGACACAGGAGCGCAAAAGTTGGTTCGTCTCCGGCTCCACGATGCCCTGGACCTCGAATTTGTGGCCGCGAATGTCGACTGTACTGCCAACGTCGGCCAGAGGAATCGGCCCTACAGGCGATGGCACCTCGACCGTCTGCGTGGCGCTGGGAGCAAAGTGTCGAGCGGCGAGGATGCCAAGTATGACTGGTCGTGCTTTGCCCGCAACGATGTCTGTGCGTTGGGTGGGCTGCCCATTCCCGTATAGCCGGTTGGAGCCAAGCAGTGCCGGAGCGTCGCCCAGAAAGGCTGCCTCCTTGCCCGGTTCGATTCCGATCAGGAGCGCCTCAGGAGGCGCAGTGGGGAAAGGCGGTGGCGCGAGGGCGGCGAAAGTGACTGGCGACGATGCTTCCCTACGTACGCCAGACAAGCTCATGACCCGGGTAGCGTCGGAAGCAGACATGGAGGACGAGATCGGGGGCCATTCAATACCAGTCATACCAACTTCACTGCGCGACTGAACCAAAAGTAGGCCGGCGAAGCGTTTGACCTGAAGATCGAGGTCGTCAGTGATGAACCGCATCACCGTGGTCACGACGATGTAGAGATTCACGCAGACGCCGAATCCTACGATCGTGAGAAGGGAACGGAGCTTTTTCGCGCCGAGCTGGCGCAGAGCGAAGTCGGTCACGCAAAGGAGCGTATGGCGTCGGGGTTGCGGGCGATACCCCTATGGAGCAGGCAGTACCTTCATCGCCCGTTCTCAGGCAAGCTACAGGACACTGGTAGGTGAACAAGCGGTCCTAGTTAGTTTTTCGAGGTGAAACAGAAGAATTGGCGATCGCCAGGCTGGCCAGTGATGTGATCGATGCGCAGGGGCAATTCGGGAATTCCTTCCGCGCGAAGGATAATCTCGGCCTGATCAGAATAGACCATCGCCTCGAGCACACCGGGCGGGTCAATCCCACTGAGTCGGACGCTGTAAGCATCAGCTTGCAGGTTTTCAGGACGCGGTGCGACTTCGCCGCGCGCAACGAGCGTGCCGCTGAGCGTCAGCACGGCGCAATTCATGGCGTATGCGGGTAACGACAAACCAACAGACCGCTCGGGAGGAAGCTCCTGCCCCTCAGCTCGCTGACTACGGACCGTAGACTGCACCATGACGCATCGCCTCCTCGGCTCCACGCCACCAAAACTGGTATATGGATTATACCGTTTAGCCTCTCCTGTCAAGGACACGAACGTCATCGCGGGGCCAATCCCGTCCCTTGGCATTGATCGGAGTACCGCCTCGGGGGCAAGACGTCAAAGGCGTAGCGCCACCGGCTAGCGCGAGCGGCTAGGCTCAAGGCGATGCACCAAGAAGCTCTGCCCCCAGTTCCTATGATTTATCGCATCACGCGATGGGTAGCGTCTGTGTCGCTGGCAATTTTCTACCGCCGGATTGACACGGCCAGACTCTCGCACTCCAGCACAGATACCTACTTCGATCCCGTTGGCTCGGGACCAGTAATGCTCGCGGCGAACCACCCCAACTACATCATCGACGCGCTAGCGATCGCGACGCGAACCGAGCGCCATGTTCAGTTCGTTGGCAAGGGTCCGCTGCTCGATCGCTGGCCCCTGCTGTCTCCGTTCCTACATAGACTCGGAGTGATCCCGATCTATCGGACCGAAGACATGCGGAACGGGGAGCAACCAACCAATCAGGATTCCTTCGAATACTGCGCAGATGTATTGGATAATGGTGGCGCGATCTGCATGTTTGCCGAGGGGCGCAGCCACGCCGAGCCGCGTGTTCGGGACCTGCGCACGGGTACGGCGCGAATCGTGCTCGAGGCAGAATCACGCCGTGGCTACCGACTGGGCGTCCGAGTGATCCCAGTAGGCCTTTATTTCCCGGAAGAGGATCGCTTCTTTAGTGATGGCGTGGTGATATTCGGACAAGATTTAATTCTGGACGAGTTCCTGACCCAGCACCGGGTGGATCCCGGCGGTGCCGTACGAGCGTTGACACTTGCACTACAGGAGAAAATACGTGCCTTGACGCTGCACCTCCCTGATCCTGACTGGGCAACGGTCGTGGGCCAGATGTACGACCTGATGCACTGGAGCCCAACCGCGGAAGTTGTCGGCCCCACATTGGCGCAGCCGCAGTTGCAGCTGCGCCAGTCGATCACAGCCGCGATCGAATATTTCCGCTTGGAACAGCCAGAGAACGCCTACGAGTTCCGTCTTCACGTGAACCACTTATGGCAACGCAGCGAAGCCTGGCACCGGCATCGTCTGCCCACCCGAGACAACGCGGCTCGTCGACGAGGCCTCGTCGCTCGGCTGCGCGACGCAGTGGCGCTACCCCTGGCGACGCTGGGCTTCGCATATCACGCGGGGCCGTATCTCGTGCCGAAGCTGTGGGCACACTGGTTCGTGCCAAGTCGAGAGAAGAAAGCGTTCGTAAAGTTCTTGGTGGGGACGCCGACCTTCGTACTTTGGTACAGCCTGACAGTGCGGTGGCTTGCAGGGCGGGGGCCTGCCGGAGGGCACAAGATCCTGGCACTAACCTGGCTAGGTGTCGGGCCCTTGAGCGGGAGTTTAGCGCTACGTATGCGGGCCCATCGAGGCCGATGGCTAGACGTATTTAGGGGCATGGGACGGGAATCCGACAGACGAATGGGAGCAGAGATCGCGGCGCGGCGCGCAGAATTATTGTCCGAATTCGAACCATGGCTAGTGCGAGCGACGGAATCTAAGCCCGATCCGATTACGAACCTAGCTTCAGGCGCGGACAACAGCTAGGCCGTCGCGCGAGTAGCCGATTTCATCTAGCCGGAGCATCGACGATACTGCGGCAGCTATTGGCTCAACAGGGCCGCCAAATGCATCGGATGAAGGGACCTTCTCATGGGTAATCGGCTCGAGGGGCGCGTAGCGGTGGTGACCGGTGCGGGCCGCGGGAT
>CAZZMQ010000039.1:0-237 GCA_964655365.1 uncultured Dehalococcoidia bacterium | reverse complement strand
ACGCGTTGTCGCTGGCCAGCGAGGGCGCGAAGATCGTCGTCAACGATTTGGGTGGCGGTCCCGGTGGGCAGACCAGTGACGCCTCCCAAGACCCGGCCAATGAGGTGGTCCAGACCATCAAAGACGCTGGCGGTGAAGCTGTTGCTGTTTACGACACTGTCGCGACGATGGAGGGGGGTGAACATATCATCCAAACCGCGATCGACGAGTTCGGTCGGCTGGACATCCTGATCAACA
>CAZZMQ010000038.1:10130-23407 GCA_964655365.1 uncultured Dehalococcoidia bacterium | reverse complement strand
CTCAAATAGCAGGGCCGGCTGCCCCGTTCGATCAAGTGTTCGCTCGATCGAATCCGCGATCAGGAAGCGACCGGTCACCTGCTCACGTTCGCCCTGCGAATTCATAGCCAGTGCGGGAATCCAGCGCATGCTGTTGACGACAATCACGTCCGCCTCTGGGTTGGCTACATCGAACACGGCAATACGCGCCGTATTCGGCACGATCGTGGGATCAAAGGAGTCAAAAATGGACTGACGGGCCAGGATCGGGTCGACGGGCGGCGACACACCGGTCTGCACAGGATCAATCTCGCGCAACTCCAGTAGTGCCGTGGAGCCAACCAGATTGGCTGCCTCCGTCGCCGTGACCCCGGGAATCTGAGCATTGATGCGGTCCTCGCCCAGCACAGTCACCTCAGCCTCGGATACACCAAATCCATTGACGCGATCCTCAATGATCCGACGCGCCTCTTCGACGGACTCAGTGAGATCTGTCTCGCTCAACTCCAACGGCACGACGACGCGATCGAAGTCGGCTGGCAGCGGTTGCCCTAGGGCATCTTCTTCGATCGAGTCAAATGCGGGGTTGAGCGAGACGAGCAAAGTGACCAGGTCAAGACGCGCAACGAACTCCAGCAGAGTTTCACCTGGCACGACCTCGACGAGGACAGTCTCCGGGCCAAAGAGGTCGAAGTTAGGGCCAGTAGCGGCGGCGGGAACTTCGAGACCCTTCAAGTCACGCAGGGGCAGAGTCTTTTCGAAGTCGGAGCGGTCAAGACCATCCAGCGCGGGGTTAAGGCTGACGATGGCTGCCGCTACAACATCGCGGATGTCGCTGCGCTGAGCCAAATCGCTCAGCGACTCACCGCCTCGCACCTGAAACGCTGTACCTGTCGCTTCCAGAGTGACCGAGACACCGCCGGCCAGATCCAGTCCCAGTCCAAATTCGTCTCGATCGAACCCGCCTATGTTGAGCCCATGCCCTGAAGGCCAGGGAATAAAATCGGGCAGATACTTGTCAGGATTGCCGGGCCAAGTGACGAAAAAGCTGAAGCCGGTCACCGCTAGAATGACGACCAGCGCCAGCCGATGCTGGCTCTTAAACACCGCGATCCATCCAACGACCGTCCTCTCGGGCCAACCGGGACGCTCTCAGCATAGAAGCCACCTAGGTTGCGGTCACGGGAGGATCAAACGGAAAGATCATCCCTTTCATCGTCCCTCGCCGCCACGCCAGCTCGCGCGCCCTGCTCATCTGTAGCTAAATCCGATTCGTCCGCGGGTTCGATCTCGTCAACGGAGCGCAGAATCTGCGCAATGGCCTCGGTCCGAGCACGGACGATCACGCCGTCAGCCAACTGGAGCGAGAGAACCATCGGGCCATCCGACAGCGTCTCGACGGCGGTCACGGTGCTGATCAAACCACCGGTCGTGAGCACTTCGTCACCGATCCGCAAAGCATTCAGGTCGCGATGACGCCGAGCTTGCTCCCGCCGAGTGGGACGAATGAAGAGGAAGAAGAAGAGGCCTACGACGAGCGCGGTGATGAGTAAAACTTCAGCCACGGGATGCTCTCTCCGACTCAGAATCCACCAAGAACGACGGTGGTGCTTCGCTCAGTCTAAGGGCCAGAGCGATAGCATCTGCCTTACTATTGAGTTCACCAGTTGCGGCGCCCTCATTGATGGCAGTCAGAATACGGCCGATCTGAGGACCGGGACCAAGACCGGTCGCCTTCATCACAGCCCAACCGTCGACGAACTGCGTGACTTTTTGCGCGCTGGCCGGAGGCCGCCAGGTCAGAATGCTTCGAATGTGGGTCACGTAGGCGGGCCAACTGGGCAACATCTCCTCTGGTCCCATCGTGGCAAGAGAATCCGCGAGGAAAAGCCAACATAGGTCGGAGCTCACATCGCCCAGAGCGCGCTGGAAGCGGTCTAATGCCCTGGCTGTCGGTGGCTGGCCTGGGGAGGAGACCTGCCCGGGGCGCAAATGCTGGTCAATCAGCAGACTCACACGCTCGACCACACGCTTGGGCAGGCGCCAGCCCCGCAAGCGCCGAGCAGCGATCGCGGCCCCCTGTTCTGGGTGGCCGTAGAAGTGTGTGCGATTGGCGGCATCAACGGTGCGTGTCTGCGGTTTAGCGACATCGTGCAGTAACGCCGCTAGTCGCAGGGCGGCGCCATTTTCGCGGAAGTGCCTCCGGAGATCGCCGTCCACAGTCGGCACATCCCAGGCCGGGCCATCCCACAACACCGACCAAATCTGCGCACCGAGGTGGTCGAACGGGTAATCGGGCGTAAGCAGCAAGTCCATGAAGAGGCTCGCTGCAACGCTGTGGGTAAAGACATCGAAGCGGTGGAACGGCCGCTGGACGCAGCCCCGGCCTGCGTCCAGCTCAGGAAAACAGAAACTCAGCAGACCCGTCGCTTCCATTATGGCGACGCCGCGAGCCGCGTAGTCGCTGGCGAAGGTACGCAGCAATTCGTGGCCCACCCGATCTGGGGAAACCTGCCCGAGCAAGCTCACCGCCTCCGCGATTAATTGGAGTGTGCCCCTCTCGACGTCGAATCCGAGCTCGGTCGCGACGCGCGCGGCCCGCAGGCAGCGCAGGGGATCCTCAATAAAGACCTCAGGTCCCGTCGCACGCACCATCCTGCCGTGTAGATCCTCGAGTCCACTATGTTGGTCAACCAAATGAGCGCGGACAACTGACGCCATATCGTCCTCAAGCTCAGCCCCATCGAGATCTGCCAACGCCACGGCCAGTGCGTCGATAGTGAAGTCGCGGCGTTCAAGATCGCGTGTGAGATCCCCGTTGCCGGGGCCCGCCATCCGGGCGATATCTATCTGACCTCTCTGCTGGTCTTCGGCGTCAAGGGAAATCCGCCAAACGCCAATCCGATCATCGATCTGGACGGATCGGGATCCGAACACCCGCGCTGCGGAGTGGGCCCATGCTGCCGTATCACCGGGGACAACAAGGTCGATCTCAGAGACGGGCCGATTGAGCAGCAAGTCGCGCACGGCTCCGCCGACGAGATAGGGGGGGCCGGCCTGCCAGGGGTGCGTACGCTCCCGTGTCGCCAATTTGGTTGCTGCGAGGAGCGACAAGGTCATCGCTGTTCAGCTACTCGTTGGTCTGATCGTCGTCATCGGTATTCGACCGGGGTAGCGCCCAGAGTTGCTCCGACGACACGACCTGGTCGATGTATACAATTCCGTTGATGTGGTTAATCTCGTGCTCCAGCGCTTGGGCCAGTAAGTCGTTCTCGGCCCTAATGCGGATCTCCTTTCTGTTCAGACCATTCGCTTTCGCGGTAACGCGGACCGAACGGATGACGCGGCCCTGATAGCCGGGAACGCTAAGACAGCCTTCCATAGCCTCCCGTGCACCCGAACGCTTGACGATCTCGGGATTGATCATCGCGAAAGGCTCGAAACCCGGCATGCCGATCACAATCACCTTTAGCGAAACACCAATCTGCGGCGCAGCGAGGCCCACGCCGTTGGCGGCGTACATGGAGTCGATCATGTCTTCCACCAACTCATGGATGGAAGCGTCAATCCGCTTGACCGGCTTGGCGACCGCACGCAGCACCGCAGCATCGTGGGGTAAAGTCGTAATGGGGTGAATAGCCACGGCTCGTTCCTTCCGGACCGCTCGACTAGTGCAGGGGGCCTGCGCCCATTGTGCCGCGTGAGCGTGCACGATGCGACCGGCGAGCACGCAACAGCACCTGCCCGGCGTTCAAAGTAGCGAGACAGGATCGATATCGACTGACCACCCTCGAAACTCGACCCCGCGCAGGAGCGGGAGAGGGTCAGTGCCACGCAAGGTGATCTGGAAGCGGTATTGGTTGCGGCGACGGTAGATGAAAGCGGGGGTGTGCCCAAGAATCTCCGGGCCAGGCAGACCACGGCGATCGCGATCGATAGTCAGAGATCGAGCCATCTCGGTGGCCGTGGCGAGGGCGCGAGGGCGCTGGCTGCCAGCGAAAACGAGCCGAGCGAGACGGCCGTAAGGGGGATAGTCGTATGGTGCGCGAGCGGGAAGCTCCTGAGCCAAGAACGCCTCGTGGTCGTGGGCAGCCGCAGCCGTGATCGCATAGTGGTCTGGGGAATAGGTCTGGATCACGACGCGCCCTCCGCGCGGGCCACGACCCGCGCGTCCGGCAACTTGGGTCAGAAGCTGGAAGGTGCGCTCCGGCCCCGTATAGTCGGGGAAACGCAGCGCGAGATCGGCGTTGACGACGCCAACAACAGTCACCGCGGGAATATCGTGCCCCTTGGCTATCATCTGCGTGCCAACAAGCACGTTGGCCTCGCCCTCGCGGAAGCGGCGCAGGATCCGCTCGTGCCCATCGCGAGCAGCGACGGCGTCGCGATCGAAACGTAGTGCTCGAGCGAGTGGGAATCGTCTCTCAACTTCCTGCTCTAGATCCTGCGTGCCGTGGCCCATCGGCCGTAATGACGGCTCGCGACAGGTCGGACAGACATCGCTCGGCGTCTCAGAACGGCCACACTCGTGGCATCGCAATCTGTCCATGCCGTGGGCGCGGGCGGCGTAGCGGGACCGATCGATCGGGGCGTGATAGGTGTAGGGCACTGAACAGCGATCGCACTCGCGCGCGGTACCGCACGAGCGACAAACGAGGCTGGCGGCACCGCGGCGGTTGAGGAAGAGGATCACCTGTTCGTCATTCGAGAGCGCATCATCGATAGCACCTGCCAGCGCACGGCTAAAGATCGAGCGATTCCCTTCTTTCAGCTCGGCACGCATATCCACGACAGAGACCGCAGGTAGGGGCGCAGACTGCAGCGGCGAACTCGGATCCGTTGCGTCGATACGCTGCACACGCTGCGGTAGTCTCAACTCCGTGTAACGGCCGGCGCGCGCGCGCGCCGCCGTTACTACGTCGGGCGTCGCAGAGCCGAGGACGGCGACCGCACCTATCAACCGGGCGTACTGCTCCACGACCTCGCGCAAGTGGTAGCGCGGCGCAGGCTCCGTCTGCTTGTAGGTCCACTCATGCTCCTCGTCGATCACGATCAGACCAAGTTCGGGCAAGGGTGTAAAGAGCGCTGATCGCGAACCGACGACGACATCGACCCTCCCCTCGCGGATGCGATTCCAGGTGTCGAAGCGTTCGCCTTGGCTCAAGCCAGAATGCCAGACGACAACACGCTCGAAACGCTGGCGGAATCTATCAACAGTCTGCGGCGTCAGTGCGATCTCGGGCACTAGCACGATCGAACGGAGGCCAAGGCTGAGTGCGTGATCGACAGCAGCCAGATAAACCTCCGTCTTGCCGCTGCCAGTGACGCCGCGCAGAAGGAAGATGCGTGCAGCCATAGCGGGCAGTGCCTCGCGTCGATCGGCATTGGTGAGATTGATAGCTGAGCCGATCGCGGCATAGGCCTCTTGCTGATCACCGGTCAGCACGGCGGCCGCGATCCGCCCGACGGAACGCCGTACCAGTGAGTCGCGCTCGACTTCAACCGAGTCTCGAATGACCAGGCCATCTTCGATCAACGCGTCAACGTCCTTGCGGCTGACACCCGCGACAGAGTGCAGATCGGCCGGAGCCCGCGGGCCTTCAAGCAGGAACTGGAGAATGGCAACAGCCCGTCGCTCGGCTGCGTTGCGGCGCAGTTGGTCGATCGCCGCATGTGCGGCGTCAGGCTCGAGGCTCAGGCGAACCGCATCGTTGGACGTGGACTCAACCAGCCAGCCTTGAGCCAACTCACGATCCAGTTGTGCCCGTCCGCCCACCAATCGACGCGCCTGCTGCAGTGGCAGGGGACCCGCCAACAGACCTTCAACAAGATCTGCTCGCCGAGACCGCTTTGAGCGCGGCCAAGCCTTTATCGCAGCTCGGGCATCGTCCGGAAAGACGGCTAGCGAGACGGTCTGTTCGACGCGGCGATGCAATTTAGGAACGGTCAGCGTGTAAACCTCATCCAACAGATCCATACGCAACAGAGCGCGGATCGTCGGCGCGGTTTTCCCGTCGCGCAGCGCGTCGAGCCGCTCGATGCTAATCGGCGCGCGTCGGGTTATCGCAGTCAGCACCTCACTCTGGCGTGGGCTGAGTGCTTGCAGGACGGAGGCATCGGAGATCGACGTCGGACGCAGCATGCGCAGCGGTTTGCGTGAGAAGCCCGGCGCAAGGAAGAGAGCAACGCTCTCGAAGATCCCAGCCTGGTAGTACTCGCTGATCCAGGAAGCAAGCTGGATTTGCGACGGCGTGAGCAGCGTAGTCGCGTCGATCAAACTGCGGATCGGCCGTGGACCCGCGATGTCGGCAACGTCTTCAAGTCGCAGCACAATTCCCTGAAGAACC
This sequence comes from uncultured Dehalococcoidia bacterium, assembly GCA_964655365.1. Classification (GTDB taxonomy): domain Bacteria; phylum Chloroflexota; class Dehalococcoidia; order Bin125; family Bin125; genus JAPUIR01. The sequence goes on along the minus strand of CAZZMQ010000038.1, from coordinate 17,081 downwards.
TGTCGTCCAAACGGAACGAGCACACCATGACCGACCGAAACGGCAAGGTCGTCGGGCACCAGATATGTGAACGGATCGCGTTGGGGACGGCCGGAATCGACGGCGACTTGCGCGTAGGGCACACCCCAACTCCCTCTAGTTCGAGTCTACGGGGGGAGAGGGGGGCAGACCACTTGGGTCCGATTCAACAGGTACCGAGTGGGCTAGTAGCTGTGGATGGGGCGGCTAGCGTGACGGGTTCTCTCGGGAACGCGCGCCGCCCTGCCGGTCAGCCCCCGCAGGTAGTAGAGCTTGGCCCGCCGCACGCGGCCGGCGCGGACTACTTCTACCTTCTCCAGCCGTGGCGAGTAGTAGAGGAAGGTACGCTCAACACCAACTCCTTGGGTCACACGGCGCACCGTGAAGTTGGATGATGAACCCTTACGTTGGAGACGGATACAAACTCCTTCAAAGACCTGGGTGCGCTCACGCTCACCCTCCACGACTTTGGCGTGCACGCGTAACGTGTCTCCGGGCTGAAAGTCGACGATCTCGGCGTTGCGCTCGAGTTCGAGCAGATCGCTGCGGTCCATATCTCACCAGCTTCAACACCAGGAGTCCGGGGAACTGACCCAGTACACACAGGCGATTGCTTTCGGGCAGGTATTGTACGGAGCGGGCACGGTTAGGCGCGAGTGGACCAAGTAAGACGCATCACTCAACCGCCTCTTCATCACCTAGAGCCCATTCATTAAACTCTTCTCCATCCACGTACGCCCCGGGCAACAGATCAGGACGACGCTGAGCGGTGCGGCGAACGCGCTGGCCGCGGCGCCAACGAGCAATCTCGGCGTGGTTGCCGCTGAGCAGAACATCCGGCACGTGCCAGCCACGGAACTCAGGTGGACGCGTGTAGTGGGGGTATTCAAGCAAGGAGTCGTTGAACGACTCTTCGATGGTCGATGCCTCGGAACCTAGCGTACCCGGCAAAAGCCGAGTCACCGCGTCGATCAGTACCATGGCGGGGATCTCACCGCCGCTGAGTACGTAGTCACCGATCGAGATCTCGTCGTCTACGAGATGTTCGCGCACCCGCTCATCGACACCTTCGTAGCGACCGGAACAGAGGATCAGTCTCTCCCGCTGTGCCAATTCATTCGCGATCGCCTGGTTAAAGGGGCGGCCCTGCGGCGTACAAAGCACAACGTGCGGCACGGGAGGGGCAAGGCGCAACTCTTCGATCGCGCGAAACCACGGCTCAGGGCGCATAACCATCCCCGCGCCACCACCGTACGGCGCATCGTCGACGCTGCGGTGCTTATCGTCGGTCCAATCGCGGAGATTGTGCAGCCTAACGTCAACGATACCCGCCTCGATCGCACGGCCAAGGATCGACGCGCTCAGCACACCGGTAAAAGCATCGGGAAAAATTGTCACAACATCTATCTGCATGAGTTCCACATTAGTGCTCGGTGTCGCCTTCGATCAGGACAACCGCATGTTCGAGGACCGGTAGGATCGCGGCCAAGCTTTCACGCACGGCTTTCTCAGATCCGGGCAGGTTAATGATCAGCGTGCAGCCCCGCACGCCAGCCACGCCGCGGCTGAGCGCGGCCATCGGTGTTTGAAGCAGCCCGGCTTGGCGCATCACATCGACCAGGCCCGGTACCTCCCGTTGGATCACCGAGCGGGTCGCCTCCGGCGTATTATCGCGCGGGCCAAGGCCCGTGCCACCCGTGGTCAGCAAACAATTGACCGTGCCACCGTCGGACCATTGCCGCAGTGCGGCGGCGATCCGAACAGGGTCGTCAGGCACGATCGCTTTTTCAACGATCTCGGGACGAAGCGGGGCCAGCACCTCGACAACAGCCGGTCCGGCAGTGTCCACGCGCTCCCCCCGACTGCCCTTATCGCTACAGGTGAGGATACCGACTCTAAGCGTCGGAGCCATCTGGGAATGCCTTTCGTCGAGCCGAGTTGCCGAGCCACGCAGCCCGCCGCAACCCATGTTCCAATGTTTTTCCTAGAAAGTCTTGACGACCCTGTTGACATCGGTGGGTAATGTGTGAGAGATTATGGGTCGTTGTGGGGAGTAATGGGGAATTTGGTCGGATTCCCTGTTGAGCCAAAACCTCACTGATGCATGGAATCAGCAGCCTTTCGGGGCAGTTGAATTCCCGAGGGGCGACCGAGAAACGGATGCTGGGAACTAGTGCCCGCCTTTCGCGGCAAATTCGAACATTCTCTCGACCAGCGGGGAAGACTGGCGATACCAGCAAGATATCGCCAGGCCTTCGCGGACGGGGCCGTGCTAACGCCCAGCCCGGACGGCTGCCTGGAGCTCTACCCGTCAGCCGGATTCGACGTGGTCGCGGACGAACTGACTGGGGAGGGAGCCAACCGCCAGCGTGGCCGCCGCCTCCGCAGGGCCCTCTACGCCCGATCGTGGGACGTAGAACTCGACAAGCAGGGTCGGATCTTGATTCCCCAAGCGATGCGCGACTCCGCATCGGTGGCCAACAGCGTGATCGTAGCCGGCCGTGGCGAGTGCTTGGAATTGTGGGGCTCGGAGCGTTGGGAAGAAGAGGCTACGGCCGTCGATCGCGACTATGCGGCGAATCTGGAGGCCCAGGAACAGTGGATCCCATAACAATGCGATCCAGCTTCAGTACCGACTCTCCACATATACCCGTTATGGTCCATGAAATACTGGATTTCCTCCAGGTACGGCCCGCCGGTCGATACATCGACTGCACCGTGGGTGCCGGGGGGCACAGCGCTGCGATCCTTGAGAGCAGCTCGCCCGACGGACGGGTCCTGGGTCTCGATGCAGATCCGCAAGCGCTAGCTATCGCAGCAAAGCGGCTGACTCCATACGCCGGCCGGTTCGACCTGAAACAGACCTACTCAAGTGGTGTCGCGGAAGCGGCTGCCGCTGCCGGTTTCACTTTCGTGGACGGTGTGATCTGTGATTGGGGCGTCTCCAGCATGCAGCTGGACACGCCGCAGCGCGGCTTCTCGTTCCGCGAGGAGGGGCCGCTTGATATGCGTTTCGGTCCGGACGCGGAATTGACCGCGGCGGACATCGTGAACGAATACTCGGAAGACGAGTTGGCGCGCGTCCTCTACGAGTACGGAGATGAGTGGCGATCTCGCCGCATCGCGCGCGTCATCGTGGAGAGGCGACCGTTGCACTCCACTACTGATCTAGCCAAAGCCGTCGAGCAGGCCGCGGGGAAGGGCCGCAAGTCCATTCCATTTAGTAGAGTTCACCCCGCCACCAAAACCTTCTTGGCTCTTCGCTTGGCAGTCAATCAGGAGCTTCGGCATCTGAAAGACTTCCTTGCCTTGGCCCGTGGCCTGCTCGGCTTTGGATCCCGTCTGGTGATCCTGACTTTCCACTCGCTCGAAGACCGGCTGGTAAAGAACTTCCTACGCGACAACTCGCGCGGGGAGAGTCCAGCCTTTCGCCTTCTGACCAAGAAGGTGGTCCATCCCTCGGCGAATGAGGTACGCCGCAACCCTCGCTCGCGCAGTGCGCGGCTCCGCGTCGCTGAGGCCGCCTGACTATGCGCCGCACGACCGCGCTGCCGCTGCCCGGCGTGCGGCGAGGGTCGCTTCGTAGCCAAGCTCTACGCCAAGTCCAACCGGTACAACGAGGGCGTTTGCCTGCCGCGATCTGGTTGGGCGTCATCGGGATCGCGTTCGCGGCCTTTCTGCCTGTCTTACAAACCAGCGACGCCACCTCGGCCGGTTCCGCCGCGCACGAACTCGAGCGTGCTCGCGACCGTCTGCAGGCCGAGGTAAGACTCCTGGCCTCCCAAGTCGGCGAGCTCACCGCACTCTCGCGCGTAGAGCGCGTTGCACGTGAGCGTCTTGGTCTTGTCCCCGCGCGTCCCACGGTGGCCTTGGAGGTGGAGCCGTCACCACCAGCGCGCCTTCTGCCCGCCCGTTTTCTGCCGACGCGCAGTCTCGATCTGAGAGAAGCACTGCCCTGGTGGCAGTCGTTATTCGACGTCCTCGTCTTGCGCTGAGGACACCCCCAGACGTAGCCGCGCTCCCGAAGCGGCAACGTCTGGTAACCGTTGCGGCTCGTGTGGGGAAAATCCCCGCGTCGGTCGAGGGACGCAATGGAGATTGCTGAGGAGTCATGACCCGGGCCAACGTGAGCCCCTGGCGCATGCGCGTATTGATGTTGGTCTTCGCCGGAGCGGTCTTGCTCCTGGTGCTTCGCTTGGTCCAAGTCCAAGTCCTGGAACACCAGCGCTTCGAGTCAGAAGCTCGTGACATTCACTTCTGGACCGAAACCATCGACGGGGCCCGCGGAGCCATTCTGGATCGCAACGGCTTCCCGCTCGTCACCGGCATCGACACCTTCCAGATCCACGTCGATCGGGAAGCTTGGGAACTCGACGAAGACAACGAGCGTTTCGCCGTAGAGCAGCTGTCGAGACTCTTGGGAGTGACGGAGGAGCAGGTACGGGCAATCGTGGAGTCGGGAAGCGGACGGGACACACTTCTTGCCCTCAATGTGCCCTATTCATTAGGTGAACGCGTAATCGCCGACGCGCTCCCCGGCGTCAAGGTGACACCATCCAATCTGCGTCGCTATGCGGAGGGTGGGCTTGCTAGCCAGCTTCTGGGGTTCGTCGGACGCGACAATAACGGTCTCGCGGGTATCGAATTCGACTTCGACTCGGTGCTTAGTGGCCAGCCCGGGCGCGTCGTATTCGAACGTGACTCGCTCGGGAACCCTATCCCCTTTGGAGCCCGCGCCATCGATCCCGTCCAGGCCGGTGCAGACATCGTTCTCACTATTGATCGCACGTTGCAGAGACTGGCCGAGGAGCACCTGGCTGTCGCACTCGCCAACACGAGGGCCGCAGGTGGAACGATTCTGATCATGGAGCCACACACAGGTGACCTCCTAGCCATGGCGTCGGCTCCCACCTTCGATGTGACGCAGCTGGACCTGACGAGCCCGCCCTTGGATTTCTCAGTCTTTCGCAACCGCGCAGTAACTGATCTCTACGAGCCAGGCTCCACATTCAAGGTGATCACAATGGCGGCGGCGCTCGACGCCAATGTCGTGACACCCGGAACGACCTTCGTCGATACCGGAGCGATCGTGGTCGGCGCGCGTACGATTCGCAACTTCGATCTCTCCTACCACGGCCAGCAGACTATGACTCAGGTCCTCCAGCGATCGCTCAACACCGGCACTGCCTGGGTGGCAACAACGGTAGGGACGGACCTCTTCTACTGGTACGTCAATCAGTTCGGATTCGGCAACGCAACCAACGCGGGCTTCGCCGGCGAAGCTAATGGGATCGTCAAGGAGCCGGGTAACTTGTTCTGGTCCGAGGTTGATCTGGCAACGAATTCGTTTGGCCAGGGAATCTCGGTCACGCCGCTACAAATGGTGCGTGCCTATTCCGCAATCGCCAACGGTGGCAACCTCGTCCGGCCGCGGCTAATTCGTGCCGTGATTACGGAGCACGAGGTACGCGCCGTAACGCCCGTCATCGAACGACGTGTGATTCGGGAAGATACAGCGAAATCGCTGCAGCGCATGATGCAAGCTGTCGTCGACGGCGTGGACGGACACCCCGCTCAGGTTGTGGGCTGGCCGATCGCGGGTAAGTCCGGCACTTCCGATGTAGCGGAGGACGGCAACTATCTCGCCGGCGAGTTCATCGCTTCGTTCACTGGATTCGCGCCGGCCGATGATCCGCGTGTAGTCGTTCTCGTAAAGATCGATCGACCCCAGGGCGAGACGGAGTTCGATCGATTCGGCGGTGTCGTCGCAGCACCCGTCTTCAGTGCACTCATGGAAGACATCCTGCCGTTGATAGGCGTTCCGCCCACTGAGTATGTCGCAACCCCGTCGCTATTCGACGCGATACCACAAGCGACCGAAACCACCGAAGCAAGGCAAGATCACACAGATAGAGCGACCGAAGCCGAAGTCCAACTCGCTGAGGTCCGCGAAAACCCGGGAAGTAGCATCGAAATCGCGCTACCAGTCGACTTCGCAGACAAAGAGCCAGCGGCAGGAGGCGGGACATGATCGGTCCTCGCGATCTGGCCGAGCTGCTGCGAGAGAACCTGCTAGACCAGGATCTCCAAAACGAGAGTGGCGCACTGGCCCCTGAGCCGTTCCATAAGATCGTCGTCGATTCGCGGCACGTCGAACCCGGCGACCTGTTCATAGCACTGCCCGGTCAAAAGACCGACGGACACCGCTTCATCCATGATGCGATCCAACGCGGAGCACGTGGATTGCTTTGTCGCTCGGTGCCGGGTGTGATCCCCGATGAGGTCAGCGCATTCGTTGTCGGCAATCCACTGGAATCTTTGCAAGACGCGGCAGCCCGTTGGCGCGACCAGCAACCGGCACAGATCGTGGGTATCACAGGCAGTGTGGGCAAGACAACAATGCGCGAAGCGATCACGCAGGTGCTGCGACGTCGGTTCGCGACGCTGGAGAGCCCGAAGAACTTCAACGGCGACATCGGTCTGCCAATCGCGTTGCTTGGCCTGGCGCCGGAGCACGAGTGGGGCGTAATAGAGATGGGTCCCTACGACAGGACAGAAATGGAGCTCCTCACACGCGTCGGACGGCCAGACGTCGGTGTCGTCACCAACGTAGGGCCGACACACCTAGAACGCTTCGGCTCAATCGAGGCAACTGAGGAGATCAAGGGCCTGCTGCCGGCCTGCCTGCCAGGCGACGGGGTGGCCGTACTCAACGCCGACGATGAGCGGGTAGCACGCATGGCCATTCGAACATCGGCACGCGTCATCACGTTCGGGCTTAGCGACGACGCCGACGTCCGCGCAACCGCGATCGAGAGTCGCGCCCTAGACGGCATCGCGTTCATCTTACACGTCGAAGGCGAAATGACCGAGGTCCAGACACCCGCTGTCGGGGCACATATGGCAATGGCAGCGTTGGCAGCAACCGCCGTT
>CAZZMQ010000038.1:0-10120 GCA_964655365.1 uncultured Dehalococcoidia bacterium | reverse complement strand
GCCAGGCGGCGGCAGCGAGACCCTCTACGACTTCGACGGCGATGGTTCGCTCGAGCTGCACCGGCGCCAGCGGGCGGCGGCGCCCGCGCCTATCGATTTCCGGCGCTCTAATTCTGGACGATTCCTACAACGCGGCGCCGCTCTCGGTGAAAGCGGCGCTCGACGTATTGAGCGAAATTCCGGGAAATAAAATCGCGGTCCTGGGTGACATGTTGGAGTTAGGGGATGAAGAGGGGAAAAGCCACCGCGAAGTGGGCGCCTACTGCCAGGGTCGCTGCGACCGATTGATTGCAGTCGGTGCGCGTGCCCGCCAAATCGCCGACGGGGCCTGGGACGCAGGCCACAAACAGATTCAGTGGTTCGAGCAGCGCGACGACGCCAGCCGCACACTACGCCGCGAGATCGGCGCTGACGACATAGTGCTGGTCAAGGCATCGTACGCGATGCATCTGGAGGAGATGGTCAAGGTGCTGGTTAACGGCGAGGAGCGCTCCCGATGACGACATTTTCTCTTGCCACAGCCGGACTTGCTTTCCTCCTAGCGCTCGCGATCGGTCCGCCAGTGATCGGCTGGCTGCGAAAGCGATCGCTAGGCAAGGCGATCAGTGATGAAGGTCCCGTCACTCATCACGTGAAGGCGGGCACTCCCACTATGGGCGGCCTGATCATTTTCGTCACCGTGGCGATCCTGACCGTGGTAACAAACATTGTGGATCGGGAGTCGATTCTGCTGCCACTCGCGGCCATCGTGGTGCTGGGCGGTGTCGGCGCAATCGACGACATGGGCACGCTCGTCGGTCGCCGCTACACGGGGCTGTCCTGGCGATTCAAGGTTGGCGTCTTGCTGGCCTTTTCGATAGGTGCCTCGTTAGTGCTGTTCTATGCGTTGGCCATAAGCAGCCTGAATGTGCCGTGGGCGGGCAGTTTCGACTTGGGTCCTGGCTACATCGTGATAGCGATTCTAACGATCATGGCCACAACATCGTCGGTGGCGATCACGGACGGACTGGATTCGCTTGCCGGCGGCACCGTCGCAATCGCACTGGCGGCTTTCGGAGTGATCGCTATTGGTCAGGAGCAGGATTTCCTCGTCCGCTTCTGCTTTACCACCGTGGGGGCAGTTCTGGGCTTCCTCTGGTACAACGCGCATCCTGCCCAGGTCTTCATGGGCGAAACCGGAGCTCTCGCTCTGGGTGGATCGCTCGCGGTCGTAGCTCTGATGACCGGACATTGGCTGCTCTTGCCAATAATCGGCATCGTCTTCGTGATCGAGGCTGCCAGCGACATCATTCAAATCAGCTACTACAAACTGAGTGGGGGCAAACGAGTCTTCCGCATGGCGCCAATCCACAACCACTTCGAACTCCTGGGGTGGTCCGAACCACAGATCGTGACGCGAGCGTGGCTAGTCGGAATCGCAGGCGCGATCGTTGGCGTCGCACTGGCACTTCAGGTTTAAGGAATGGCTAAGATGGCCGAGGTCACGCCTGAGTACCCCGCCCAACCTTCCGCCGAACCGCTGAGCCTGCGCGGACGGCGAGTAGGCGTGGTCGGGTTGGGTGTCGAGGGCGTCGACATCGTACGCTTCCTCGCGCAGGAGGCGCCGGCGGAAATCATCGTCTCCGACCGGCGCTCCAAGAAGAGCCTGGCCAGCCGCATTGCCGACCTGGCTGGGATCGACTTCCGGCTCACCTCGAACGCCCCAGAACTGGCGGACGAGATCGATGTGCTCTTCGTCAGCCAGGGCATACCCGACGATTTGCCGCTAGTCCGCGCAGCCGAGCAGCGAGGAATTCCCGTCACCGCGATGATGCGGCACTTCCTGCATCTTTGTCCCGTTCCGATGGTGGGCATCACTGGCAGTGCGGGTAAGACGACAACCACGTCGCTCGTGAGCGCGATATTCCGCGCCGCTGGGCGCGACGTCTTTGTCGGCGGCAACATCGGCATGGGCCCACTAGCGGCTCTGTCGCGGATCGGCCCCACGACCAATGTCGTGTTGGAGGTCAGTCACACACAGTTGGCGCGCACGGATCGCAGTCCGCGCCTTGCGGCAGTGCTGAACATCACACCTAACCATCTCGATCAGTTCAGTTGGGAGGAGTACGTCGCACTCAAACGTAATTTGGTCCGGTATCAGAGCGGCTCGGACATCGTCGTCCTGCCAAGCGATGACCCCATCGCAGCGCAGCTGGCAGCCGACACGCCGGCGGAGTTGGTCCGCTTTGGTCTACATCAGTTCCGCGGGCGCGGCGCAACCGTCGAGAGCGGGCGCATCGTGGTACACGGGCCAGACGGACCGACCGACATCTGCGCCGTCGACACAGTCCAGCTTCCCGGCGAACACAACATCTACAACGTACTGGCCGCCGTCGCGATCGCTTCCGCTTGGGGGATCCCACCCGAGCCGCAAGCCCGGGCAATCGCGACTTTCGAAGGCGTGGCGCACCGGCTGCACACGATCGCCATGCTGGACGGCGTACGTTATATCGACGATTCCATCGCGACCGCACCGGAACGAACCGTCGCCGCCTTGCGGTCCCTAACTGAACCGGTGGTTCTGCTGCTAGGTGGGCGCGAGAAGAAGCTCCCCTTGGACAGCCTCTCCGAAGAAGCTTCGCGGCGAGCACGCGTCGTGATCTGCTTCGGCGAGGCAGGCACGACATTTGCCCAGTACCTCCGACGTGCCTGGTCCGCGATCGAGGGCGCTCCACCCGTTGTGCTCGTCGACAACCTACCCGCCGCGGTCGACGCCACTCACGCCGCCGCCCAAAGCGGCGACGTTGTGCTGCTAGCACCTGCCGGAAGTTCCTTCGATGCATACGACAATTTTGAGGCGCGCGGGCGCCATTTTGCGCAACTCGTAGCAGGGATGGATCCGAGGAAAGGGGGGGCGAATGGTACGCGTTAGCACCGCGGGAATGCCCACCGTCGGACACCTGGCGGAAGAAACCGGACAACGTGACGGCGGCGCACCAGACTGGCCACTGATAGCCACGATCGTAGCGCTCACCCTGGTAGGGCTTGTCTTCGTCTTCAGTTCATCGTTCGCCGTCGGCGAACAGCTCTTCGGTGACCCTCGCTTCTTCGCGATGCGCCAGCTGACAGGCGCCGGCATCGGCGCAGCTGGCTTCCTCTTCTTTGCGCTGCTTGACTATCGCCGCCTGCGACATCTCAGCCCGCTGATTATGGGAGTGGCGACGCTGATGCTCCTAGCTGTGCTCGTGCCTGGAATCGGCGTCGAGCAGAATGGCGCACAACGGTGGATCCAACTCGGCTCAGCGCCGCCAATCCAACCCTCGGAAATAGCCAAGCTGGCGATCGTCATTTACGTCGCCGCCTGGCTGACCAGCCGCGGCGATGCCATTAGACATGTCACACTCGGCGTCTTGCCCTTCGCCGCGAGCGTGGGGCTAATCGGCTTCCTCATCATGGCGGAGCCGGATCTGGGCACGGCCGTCACAATCACGCTCGTCGCAGGCGGAATGTTCTTCATCGCCGGCGCCGCATTGAAGCACATCTTGGTCATGACACTGAGCGGTTCGGTGGTGCTGTTGGGCATCATCGGCGTGTTCGGTTACGGCCTCGATCGCTTCACCCAGTTCATTTCGGCAGAGTCCAATCCGGAGACGGGTGGCTTCCAGATCTTGCAGTTGCTGGTCGCGCTCGGCAGCGGCGGCCTCACAGGAGTTGGCTTGGGCGAGAGTCGGCAGAAATTCTTCTATGTGCCATCAGCTCACACCGACGGAGTCTTCGCAATCATCGGCGAGGAAGTGGGTTTCCTGGGCGCGGGTCTGGTGCTGCTGCTGTTTAGCTTCCTGGTCTACCGCGGCCTGCGTGTCGCGATGAAGGCACCCGACCAATTCGGGACACTGCTGGCCTTAGGCGTAGTGATCTGGTTTGCGACGCAGGCGTTCTTCAATATCGGCGGTGTCACCCGCACGATACCGCTAACGGGTATCCCACTACCGTTCGTCTCCTTCGGCAGTTCGGCGCTCGTGGCGACCCTCGCCGGTGCGGGTGTCTTGGTCAGCGTCTCGCGTTACTCGATCGAGCGCAATGAGACGAAGGAGAAGCCAGATAACCCGCGACTGCGTGATTACGCCGTTCAAGTACGGGAACGGCTCAACCCCTCCGAACACACGCCAATCCCTAGCGAAGCGCAAGCATCCCAGGAGGACCTGTCGTGAGGCTGCTTCTAGGCGGTGGTGGGACGGGAGGACACATCTTCCCCGCCCTAGCAGTAACGCGCGCCTTGGAGGATCACATCAGCACGGATCTAGACGTGCTCTTCGTCGGCACCGCAACTGGGATCGAGGCTGAGATCGTTCCAGATGCCGGTTTCGCCTTCAAAGGTGTTGCGGCACGCGGCATGCGTGGCCGAAACGCGGTCAGCATGGCCTGGTCGCTAGGCACAACGGCCGCCGGTGTCTGGGATGCTACGCAGATCCTGCGTCGCTTCCGACCCAGCGTGGTGCTCGTCACCGGCGGATTTGCCAGTGTTCCCGTAGGCATCGCCGCCTGGCTCCTACGCGTCCCACTCGTAGTGTTCCAGCCAGACATCGAACCCGGGTGGGCAAACCGCGTCCTCTCGCGACTGGCGACGCGAATCTGTGTCAGCGACGCACAGTCGATCCAGCGCTTGCCCGCGCGTCGCACGGTGGCAACCGGCTACCCCTTGCGTCCAGTCTTCCGCGAAATCGACCGCCCCATGGCCCGGGCACGCTTCGGCTTGAACGGATCGCCAGCCATCTTGGTCACCGGTGCGGTGCGCGGCGCGCGGCAGATCAACCGCGCGATCGAGGCGGATCTCGATCGCTGGATCGACATCGCCCAGGTGATTCACGTCACGGGAGAGCAGGACGCCCGCCGCCTGCAGGCTCGACGGAACGCTCTGCCCGAAGAGAAACGGCACCGCTATCTGCCGTTCGAATACCTCGGGGACGAACTGCCGATGGCGATGGCCGCCTGTGACTTGGCGATTTCACGCGCCGGTGCGTCAGTGTTGGCAGAGTATCCCGCGGCCGGGCTTGCCTCAGTCTTGGTACCGCTGCCCGGAGCCGGTGGACACCAGCGCCACAACGCGCAGGTCCTGGCCGACGCTGGAGCCGCCGTGATCGTGCAGGATCAGGCCGTACGGCCACAACTGCTGAACACAGCCAGTCAAGTCTTAGCCAACCCCGAGCGGCTGAGCGAGATGCGACGCAGCGCCAGCGCACGGGCCCGGCTGGATTCCGCAGATCGAATCGCAGAAGTGCTATGGGAGGTGCGTCGTGATTAGCGCACGCCACGTCCACTTCGTCGGCATCGGCGGAATCCATATGAGTGGGCTGGCCTCGATCCTGCTCGACGATGGGATCGAAGTCAGCGGATCCGATATGACGCAAAGCGCACTGACGGATGGACTCGCGGCGAAGGGAGCACGAATCTTCATTGGTCACGCGGCGCCTCAGGTCATCGGAGCCGAACTCGTCGTCTGGAGTGCAGCGATTCGCGATGACAACCCAGAGCTCATAGCCGCCCGCGAGGGGCCAATCGAATTGGTCTCCCGAGCGCAGATGGTGGCGCGAATCGCCATCGGGCAACGCACGTTGACCGTCGCCGGAAGCCACGGCAAAACCACAACGTCGACGATGCTGACACTGATCTTGCGTCAAGCCAGGCTGGACCCGTCCTACATCCTGGGGGGAGAGAGCCCAGCCTTACCATCTCACGCGGCGCGCGGAACCGGCGCCCAGATCGTGATAGAGGCCGACGAGTACGCCCGTGCCTTCCACGAATACCACCCTAGCGTCTCGGTAATCACCAACTTGGAACGGGATCATCTCGACTACTACGGCAGCGATGATTCTCTGCGCAACGCCTTCGTCAAGCACGCGCTGACAATCGAGCCAGAGGGCCGCCTAATCGTGGGTGGCGAATCACCATGTGCGATGCGCACGGCCGAGATACTGGCGGGGCGTCGGGACGACATACAAACCGAGACCTTCGGCCTAGCTGAGACGGGACATTGGGACTGGTCGGCGGCCAAGACGGCGCCTAGCGCGACCGGCCTCACTTTCGAGCTGCGGGCGGATAACGAGCCGCTAGGCAGCGTCGAACTCGCCACGATCGGAACCTACAACGTGCGCAACGCGCTGGCAGCCTCCGCAATCGCGCTGCGCGAGGGAGCGTCGATCGACGACGTCCAGACCGCCCTGTCAACGTTCAGCGGGGTGCGTCGACGCTTCCAGCTCGTGGGCGAGGCAAACGGGATCACCGTTGTTGACGACTACGCCCACCACCCAACCGAAATTGCGGCCGTCGTCGAAGCCGCGCGCGCACGCTTTCCGCGAAGGCGACTAGTCGTGCTGTTCCAACCACACACATACTCACGCTCGAGGTACCTCTTGGAAGGCTTCCTAGGCTGTTTCGCCAATGCCGACGTCCTCTACCTCAGCGAGACCTACCCAGCTCGAGAGAGACCCGAACAGGGCATGCGATCCGTCGATCTAGCAAACCGAATCGACACGCCCCGCGCTGTATACCTCGGCCCGCTGCGTGAAGCAGTAGTCGCCGTAGCGGAAGCCGCCCAACCAGGCGACATCATCATGACCTTGGGAGCAGGCGACATCGAATCGGCTGGTGAGCAGATCGTGGAGCAGCTGTCCTCATGACACTGCATGCCGACCTTCAAACGATCAGCGACGTACGCCAGAACGAACCGATGTCGCGCCACACCACCTTCGGCATCGGCGGACCAGCGGAATTCTATGTCGTCGCGCAGACACGCGATGAGCTGACACGGGCCTCATTGGCCGCGCGCGAGGCGGACATGCCGGTCTTCGTGCTCGGATCCGGTTCTAATGTCCTCGTCAGTGATAGCGGGATCCGCGGCGTCGTGCTCGAGAATCAAAGCGACACGATCGGTGAGCCGCGAATCTCGGGTGGCAAAGCCTACCTCACCGTCGAGAGTGGGATGGCATTCGCCTCGCTGACACGCCATGTGGGGCGCCAGGGCCTACAGGGGTTAGAGTGGGCGGCTGGCATTCCCGGAACGTTGGGCGGCGCCGTCGTCTACAACGCCGGAGCGTACGGCGGCTGCCGCGCCGATGCTCTGCACTCGGTCACGCTGCTGCGCGAGGACGGGAGCGAAGAGACTGTACCGGCAGCAAACTTGGGTCTGGCCTATCGCTCGAGCGTGTTCACGCGCGGGCTGCTGCGCGACCGGGTTGTGCTAGATGTGACCTTTACGCTCGCAGAAGGAGAGGCGGAGGACTCTCTTTCCCGCATCGACGAACTGGAAATGCGACGCAAAGCGTCGGCACCGCGCGGGCGCAACGCTGGGTCCACCTTCAAAAACCCGGACGAGCATCCCGTCTGGTGGCTGATCGACCAGGTCGGCATGCGCGGACATCGGATCGGCGACGCGCAAATCAGCAACAAGCACAGCAACTACTTCCTTAACGTCGGCACCGCGACGGCCTCCGACGTTCTGGGGCTGATCGAGTTAACCCGCAATCGAGTGCGGGAGGAGTTCGCGATCGAGTTGGAGACCGAGGTCTCGTTCGTAGGGGAGGACCCGAGGTGACAACAGGCTCTCGCACCCGACTCGCGATCCTGCTGGGCGGTGACTCTAGTGAGCACACGATCTCGGTCCGCTCGGCTCAGGCTGTGCTTGCCGCCGTCGACCGTGATCGTTACGAGCTATTGCCGTTCGGGATCACACGAGCGGGCGTGCTCATGCATCCAGCTGAAACTGAGAAGACCTTGCTCGCAATTGACGGTGGTGCGCCGGAAGAGATCGTGGGCGCCAAGGGCCTCGGCTTGTTAGCCCGTCCCCAAGCCCTTGAAGCACTCTCGACTGCAGACGTGGTCTTCCCCCTGGTGCATGGACACGGTGGGGAAGACGGCACAATTCAGGGACTGTTGGAGCTGGCCAGGTTGCCCTATGTAGGAACCGGTGTATCCGGGTCAGCTTTGGGCATGGATAAAGAACTCACAAAATCTGTCCTGGCACGAACCGGGATCCCTGTCGCGCCCTATCAACTCGTGACGTACGACGCGTGGCAGAAAGACGCCGAAGGCCTGACCCGCGCGATCTCTGAACTGCGCTATCCGCTCTTCGCCAAGCCCGCTAACGGCGGCAGTAGCCTCGGCATTAGCCGAGCGGCGACACGCGAAGACATCGCGGGGGCCGTGGAGGAAGCGCTGCGCTTCGATCGCAAAGTGCTGGTGGAGCAAGGCATTGGTGGCCGCGAAATCGAGTGCGCGGTACTCGGCAACGCCAATCCACAAGCTTCGCCGCTGGGCGAGATCAGCCACACACGTGAGTTCTACGACTACGAAGCGAAATACGAGGACACAACCACCCAACTGATCGCACCAGTTCAGCTACCCCCTGAACAGGTGGCTCAGATCCAGGAGATGGCCGTGGCCGCATTCCAGGCGCTCAACTGCGCCGGTATGGCTCGTGTCGACTTCTTCTTGGAAGGGACTGGCAATGTTTGGTTCAACGAGATCAACACGATCCCGGGCTTCACAGACATGAGCATGTTCCCGCGACTCTGGCAGGAGGCCGGCCTTCCCTTCCCCAAGCTGGTCGACCGTTTGGTCGAGTTGGCCTTCGAGAAACAGAAGGAGCGTAGTCGTGTGGCGTAGAAGGCGACCAAGATCCGTACAATCCACCCCCGGTGGTCCCATCCGACGCCGCGGACCGGACTACGCAAACTCGCCCACCGCCGACGAGCGCGCGCGGCGGCTACCTCATGTGAGCTGGCGCGCCTTCATGATGATAATCGCCGTCGCGACCCTGGGCGCGAGCGGCATGGTGATTCTCAATTCGCCGCTGCTGGAGATCCGGTCC
Source organism: uncultured Dehalococcoidia bacterium (assembly GCA_964655365.1). Lineage (GTDB taxonomy): Bacteria > Chloroflexota > Dehalococcoidia > Bin125 > Bin125 > JAPUIR01. The sequence goes on along the minus strand of CAZZMQ010000038.1, from coordinate 1,275 downwards.
ATTACGGTCGAGGGAACCGATCAAGTCGCACCAGACTCGATCGCGCAGCTGTCCGGCCTGCGCGGAGAACATCTTGTGCTCTCCAACTTGGGTGAGGCGCGGGCCAAAATCCTGACACAGCCACTGATCCAGGACGTCACCGTCACGCGGATCTGGCCGAACGGCGTACGCATCTCGGTACAAGAGCGTACGGCCTGGGCCGGCTGGGAGGCCGACGGTGAAGTCTGGGCGATCGATGGTGAGGGCGTGGTGCTCGAGGGACAGGCACCGCCACTGGGCAGCACAGTCGTCCGGCAGGTTTCGTCACTGCCGGCCATCCGTGCCGGCACACACGTCGATCTGGAAGCGATCACCTTAATACGCCTGCTGATGAAAGCGGAGCAGCCGCGCAATAGCCCTCGCGTGCTCGGTTTTGAGTGGGCACTGCGATCGGGATTGACGGTCATCACGCAACACGGTCGTGTCACGTTCGGTGGAGCGGACGGATTCGAGTTTAAGTATCGCGTCTGGGAAGAGTTGGAGTTCGAGGCACAGCGTCGAGGCGAGCCGCTACTCATCGCGGACCTCCGCTTCGGCACTCGGCCCGCCGTCGAGATTGGTCTCGGCCTGGGGCGAGCCGTGCGCATTCTGGAACCGTAAGAGATCACGGCCGCAAACCCCGGCGGGGCAAGCGGTTAGCGGAAGGAGCAGAACAATGGCACGAGGATCCGCATACGCGATCATCGACGTCGGTAGCACGAAAATCGCCACAATCGTTGGGGACCTCAGCGAGCGTGACGCCCTACGTGTGTTAGGAGTGGGAGTCGCGCCCTCGGACGGAATAGAAAAGGGGCAAATCAGCAACATTACTAAGGCGACCAATGCGATCCAAACGTCGGTCGAGAAAGCGGAGCGATCGAGCGGAACGCGGATATTGTCCGCTAGCGTGACGATCGCAGGGGCCCATCTCTCGGCTCTAAACAATCGCGGCATCGTCGCTGTCCCTGAAGTCGGACAAGCGATATCCGGCGAAGATGTCGAACGCGTGATCGATGCCGCACGCACGGTCAGCCTCAAAAGCAACCGCGAAATGCTGCATGCGTTGCCACGCTATTTCGTCGGCGATCGGCAAGATCGGGTCAGCGACCCAGCCGGCATGCACGGACAACGACTCGATGTCGAGATGCACATCGTGACGGGTGCTGTCAGCGCGATTCAGAACCTGACCAAGTGCGTGGAGGGCGCAGGTATCCAGACCGACTCTCTCTTGGCAGCACCGGTCGTCACCTCCGCCGC
>CAZZMQ010000037.1:14826-24036 GCA_964655365.1 uncultured Dehalococcoidia bacterium | reverse complement strand
GCCCGGCGGAGTCTCGGATGCGCGCGGAGACGACGACGCCCTGGGTGTTTTTGGGTAGACGCAGCCAGAGACCGATGCGCCGGGCGTCGGCGGGGACTTCGAGCTTCGGCGTATCAAGCCCATTCGCTGCCACCGGCGCCAACAGCGTTTCGATGCCGCCGTCGGCGAAGTCCTCACGGAAGAACGCGGTACGCGCAAAGCTCTCTGGATCAAGCGCGATGATCTCGGCACGTTCTGATGGACCCGGGCTGCGGACGTATGCGGATAACCGACGAGACCATCGCGACGCTGGGGTGCGCTGAGAGGTCAACCGCGAGAGAGTTCGGTGTCTGAGTCGCGCCTGACCAAGGCTCGAGGATTCTTAGGGGAGCGCCAGCCTGGTAGAGTGCTCGGTCCTCGAACGACCGTTCCAGCGTGGATCCGAATGTTGCGGAGAACATGCCGATGCTAGTCGCCAGGATCAGCAGTAGTACGAGTCGAGCGTTTTGTAAGGGCGCTCGGAGCAGGTGCCAGAGGCCGAGCTGGATCGCGATCCCGGCGAAGCGATCCGTCACGAGTGCGGCCGCGGTGAGCAAGAGGGGAAACAAGCGCAGGAAGATGAGACTCAGAGCGACGATGAAGACCGTGGGAGCGATCAGCAGGAGTGGATCCTGGTCAAGCCCGCCGAAGAGGTCCTCAGTCACCAATGATCCGGAATCCTGTAGTTGATAAAAGAGGATCGCTGCGACGATGACCAGGACGATATCCAGGTAGTAACGGTGGAAAACGCTTTGTTCGGGCGGCCGGGAGACTGCTTGCTTGTAGCGCACGATCGAGTACGTGCTGGCGCGCAGTGCTGGCCAGACTAGTGCCAGGATCGACAGCAACGCTCCGCCCAATCCCCAGAGGTATGCCTCCGTTGTCAGCTGTACATCGAGCAGATCCCCACCGCTCAAGCCCTCGAAGGGGGGCGTCTTGCCTAGGAGTGTGATCATGCCTACTGCTAGGAACGGCCCAGTGGCCATCCCGATTCCGGCCAACACGCCACCCTCCAGGAGGTAGATGGAAACAATCTGGGGGAGACTGGCTCCGCGGCTCTTGAGCAACGCGATTTCCCCTGATTGCCGATCAACGACCAGCGTGGAGACCATCGCGATGTAGTAGAGGACGATGCCCACCACTTGCAATGTGAGAACGATCAGTGGCAGGCGCGAGAAGAACCGCTTCTCAGCGAACGTATCGAGTACGGTCGATAGCTCCGATTCGACGCGGGCTCGCTCGACCTGGCTAGCGATCGTTCTGCTGACTTGGCGCAGCTGAACCGCGGCGAGCTCCGAGTTGCGGGAGTTGAGTGAGCTGAGGCTGCTGTAGCCGATCGTTTCAAGGTCGGCGTTCATATCGGGCAGATAGACAGCTAGGGCGTCGAAGAACGTCGCTTCGGGAACGAAGAATGCGTAGGTGTCCCAGCGTGCGGTGGAAACCTCGAAGTGGTCTCGCCGCTGCCGCCAATACTCATCCGCGTAATCGATCGGGCTGATCAGCGCGACGATGATGGCACGAACAGGTTCGCGATCGTCGCGCCAGAATGGGTGCAAGTCGAACTCATCGCCCAGGCCGACGCCGAAGGCTGTGGCGGCGTTGGTGCCTAATGCGACTTCGATCGGCGGAGCGAGGTTCGGATCTGCCTTGGTTGAGCGTGGAAAGATGCCTTCCTCGACTAGGATCTGGGGAGTCAGCCCTGTCAGGAACTGAAAGCGGGCGCGGGGCCGGCCCGGGTCATCCGTTACTGGGTCGCCGGGATCGGTCAAGAAGAAGGTGGCACTGGTCGCTGTGCGTGTTCGCGCGCTGAGTATGCGACCGAGCCTGTCGAGCTGCGTTTCGATGATGCGTTGGTCACGCTGGTACGCGCGTGGTTCCACGAGGTGGTTGGTGGTGGAGACGAGCAGGTCAAGCTCGGTCTTGTCGGCTTGGCGCAGATCGAACTTGAGCCCGAGGTCGTCGAGCGCCTGACGGTAGATCGCGGTGCTCGACATCAGCCCCACGGCGAGCACAACGCCGATCAGCATTGCTGCCGCAAGGCGGCGATTGCTACCCACACGACGGAGGACGATTCGAAGAACCGTGGTGAAGGAAATCGACATGCAGACCGTTCGTGACCAATCCTAGCATCGCCTGGGCGTGACAGGCCTCTCCGTCCGGACTTACGAGGCCGGTGGCACGAAGCCCCGGGAAGGGGAGGATGCCGCGGTCGGGGCAGGGGAAATGGAGCGGGAGATGGGGTTCGAACCCACGGCCCTCTGCTTGGGAAGCAGATGCTCTACCACTGAGCTACTCCCGCTCGGGAAGTCCGCGCCGCGATCGATTCCTGACCCTCCGAGTGTATGAGCGCCCTCTGGCCCGGGACAACCTTAACTGCTCCACTTGGCAGCTCAACGAGACTAAACCTTCGCGAGCACGGGAGGAGAAGCCATGACTGCCATGACGAAGAAGGAACGTGTCCGCGCCGCCTTGACGGGAGAGCCGGTCGATCGAGCGCCGGTCGCGATGTGGGGGCACTATTTTCTGCGGTAAGGGCCCGCCTTGACGCTCGTCGAGGCGACACCGGAGGTCTACCGTGCCCACGACTGGGATTTCATTAAACTGAACCCGCGTTGGACGTTCTTCGCCGAAGCCTGGGGCAACACTTACGATCCACCCTCGGAGCAACGGAACCCGTGGACGACCAAGCTCTCTCTGGGATCAGTTGACGACTTACGCACCATCGCACCGGTCGACCCAACGGCAGGCGTCTTCGATGAGCAACTGCGTGGGCTACGGCTATTGATCGGTCATACGCCGGGCGACGTCGACGTGGTGCAGACGCCTTTCTCTCCGCTCGCCGTCGTTGGACTGCTGGGCGGCCACACAGACGTCCTCGTGAGGCTGGCGGCTGAGGATCCCGCCGCCGTCCACACGGCTATTGCGGCGGTGACCGAGACCCTGACGGGTATGCACGTGTGACGTTGGAGGCGGGTGCCTCTGGTATTTTCTATGCACCCCTGTCCTGGGCCAGTCGCGATACGTGCGGTGACGATTTCTATCGCGAGTTCGGTCGGCCCTCTGACTTATTGCTGCTCGATCGGATCCGGGATGCGGACTTCAATATCCTGCACGTCTGCGGCGGCCGCAACATGCTGGATCTGCTGCTCGATTACCCTGTTGACGCCTTTAACTGGGATGACCGGGGCATGGGGAACCCGAGTCTGGCTGATATCCATAGGAGATCCGACCGTGCTGTGATGGGTGGGATTGACCACATCACCCTGGCTGACGTTGAAGCCGAGGAGGCGCGGTCGGTCGCCTCTGCGGTTGCATCGATCGGCGACACGCGCCTATTCGTGACGCCCGGGTGCTCGATCCCACCGTCTACCCCCGACGAAAACCGAGCTGCACTTGCGGCGGCGCTTCGACTCTAGGCGACATCGTGCGGCGCGACTCAAACACGTCCCGGACGGTTGTTGCGTCGGTTCCCTGAAATGGCGGACCGGACTCCCGGGAATCCGCCTTCGGCAGCGCGTGTGGCTACGCTCAAGGCCAGTAGGCTGAGCCCCAGCAGCATCACAATTACCGCATTGCGCAGCACGATGGTCAGTGTGTCGGCGCCGATATCGAGCAGTGCTTTGTTGAGTGGATCGCCAGCCCCGTTAGCGGTGGCTTGCAGCGCGAACCGAGCACTCAGCGATGTGATCACCATCCACACTCCGCCGATTAGGAAAATAAGGCCCAGATTCCGCAGTCGATTGCGGTCCTCACTTGCAGCGACCACGATGATCAAAGTCGGCGCCACCATCATCAGCATGATCGCTAAGGCCAGCCAGAGGATCTCGTGTGTGTTCTCGGTCAGTGCTCCTACGGTCCAGCGAATCACGCTCCGCGCGGAGAAAAGCCCGTCTCCTGTCATGCTGGACTCTCGGCGGAAAGCCCCGGTGCCGTCCGCGTACACGAGGGTCGCGGAGACGCTGAGTAGACGCGCGCGGAACTCCTCACGGGAAAGCACTGCGATCTCTTCCGCGCCCAGTGAGACCGGCAGGGGGTAGTGAGGCAAGGTCAGCAACTCTCTGGGCCGATTTTTCGCTTCCGACAACAGGCTGGCATGGCCGGAGTCGAGCAAGGCGTCGATCTCTGTGAGAGAGACCAGCGCGCGGGCGATCAACGGCTCCGCCTCTCCGCGCTCGGTCGCACGCAAGGCGGACCAAGTCAGGATGATCAGGCTGATGATGAACACTGCGACGGCGACGCTGCCCCAGCGCACGATCGGTGACCAGCCGCTCCCTACATGAGCACCGACTCGGCGCGGCTGCGAGAGCGGACTGGATATGGCGCGAGGAGATACAGCTCGTAGCTCATCGGTCGGTGTTTGCGAGAATTCGACCTCCCGCACGCTGTCCGATCCCGGTGCTTCCGCGTCCGTTGAATCACTGGTGTTGGGATGAAGATTGCGGGGTGGGCTCATCGTGTTGAATTCTGCTGCCAAACGTAGGTGCCGCTGAGTGAGTCATGGAATGGGCGCTTGTCACCGCGTACCAGCGCGAGCATCGGCCCGAGCCCCAGTAGCCCCAGCGACGGATATAGCAGTAGTGCCCGTGCCAACGATCGAAGCGGACTCGGTGTTTTACCGGTCGCCGTGAGGATCCGCAGGCGCAGCACGCGTGCTCCGACGGTCCCGCCGAACATCGTACCGAGAGCGAAGTAGCACAGCGGTGCGGCGAACCAGAGCATCGCTACCACGTATCCCCACAACCACTCGTTCCCAGTCGGATCGACCTCAAGCCAATTGGTTTGCAGCAGGATCGTCAGGCCGGCGAAGCTGAGGAAGACAGGTAGCAGGAGAAACAGCACGGCAAGGTCGATAGCACCGGCTACGAAGCGTGCCTCGCGTCGTGCCGCTGTACTGGGGCAATTTGTCATCGGTATCACGACTCTGTTGCGCCCTCTACGATCGCGATATGCCTCAGCGTACGCCCCGCGATCAACGCCGCCGTAGGTTCTCGTTGCTTGTGTTCGTCGCCTTGCTCGGTTCGATGCTGGGCACGGTAGGGGCGGGTGCGACGCAGGGTGGCCTCCCCCTCACCACAATCGTGGATACCGCCGTCGAGGGACAGCGCTTTAGCCTGACCGACTTTGAGCTGCGGTCCGTCTTCAATAAATGGCTGAGCGAGGTTGGGGTGTTTGTGACTCGGCGCGGCGACGCTGGCTCGGCTGCCGACCAACTGGTGACCCGCTACTTCAGCTTGGGCGCTCAGATTGGCGCGCTTGAGGCCGATGGCGCGAGTGATCCGGCGGAGATAGCTGACCTCCGGCGTGAGTGGCTCCGGCTCGAGAACCGTACCGAGCGCATTTTGGAGAACCGGGTTGCCGATGCCTTGCGATCCGCTGGGATCGTGCGAGCCTTGCCGCTCTTCACCGGTCAGGATCTGCTTTGGCCGCCTGTCGATATCGAGCTGACCCAGCCACCCCGCTTGCTGGTGATCTCTCCGCGCAACGAGATCCGGCTTGTCCGAGATACCCTGCTCGACCCCGATCTGTCTTTGGAGGAGATCGAGATGATTGAGCAGCAGGTTGAGGCAGACGGCCGCTGGTCTGCGTTGGTCGATTCGATTGGTGGGGTCGCGGCCTATCCGGCAATGGTGCGCGACTCGCGTAGCTACGGATCCTCGATCAACACGATCGTGCATGAGTGGGTGCATCACTACCTGTTTTTCTTTCCGCTCGGTTGGGCCTTTTTTCGCAGCAACGATTTGCGCACGATCAACGAGACCGTCGCGGACATCGTGGCGGATGAGATCGACGACCTGGTCTTCGCGGCATCTCCGTCTGTTCGCCCCGTCGAAAGACGTAATTTGGACCGGAGCGAGTCCGACCAGATCCTGTTTCAGCTGCGTCTGGATGTGGGTCGGCTGCTCATCGCTGGCGAAGTTGACGAAGCAGAGCGGCTGATGGATGAGACGCGGATGGAATTGAACGCACTTGGTCGCGATCTGCGTCGGATCAATCAGGCATTTTTTGCCTTTAACGGCGTCTATGCCACCTCCGCGGCCAGTAGCAGCCCGATCGGACCGTTGCTGCGGGAGTTGCGCGCATCCGTGCCCAACCTGGCTGAATTTCTGGTGCAGGTGCGCGGTGTGACCGGACAGCATGAGTTGGAGGCCTTGTTGGTGCGGCCTTGAGCCAAGGCTACGGGGTTGCCGCCGCATCGTCTTCGCTCGTGCTCTGATCGGATGAGGATGACTCGTCTTCCTTCGCGATCAGGACGAAACTCTCATCCAGAAAAGTGCCCAGGAAGTCATGTTCGACAGTCAGGCGTAACAGATAGAGACCCGGTTCTAGTGCACGGGTGTCCCACCTGCCAAGTTGCCCCGACTGCAACGCGTTCTCACTGCGTGCTAGTTCCACGAAATCCTCGATACTAGGCACATCGCCTGGGTGCTCCAGGAACGTGTACGAGAGCGACCAAGCCACCACGCCGTCACCTGCTGCACGGCCACGGACCAGGATATTTCCGCGCCCCAGCTCGGTGCCGTTCGGTGGTGTGTCGAGCCGGGCAAAGACCGCGTTTTCGGTTGCGGTGTCGAATCCAGGGTTGCCAACGAAGCGGACCTTATTCGTGCGTAGCCATGCCACGATTGCTTCATCTGGCTTGCTCGTCTCCACGTCGATCGGCGGTTGGTGGAAGAAGCCTTCGAACCGGGCCGCGTCTGGTGTGTCCGCCGTTGCCGGGCGGAACGTACGTGTATCGATTTCCAACTCCGTGCAGATACGATTCGCCTTGTCGGGCACACTGCCGGCCACGAAGAGCTCGGTGACACTTGTGCTGCAGGGACTTTGTGAGGGGAAATCCTCGCGCGCCATCTCGCCACTCAAGACGCGCAGCGACGGAACGAAGACCTCGGATTGTGTCAGTCCATCGGGCTGCGCGAACGACTTGATTGGCAAGCCGCGGTGCGCGGCCACCATCAAGTCGTGCCAGATTAGGCCGGCGGTGCGCGAAGAACTCCCACCTGTCATCGCTTCGTTGTCTGCATTGCCTACCCAGACGCCCGTGACTAGCTGTGGTGTGTAGCCCACGGTCCAGAAGTCGCGGCGTACATCGTTGCGGCCCGGTTCACCCGCGGTGCCGGTCTTGGCCGCTGCGGGCCGGTCGAGCACCAGAGTGCTGTTGGTTCCGTACAAGGTTGAGCGCGCCTGATTGTCGGAGAGAATGTCTGTGATTTGGAAGGCCTGTTGCGCGGGTAGGACGCGGCGTACCACTGGCTCATCAAGCCTGTAGAGGAGTTTTCCGTTCACATCGTGAATCTCGCGAATGGCGACCGGGTCTAATGCCCGGTTTCCGAACGGCAGATCCAGCATAGTGTGCTGGCCGCGCATCACCCCTTCGTTCGCAACGACGCGGTAGGCAAAGACCATGTCGAGCAGGGCTACATCGCCACCACCCAGAGTGAGCGATGGGCCGAACCGGCTGAGATCCTGCATCGTGGTGATACCGAGCCGGTGCGCGACGTCCAGTACATTAGCCACGCCCAGCGCGTCCGCCATGCGGAATGCTGGTACGTTCATTGAGTTCGCCAGCGCGCTGCGCACCGAGACTGGCCCGCGGAAGACGCCGTCGATGTTCTCCGGCGCGAACGTGGTGCCGTCAAACTCCTCGAATTCGAACGGCACGTCCCAAATGATCGTTGCCGGGTTCCAACGCTGAGGGTCGCGTAAGAACCCGGTCACATAGGTGATTGGCTTGATAGACGAACCTGGTGAGTTGAGCGCGATTGCGTTGTTCACCTGGCCGTCGATGTCCTCGCGAAAAAAGTCGCGACTGCCGACCATCACCCGGATCTCACCGTTTCTTGGGTCGATCGAAATCAGGGCGGCGTTATGCGCACCGGTTTGTTCCTCGAACGTCGCGAGGTCGTTTCGGACGATCTGCTCGGCTTGGAGCTGGAGGCCATAGTCCAGCGTTGTCGTGACCCGCAGGCCCCCGTCGGTGAAGATGTCGTCGCACGTCGCGACGCCATCTGGCAGTGCCAGGCGGCCGTGGGAACAAAGTTCCAGAATCTCGTTTTGCACGTACAGCACGAAATGAGGCGCTTTGATCTCGAACTGCTGGCTGACGAACTGCAATGGTTCCGCCTTGGCCAAGTCGGATTCGGCTTGGCTGAGGTAGCCGTTGATCACCATCAGGTCGAGTATGTCCGCCTGGCGCGACTTTGCGCCTGCTGGATTAGTGAAGGGGTCGTGAGTGGCGGGGGCCTGCGGCAGCCCAGCTAGCAGTGTGGATTCCGCGAGTGATAGATCGGCGGCAGGCTTGCCGAAATAGCGCTGGCTCGCCGCGCCGATGCCGTAGGCATGGTTGCCGTAGAAAATCGAATTGAGATACCACTCCAGGATCTCCGTTTTGCGATACTGCTCGGTTAACTCCAGCGCCAGGATCGTCTCTTTGAGCTTGCGGTCGACGCTCCGCTGCGAGCGCTCTTCCAACGGAATTAGGACGTTCTTCACCAACTGCTGTGTGATCGAGGACCCTCCCGAGCCGCCCAGAAAAGCGCCCTCACCAAGACCGACGTTCTCCCAGGCCGCCCGCAGCAACCCACGCGTGTTGATACCGCGGTTCTCGAAGAAGGTGGAGTCCTCTGTCGACACCGTCGCGTTGATCAAGTGGCGCGAGACGTCTTCGAGTTTGATCGGGTTGCGCAGGCCCGCGAACGGGTCGGTGAATTCAAACAGTAGTGCTCCTTCGATTCCGTGACTGTCGAAAACCTTGCTGGTTCCCAGCGAGCGCTGCGGTAACTCAATTTCGGTTGGCTCGACGAGGGCGTTCGCGATCGACTGGTAGATCGCGAAGGCCACTCCTGCACCCGTTCCTAGGAATCCCAGCATCAGGAGCAGAAGGCCTGTGGGCCCGAGGAGCCATCGCTTTGAGATTCGCCGAGTGCGATACGTCCGGCCGTCTCGCTCCCGGTGCCGACGGCGCCGCCGCATCGCGCGCCGCGCCACGCCTCGTCTTCTGCCGTTTTCGCCGAAACCGGAGCGGCTCATGAAGCCGTTTCCATGCGCTCAAGAATGATGAAGTGGCTCAACCCAAACCAGCGGAGCGGAGTTCGCTCCGCACGATGCAGCGTCGCCTGCAGTATCCAGCCAAGTACTTCGTTGCGCGAGCGCACCCCATCGAACGCCGGGTAGACAGCACTCGCCGACCGCACC
>CAZZMQ010000037.1:7217-14816 GCA_964655365.1 uncultured Dehalococcoidia bacterium | reverse complement strand
AGTGTAGACATCGGCGTGCGGAACCAACCGGTCACGTGCGAAGCGGGGTAGCCAGTTGATGAAGGGGAAGTTCCCGAAGCGATAGCGGCCGCGCCAACGTACGCCGTGCGTTTCAAAAGGGAACCAGCGATTCGGTGCGTAGATCACGACATGCCCATGTTCCGGCAGCTGCGCCGCGATCTCGCGCAGTGCCGCGCGAGGATTGGCCATGTGTTCAATCACTTCATTGAGGATTACCACGTCGAAGGATTGCGGTGCGAACGGGAGATGGGTGGCGTCGGCCGCTAGCAAGTCGCCAACTCCGGCGGTCGCCAGTCGCCCAGGATCGATGTCGATCCCCACGACCGTTGCGGGCAACGATCGCAGATGTGCGACGTAGTGGCCGACTCCACAGCCGACGTCCAAGATGCGACGTTCGGCTAGTGTGATCTGTTCTTCGATCAGACGCACGCGTCGTTCCTGACCCGGGCCCCAGACGAGACTGGGAACCCCTAAGTTCAGCTCGTGCTCGGCTGCAAAGCCGGCGGCGTCTTGTTTTGCGGCATCGTGATTGGGTAGGGGTTCGCGCGTTGACAGGGCATCCTGCCTTATCTGGCTCGTACCCCACCTGTGATTCAGTCTACCATCTGGGCTTGCTTCGCCCGTTCCGCCCGGAGAGTCACTTACCTGCACGTAACCCACGGAGCACCGCCAATGGCATAGGTTCGTTGCGTGGGTCAAATCGGCTGTTGGAGCGGCCTCAAAACCGCTCATATACTACCCACTCAGGCATGCAGCGGTTGTGGCGCGTTAGCAGTGCTCTGTGCGTCGGGAACCGCGTGATAGCGCGCTGGTTAGAAGGTCCCACCGTGAGCGATTCCTCCGATCTTTCCGCCGCCGACGTGCGGCATATTGCGACATTGGTTCGCATTGGCATGACGGACCAGGAGGTGGAGAAGTTCCGCACCGAGCTCTCTTCGATCATCGGTCACTGCAAGGCACTCGCCGCGATCGACACCGCGGATGTTGAGCCCACGATGAATGGCGCGTTCGCCGATCGCCTTGGTGATGACGTCATGGCCGCCGACGTGTCTGAACCATGTCTTCCCGTTGAGGATGTGCTGGCAAACGCGCCGGTTCGCGAAGACGATTACCTGCGCGTTCGGGGAGTCCTCGACTAATGGTGGTCAGCGTCGACGATCCCTATCTCGGTCTCGACGAGGCAGCCGCCGGCTTGCGAGACGGAACCTTCAGCTCAGGGGAACTAACCCAAGCGGCGCTGGATCGCATCGCTGCTACTGACGATTCGATCCGAGCTTTTCTCACGGTGACGCATGAGACAGCCCTAGCTGCAGCTGCTGAGGCAGATTCTCGGTTGCAGGCTGGCGATGCCGCTGGTCCGTTAACAGGACTGCCCGTCGCCGTCAAGGACGTGTTCAGTACAGCGGGTCTGCGCACTACGTGCGGCTCGCGCATGCTCCAAAACTACATACCCCGTTACGACGCGACTGTGGTCGAACGACTGCGCGAGGCGGGGGCCGTCATCCTTGGCAAGACCAACATGGATGAATTTGCCATGGGTTCGTCGACCGAGCACTCCGCTTTCTTTAGCACTGGCAACCCCTGGGCCCCGGGGCGTGTTCCCGGAGGGTCCTCCGGCGGATCTGCGGCTGCCGTCGCGGCTGGCCAGGCGATCGTCTCGCTTGGCTCCGATACGGGTGGCAGCATCCGCCAGCCGGCCGCCTTCTGCGGCATCGTCGGGATGAAGCCGACTTACGGTCGAGTCAGTCGTTACGGCCTTGTTGCCTTTGCCTCCTCGCTCGACCAGATCGGGCCGTTTTCCCGCTGCGTCGCCGACGCGGCGACACTGCTGCAAGTCGTGGCCGGACCCGACCCGCGCGATTCCACTTGCGCCGACCGCGATCTTCCCAACTTCTCAGCCGATCTCGACAAAGGGCTGGACGGCCTCACGATAGCGGCGCCGCGCGAGTTCTTCGCCCCGGTCTCTGGTATCCAGCCCGAAGTGCTAGCGGCTGCCGAGGACGCGCTCGATGTTCTTGCTGCGCAAGGGGCCACAATTGATCGCGATACAACTTTACCCACCGCAGAGCAGGCATTGCCTGTCTATTACATCATCGCTCCCTCCGAAGCTTCAGCGAATCTAGCGCGCTTCGACGGTGTCAAATATGGCTTTTCATTCACCGATGGCGAGTCTATGTGGGACAACTATGAGCGGACGCGCCAGCACGGCTTCGGAGACGAGGTCAAGCGTCGCATGATGCTGGGCGCGCACGCTCTCTCCGCTGGGTATTACGACGCCTACTATCTGAAGGCCCTGAAGGTACGCACGCTGATCTCCAATGAGTTTGCCAGCATCTTCGAAAAGGCGCAGCTGATCGTGACGCCGACAGCCCCGACTGTTGCCTTCAAGAAAGGTGCCGTCTCCGACCCCTATGAGATGTATATCAACGACGTTTTCACAATTCCGGCTAACATTGCAGGTCTACCCGCGCTCTCCATCCCGGCCGGTTTCGGACAGGCAGATATGCCAGTCGGCCTACAGTTCATTGCAAAGAGTTGGGATGAAGCCACCCTCTTTCGCGGCGCGTATGCCTATGAGCGGGCCACCGATTGGCACACCCGTCGCCCCACGCTTTAACGTGAAATTCCTCTGGCCGGTCCGAGGTTCCCGCAGCGTCAAGCATGCGTAAAGCTCTGCTGATTCGGACCCGAGCTGATGGACGGCCTACGAGCACGGCAATACAGTTGGCGTATTAGACCGTCATAACGTTTTGCCGACGGCTCAAGTTAATGCCCAGCACGTCGCTGTGGTTTCGAAAGCGAGTGGACCGCCATGGAACAGATCTTGCGGGAACTCGAACGAGACGCTCGTCTCACACCGGCACAGATCGCAGAAGGAACTGGCCGTTCGGAGGACGAGGTGCGGACGCTCATTGCGGAGGCTGAGGAGCGGCAGATCCTGCTCTCCTTTGGGGCCAAGGTGAACTGGGCCAACGCCGGGCGGCCGAATGTCTATGCGCTTGTCGAGATCAAAGTCCAGCCCGAAGAGAACGTGGGCTACAAGGCCGTTGCCCGACGCATCTCTCGCTTCGATGAGGTCCTTACTTGTTACTTCATGTCCGGCGAATACGACCTCGCGCTGATCGTGGTTGCTTCCTCGATTCACGAGATCTCTGACTTTGTCGGCGAGAAGGTAGCCACGCTACACGGCGTGCAGAGCACCGTGACTCACGTGATCATGCGTCGATTCAAGGAAGACGGCGTGTTGCTCGAGAGCGCCGCTGAAGAGGACCGTCAGAAGGTGGTGCTCTAGTCGATGGATAATCCGTCCGACTCAGCTGACAAGCGGCTCGCCCAGCGGGTTCACGCTATTCCTTCGTCTGGCATTCGGCGTTTTTTCGACCTGCTTGCTTCTATGGATGATGTTATCTCGCTTGGGGTTGGCGAGCCCGACTTCGTTACCCCCTGGACTGTTCGCGATGCGGCCATCCGATCGATCGAGGATGGGCATACCCACTACACTTCCAACTTCGGCATACCCGAGTTGCGCGAGCAACTCGCGATCCACCTCGAACGACTCTATGGATTGGAGTTTGACCCCTACGGAGAACTGCTGATCACTAGTGGCGTCTCTGAAGGGCTGGATATCGCGATGCGCGCCATCGTTGATCCTGGTGATGAGGTTGTGTTGGCCGATCCGGCATATGCCGCTTACCGTCCGGCGATTCAGCTTGCTGGAGGCGTCCCTGTTCCTATTGCGAGCGCTGCCGCCGATGGCTTCGCACTCGATCCTAGCGCGGTCGCTTCCGCTGTGACCGACAAAACCAAGGCGATTCTCTTGGGGTACCCGGCGAACCCGACCGGTGCCGTTCTCTCCGCCGAAACGCTTGCACGACTCGGTCGGATTGCCGCCGATCACGATCTACTAGTCGTTTCCGATGAGATCTACGACCGGCTCGTCTACGGCGTTGAGCACACGCCGATGGCTTCGGTGCCCGAGATGCGTGCACGCACGATCACGCTGGGTGGCTTCTCCAAGAGCTATGCCATGACTGGTTGGCGTGTTGGCTACGTGGCGGCCCCCTTTGCGCTGCTTGAGGGGATTATGAAGATTCACCAATATGTGATGATGTCGGCTCCCACGACGGCACAGTATGCGGCGTTGGAGGCGCTTCGTTCCGGCGAGGAGCATCTGATCAGCATGCGCGACGAATATGATAATCGCCGTCGGCTGATGTACGAGGGGTTCACTCAGATCGGCCTGCCCTGCATCGAGCCCCTGGGTGCTTTCTACGCTTTTCCCAGCATTGCTCCGACAGGGCTGGACGATGAGACTTTTGCCGAGCATCTTTTGCTGGAAGAGCGCGTAGCGGTCGTTCCCGGTTCGGCCTTCGGTGAGGCCGGACGTGGACACGTTCGCGCGTGTTATGCGACATCCCAGATCGAAATAGAACGGGCTTTGGAGCGTATTCAGCGGTTCGTTGCTTCCCGAGTCGGCGCAAAATAACATGCCGCTACGGCGCTACGGGGTTCGTTCACTGCCGTGAAAAGGCGGATAACGACGAACCCGAAATCCCAGCCTGGCGACCCGGAAAACGTGCCCAACGGCGACGATCTCACCCGTGATATCCGCGACATCACTGCGATTCTGATTTCGAACAGCAACTTGTCACGACTCAACATTGAGACGACGCTGCGGTGAGCAGTGCGGCCTGCTCGATGCCGCTAAGATCGGTGTCGTGGCCTTGGTTAACTGCGTGATGGGTAGTTCGCATGAGTTGCTGGGCCTCGGCGAGCGCGTGTTTGAGAGCCGGGCGCAGGGACTTGCACCGAAAAGCGTGAGCAGGCTTCGTTTGCACTACAGCCATTCGGGAATCTCAAAGACAGCGTCTTGGACATGCCGGTTGACTGTTCTGTTTTGCACGCCACCGACCCGGACAAAATTGTGCTCGTTGGACACTCCCTCGGTGGCGCGTGGGTGATCAAAGGGGGTGAGTTGTCCCCCGTTCTCTCGGTCGCATCGCTTGCGCCTCAGCTCTTCGGTGCCCATCCGATTGAGAAGCTGGACAAGCCACTGCTGGCGATTCACGGCGCGCGCGATGCGGTTCAGCAGCGAGTCGGCAGCCGGAATGTTATCGAACGTGCGCAGGATTTGAAGGAGCTCGCCCTGGTGCATAGGCTCGGCAACAGCCGACGTGAATGCCTTAGGAAACTGTTTGACGAACTGGAGCGCTAGCTTCCGCAGGCGCTTAGCCCGCGCGAAGCGGATTAACTCTCGTCCTTGGATCCATTGCTAGCGCCGCTCATCGATGAGAGCCGATCGCCTATGGAGCGAGCCACGCTGGCCAGCTCCATCGGAATGATCCACTTTGTGCTCGGGCTCTCACCAACGGTGCGCATCATGTCCAGGTACTGCAGACCCATCGTGTTGGAATGGGCTATCTCGGCGGCTTCGTTGATGTTCCGCATGGCCGTGGCAAATCCCTCCGCTTCCAGAATCTGGGATTCTCGTCGGCCCTGAGCGCGCAGAATGGCTGACTCTCGATCGCCCTCTGCTCGCAGAATTTGTGACCGTTTGTCACCGTCAGCTACATTGACAGCGGAGTCACGCTGCCCCTCAGACTCGGTAATGTCAGCACGGCGTGTACGCTCAGCGGACATTTGACGTGTCATTGCCTCTTGGATAGCTGGTGGCGGACTGATTTCGCGAATCTCGACGGCCGTGACTTTGACGCCCCAGCGGTTGGTGATTTCGTCCAGCTTTATCTGCATCTGCGCGTTGATGTAGTCGCGCCTCGAGAGGGCTTCGTCTAAGTCCATCTCACCGATCACCGCGCGCAGCGTAGTGGTGGCGAGCTGGCGAGTGGCGCCTACGACATCTTGAACCTCTAAGACCACCTTTTCCGGTTCAACCACACGCATGTAGATGACGAAGTCCACATCAACGTTGGCGTTATCCTTCGTGATGTTGGTCTGCGGTGGCACGTCGAAGAAGATTTCGCGCTGATCGACTCTGACCGCGCTTTGCAGAATCGGGATCACCCAGACGAGGCCGGGGCCCCGCAGGCCGACGTAGCGGCCGAGCTGGAATTTCGCCATCTTTTCGTAGTCGCGGATGAAATTGACGATTGCCATGGGTGCCTCCGGATCTGATCCTATGCAACCTGCCAGAGAGTGTAGCTACCCACAGGCCCTCCCGTCATTTCTTGCCGAGACCCCGCTTGGATCCCCCGGCCACTCCGGTCATGCTGGACGTAGATGATAGAAAAACCGTCTGATGACATCCCCGGGAACGGCACGGCGAAGGCCCGAGCTCGGAGCCGCGTTCGCGTACCACGCCGCCGGAGTTCTGCCTGGGCCTGGCTGCGGCTGTTGCGGCCACTGGCGCTGCTGGCCGGTACGACGACCGCAGTCGGTGTCGCCTGGACGCTGGATGGCTCGCCCCCCTGGCACGAGGTTGTCCGTGTTGCGCTTGTCATGGCATCAACTTTGGTCGCAGCATCGATCTTCAACGATGCTGCGAATGTCGAGTTTGATCACAAGGCGCACGTCTGGCGTCCGATTCCGTCCGGTCTAGTTCGGGTCGATCAGGCTCGGCGCATTGCGGCGCTGGCGGCTGTCGGCGCGCTGGTGGTTGCCGCTAGCCTCGATTGGATCGCATTGTTGCTCGTCTTCGCCACGCTGCTCCTCACTTATCTGTTTTCGGCGCACATGCGCAGCACATACTTTGCCTGGATCGCATGGTCGTTTAGCTTCGCGCTTGTTCCACTCTGGATCGCCGAATCTGTAGATGCCTTCGATGAAGTGCTTTGGTGGTCGTTCCCAGTCGGCATCGTTGCGGGCTTTGCGGCGTATCTTGTAATCAAGCTACCCGACTACGAACGCGACAACGCCGACGGCGCCCGCAACATTTTGCATTGGCTCACGATCGACTATGCGGTGCCCGTCACGTGGGGTGCCGTGGCGTCACTGATCGTGATTGCAGTTGCCTCGGCCAATGTAGAGAATTTACGCGCCGAATGGATCATTCCCAGCGCGACGACGGCGATGGTGTTGGAACTGCTCCTGATGGGGGTCCTCTTCTTCGGCGTCACGGAGCGCCGCCTTGTGTGGCAACGCTGGACGCTGAGCTTTGCCATCGTCGCCATGTTGGTCGGTTGGCTGGGTTCGATAGCGCCCTGAGTCGGGGCACTAGCCTCGCCGAGCTGGCAGGCCCATGCGCTCTTGCACCTCGGCCAGCACCGGGCGCGCGATGGCTTCCGCACGCTGCGCGCCGTCGGACAGGATGTCCCAGATATCGGCCGGACGCGCGGCTAGTTCCGCGCGTCGCTCTCGAATCGAGCGGAAGTAGTTGTTGATCGCGTCGGACAGCAACCCCTTGCAATCGACGCAGCCGATTTCGGCCATCGTGCATTGCTCACGGATCCAGGGCCGCTGTTCGTCGTCGAAGAATTCGTGCAGCGCGAAGACGTTGCAGATGTCGGGACGCCCGGGATCCGTGCGT
The DNA here is from genome assembly GCA_964655365.1 of uncultured Dehalococcoidia bacterium. Lineage (GTDB taxonomy): Bacteria > Chloroflexota > Dehalococcoidia > Bin125 > Bin125 > JAPUIR01. The sequence goes on along the minus strand of CAZZMQ010000037.1, from coordinate 7,312 downwards.
CTTTGGCGTTGGGGGTCCGTTACTGCAGAGCGCACGCGCTTTGTCGTTTCCTCTTCCGTGGCCGCAATTTCGATGTGGTTTCCGAGCGACTTGCT
>CAZZMQ010000037.1:0-7207 GCA_964655365.1 uncultured Dehalococcoidia bacterium | reverse complement strand
ACATGTCGGAGTACACATTCTTGCCGAAGTTGTTGCTCATCTTGCTCGTGTTGTCCAACCCCACCACCGCTGGCGCTTCCGTCAGTTCCGCCTCAGGCTCTGGAAAGGTCTCACCAAAGTTGTGATTGAAGCGACGCACGATTTCACGCGCCAATTCTAAGTGTGGAAGCTGGTCGCGCCCCACAGGGATCTTGTTTGCCTTGTAGAGTGCGATGTCCGCAGTCTGCAGGACGGGATAGCCAACGAGACCGTAATTGACGTTATCCGGTTGCTCGCGCACCTTTTCTTTGAAGGTCGGAACGCGCAGTAGCCAGCCGTTCGGTACCACCATACTTAGCATCAGATGCAGCTCTGCCACTTCCGGTACGTGGCTCTGCACGTAGAGAATTGTCCGCTCTGGGTCGATCCCAGCTGCTAGTAGATCCAGTGCGGTGTCGAAGATGTTCTCTCGCAGCCGGTTCGTTTCCGTCAGCGTTGTCAGCGAGTGGTAGTCGACGACGGAATAGATGCAGGGGTATTTGTCTTGTAGCGCAACGAAGTTCTGGATCGCGCCCAGGTAGTTTCCAATGTGCTGGCGCCCTGTAGCGCGGATGCCTGCGAAGACACGATCCTCTGCCATCAGTATTCCCTCACATCGTCTCCGGTGCGGTGATCCCGATCAGCCCCAGCGTACGTGCTAGGGCTGTTTTGGCGGCTAGAGTTAGTCGCAAACGAGCCCGGGAGAGCTCGGGCTTTTCGATGTCGATTACGTGGCAGGCCCCGTAGAACTCGGTGAATGCCTGCGCCAGTTCCATGGCGTAGGCCGTCAGATGGTGGGGCTCAAGCCGCTCGGCCATATACTCCACCAACTCTGGCAGATGCAACATCTTGCCGATCAGAGCCAGCTCCTCGGGCTGTCCAAGCAACTGGACGTCCCCGTCGGGCGTCAGCCTACTATCGGCATCAACTTCGAGACCGTTACGTAGGATGCTGGCCGCTCGTGCATGCGCATACTTCACATAAGAAGCAGGGTTCTGCTTGGGATCGGCGCTGGTGGCCGCTTCTAGATCGAAGTCCATCTGCGCGTCGGCCGAGCGTTGTAGCATGAAATAGCGTGTTGCGTCCGAGCCGACCTCTTCGACAAGCTCTCGCAGTGAGATGATGTCCCCGGTCCGTTTCGACATCCGTACGCGCTCCTCGCCGCGTCGTAAGTGCACGAGTTGGAAGAGCAAGACGTCCAGTCCGCCCTCCGGTGCACCAATGGCTTCGCTGCCTGCCTTCGTGCGTGCGACGTGGCCTTGATGGTCGGCCCCCCAGACGTCAATTACTCGGGTGAAGCCGCGTTCGACGAACTTGTCAAAGTGATACGCAAGGTCCGTGGCGAAGTAGGTTGGCTCACCTGAGCTCCGCACCAGAACGTTGTCCTTGTCCTCGCCAAGTTTTGTCGAGGCGAACCAGGTAGCGCCATCACGCTCCGTGATGAAATCGGCATCCGCTAGTCGTGTGAGTACCGCTTCGTAGGGCGACTTCGCTTCCAACGAGTTCCGCCTGTCGAACAGCGAGCGCTCGCTGAACCAATGGTCGAAGCGCACCCCCAACAATTCCAGATCCGCCCGGATCTGCTCAACCATCGTCTCTAGCCCCAGGCGGGTTAATTCATCCGGGCCCGCTTCGCCTTCTGGGTGTAGGTATCGGTCGCCCACCCTAGTCTTGATCGTTGCCGCGACCTCCAGCATGTACTCGCCGGGGTAGCCGTCTTCCGGGATTGGTACTTTGCGTCCGAAGAGCTGTTGGTAGCGGGCGTAGAGCGTCGCGCCGAAGGTTCGCGCCTGTGCTCCGGCATCGTTGATGTAGTACTCGCGCTGTACGTCGTATCCTGCCGCTTCCAGGATCGACGCGATGCCATCGCCCAGCACAGCTCCGCGTCCGTTGGCTACGTGCAGTGGACCAGTGGGATTGGCCGAAACGAACTCGACCTGCAGGGATTCGCCCTGACCCAGATCGATGGCACCCCAAGCGGTGCCCGCGTTCACGATTGCGTCGACTTGAGCACGTTTCCATTCCAACGACAGGCGCACGTTGATGAACCCCGGCGGTGCCACGCTGACTGCCCCGATCAGCTCGCTGCTGGGCACTCGCGAGGCGATCTCAGCGGCGACGTCGATCGGCTTGCGCTTGACGGCACCTGCAAGGCGCAGCGCTACGCTGCTGGCGTAATCGCCGTGTTCAGGCTTCTGCGTTCGCTCTACCTCCACCTCGCCTGGCATGGCCGGTAGCGCTCCCTCCGCCTGCGCTGCCGCCAGCGCGGCAGCGAGCGTGGAGCGAACCTGGTCGCGGACGAGGTCGGTCATGGTCTGGTCCCGGAGTCTCTCGTGGCCGACTGGCGTGGCTTTGTTGAGAGGGCTCATCGTAGCCGGGCTGGTCGCTCCGTGACAGATGGCGGCACGCCTAAGGAACGCCCGCTTTACGCGTTCAGATAGCTGCCGCTTGCGGAGGATCGATCGTCATGACTGTGGTCTAGGCGGTTGTCGGCTCAGTGCACGGCTTCGGCGCCCTCAACGGACATCCGCCCCGCGCGTCGCGCCAAGGGCCGATGCTCCGGCGCGCGCAGGTTTGGATCGCGATCAAGGATGCGCTCGGCGAAGTTGCGTGCACTCAGGAGCAGAATCTGGTCCGTCAGTTTCGCGACCCGCAAGTCCGGCATGCCAGACTGCCGTGTGCCGAAGTACTCGCCTGGACCACGCATTTCCAGATCCGCCTCGGCTAGATCGAAGCCGTTTCCACTGCGCTCCATTAGGGTCAGCCGCTTTCGTGCTGGCTCGCTGTCCGACTCCGACAACAAGAAGCAATAGGATTGGTGTTCCGCTCGCCCTACGCGCCCGCGGAACTGGTGAAGCTGAGAGAGGCCGAAGCGATCCGCACCTTCGATCACCATCACGGTGGCGTTGGGGACATCAACCCCGACCTCCACGACTGCCGTCGAGACCAGGATCGACGCGCCCCCGTTGCGGAAGTCGGACATCGCTTCGTCCTTCTCAGACGTCTTCATGTGGCCGTGCAATAGCCGCATCCGATCGGCGAACTCGGGGAAGACCTCGTCGCGCAGGCGGGCGAACTCCGCCACGGCAGACTTAGCCTCGATTGCATCCGATTCCTCGACCAGGGGGCAGATCACGAAGACCTGCCTCTCGCTCGCGATCTCTTCGCGCACCTTCTTGTAGACCGTGTCGCGCTCTTCAGGCGCCACGAAGTGCGTCTCGATCGGCTGTCGGCCGGGCGGCATTTCGTCAAGTTGAGACACATCGAGATCCCCATAGACGGTTAGCGCCAGTGTGCGCGGGATCGGCGTTGCTGTCATCACCAAGAGGTGGGGGCTGCCACCCTTGCCGCGAAGTGCGTCTCGCTGCATCACCCCGAAGCGGTGTTGTTCGTCCACGCCGGCTAGCCCCAGTCGCTCGATCCCCACGCTCTCCTCGATCAGCGCGTGTGTCCCCACGACGATATCGAGCTCGCCCTGCTTCAGTGCTGCTTGCAGCTGTTTTTTACGACCCGCCTTGGTGCCCCCGGTCAATAGTGCCATTCGTACGGGCCGTTCCAGGCCCGGCGCGATCGGATCGCCCAGATGCAATGATGCTTCATCTTCCGCGCCAAAGATCGAGCGCAACGTGCGGTAGTGTTGCTCGGCCAAGATTTCGGTGGGCGCCATCAGCGCCGCCTGGAATCCTTCCGCGACGGAACCCAGCATCGCTACCGCTGCAACGACGGTTTTTCCTGAACCCACGTCGCCCTGCATCAGGCGTGCCATTGGTTCGTCGCGTCCCATGTCGGAGCGTAGCTCTGTGATTGTGCGGATCTGCGCGATGGTTAGTTGGAACGGCAGAGAGTCGACAAAGGATTGAATGAAATCTCCGCGCAGCCGGATCGACGGCGCGTCGCGGCGATTGCGAGCCTCGCGTTTCTTACTCAGTACCGCGACCTGGATCGCCAGTAACTCTTGGAAGGCGAGACGTTCCCGTGCCTGGTCGCGCTGGTCCCAGGTTTCGGGGAAGTGAAGTGCGCGGATCGCTTCTCCTTCCGGCAGGTAGTCGGTCTCGGCCAGTACTTCGGGCGGCAACGACTCCGGGACCTCGTTGGCGTATCGGTCGATGGCCGCTCGGGCGAGTTTACGCACGGTTCGTCCAGGGAGTCCCTGTGTTAGCGGGTAGACCGGCACGAAGCGCCCCACATGTGTGCCGGCGTCGTCACTATCCAGCTGTTCTCATTCTGGCGACGTTAGCTGTGGACGTTTGCGATTGGCCGTGACGTTTCCCGCTAAACCGATGCGGGCGCCTTCGACGAACTGTTTGGCTAGGTAAGGTTGGTTGAACCAGAGCACCCGGATGGAACCGGTCTCATCGGCAATCGTGATCTCTGTTGCTCGTCGGCCGCGCCCGAAAAATGCGACGCGCGACTTCTTGATCGTGCCAACTACGGTGGCGCGTTGCCCCACGAATAGGTTGGCGATCGGCTTTACGTCTGTGAAGTCGACATGGCGATTTGGGAAGTGCCAGAGTAAGTCCTCGACGGTTTCGATCCCGATCCGCGTAAGTCGGTTCACCGTTGTTTGCTGAATTCGCGCTAGGGTGCCAACGGACGCTTGTAATCCACTGCTTGGTTGTGACGATTGGTCAGCGCGTGTGTCTGCCTGGCCCCCCGACGCCTCGCGCGTTTCTCGCTTCTCCGCAGTGATTTTCTTACTTGGTGAAGCACCCCTGACGATTGCCCTCCTTGGTCCTGACGGTGGCTCGGCCGTGATCGGCGGGGCTTGGGTAGGCGTCTTCGATAGTACTGGAGTCGAATTCAGCATTTTGATAGCTGTCTTTGCCCACGCCTCGCGTTGGCCCGTTTCGAGCGAGCCATATCCATCTCTCGGCAGCGCGGCCACGACCCGATAGAGCGGGCTTTGGGTATCGGCCTCAGCGAGAGCTCCGCGCAGGTATCGGTCGAGTCCCCCGGCGATGGCTCTATCGTCAAAGCCCCGCTTTTGCTCGGCGCGTAGGATCTTGATCAGAGTTGTGACGATGTCAGCCGGACCGCGCGCGGCGGTCATGCCAATCTCACGCCGAAGACCGCAGGATGGCCGCGCCCAACGCCGCCGGTCCGGTATGCACGCCGATTACTGGGCTGACTTGGACCAAGCCGACTTCGACTGTCGGCAGTGCGTCGCGCACACGGGCTGCCAGAGCTTCCGCGTCATCCGGCGTCGTGGCATACAACACATCGATTCGTTTTGGGTGGGGTGTGCGCAGAATTGTCTGGAGCAGCCGGTCCGTCGCTCTTTGGCGTGTCCGCGGGCGTTCAATGCCCTCGATCTCTCCGTCTTTCAACTCGAGAACCGGCTTCGCGCGCAGCAGTGTGCCCAGAAAGGCGCGCGCGCGCCCAATCCGACCGCCTTTCTGTAAGTATTCCAACGTGTCGACGAAGAGCACGATCTTCGTTCGCGCCGCTGCGTCTAGTGCTGCGTTTCGGATTGCCGTTACATCGCTGCCATCGGCGGCGGCGGTCGCGGCGGCCAGTACGGCGTTTCCCAGTCCCAGCGTGGCGGAATTTGAATCCACCACCTCGATCGGTGGTGGATCCGCTAGCAGCTTCGCCGCTGTATGTGCCGCGTTGATCGTGCCGGACAGCTTACCGCCAAGGTGGATCGAGACGATACCGGCTACGCCGCCCTCAGCAATCACGCGCTCGTAGATCTCCTGGAAAACGCTGATCGAGGGCTGTGAGGTTCGGGCCAGCACCTCGCTGACCTCCATGCGGTCATAGAATTCGTTCTTGGTGATTGTGACGCTGTCCTGGTAAACCTCGTCGCCGAAGTGAATGTTGAGCGGTGCCACCGCGATCCCGTGTTTCACGAGTGCGGTCTCGTCGAGGTCGGCGGTAGAATCTGTGACGATCCGGATCACCATTAGGTCAACAAATTGATTAGGTGTATACGCGGCTATACCAGTCGCTTAAAGCCTACTCTAGTGAGACCTCCCATGGGTAGTGTGGTTGGCCCCCTATGACAAGCTCGACTTCGACCGCTTCTGGCACAGCTTGTCTGATGAGTTCGAGGGCCACCTGGCTCTCGCCGAGAGAGACATCCCCGCCTCGATAGAGCGTTAGTAGCGAGGCTGAGGGCGCCTGTGTCAGCATCTTGCTGACCAGTAGGCAGAGGGTGTCATCTAGAGTTTCCGCGGCTGCGACTATCGCGGACTCCAGTACCGCGAACGGCTGCCCTTGTAGGAGTTGGATGGGCTCGTCGATCGCCCGTGCGGCGTAGGTCACCGCGCCAGCTAGCAAGCTCGTTGCTGCGTCCGTCATCAGTTTTGCATTGACCTCCGCGCTTTCGTTCTGCATCCGTGCCATCAGCGCCGCGATTCCCTCGGGCTGACTGCCCGTTCCTACGACGTGCAACCGCGGTCCATCCTCTCCCGCCAACCGTGCGGCCTGCTCCGCGGCGGGCCGGATATTAACGTTGTTCGGCAGCACGAGTACATCCTGCGCATGGGTACCCTGCGCCGCGCGTAAGATGGCTGCGGCACTGGGGTTCATCGTTTGCCCACCCCGTACGATCACCGCCACACCCAGTGAACGGAATTCGTCAATGTAGCCGGCGCCGGAGGCCACTGCGATGATGCCTATCCTGGCCAGCCCAGCGCTCGGTTGTAGGGCGGCCTGCTGCGCTGCCAGGTCATCCACTTTTTCCTCACTAACCTGCCCGAACCTTGTGCCCTCCGTGAACGCTGCTTCAGGATCGGTCGTGTGTAGATGCACGTGAGCCATCAGTCGGTCGCCCACGATCAGCACGGATTCCCCCAGCGCTTCCATTGATCGGGTTAAGGCTGCCTTGTCGACGGTTCCGTTTTCTCCCACGCCATCGACGACGAATTCGGTACAGAATCCCGATGATTCTGCGAGCGTGGCTCCCGTCTCTGCCATCCAGAGAGGATCGATCGTCCCAGGATCATGAGACTTATCGGGCAGCGGATCCCCGCGCAGTCCCCACAACAACCCTTCCAGAAACATCGATAGGCCCAGTGCTCCAGCGTCGACCACGCCGGCGTCACGTAGTAGCGGCAACTGATCGGGCGTGCGGTCGACGGCCTTCTGGGCCCGCTCAAGCACTCCCTCCGCCCAGGTAATGATCGAGTTTGCGCCTCCCTGCTCGGACAGTGCGTCGCTGACGGAGAGGATCGTGCCCTCCCTC
>CAZZMQ010000036.1:11383-24910 GCA_964655365.1 uncultured Dehalococcoidia bacterium | reverse complement strand
CTGGCTATAGGACGTCTACCCGTCCGCGACAAATTCCGGAGGTAGCGATGCGTGCAATCGTGTTGGTAGGTGGGGAAGGGACACGTCTACGGCCGCTGACGGCAGGGATTCCGAAGGCCTTAGTGCCCGTAGCAGGCCATCCGTTGATCGAGCACGTGCTGGCGGGACTGCAGCAGCATGGCATTACACAGATCAGCTTTGCGTTGACGCGGCCTAATTCGTCGATCGAGGACTATTTGGGCACGGGCAAGCGATTCGGGCTGCAGTTGGATTACGTTTACGAGGAGGAGATGGCAGGTTCTGGCGGCGCGATCCGGAATGTCGCCGGGTGTTGGAGCGAGCCGTTTCTCGTCCTGAACGGCGACATTGTCAGTGACATCGACTTCCGTGCCTTTATTCGATTCCACGCGGCAGGTGATGCGGCGGTCAGCATGGTGCTCTACGAAGAGGAGGATCCCTCGCGTTACGGGGTAGTGATGTCAGATTCGACCGGTTCGATCACGGAGTTTATCGAGAGACCGGCACCGGGGACGACATCTTCACAACAGGTTAATGCTGGCGTGTGGCTATTTGAGCAGGCCGTGCTGGCACAGATCCCAGAGACGGGGTTTAGCCGGGTGGAAGACGATCTGTTCTCGCGCCTGATCGCGCCTGTTGGAGGGTTGCGCGGATTTCAGCAGCATGGCTACTGGATTGACGTTGGAACGCTTGCGTCGTACCACCAAGCGAATATGGACTTGCTACGAACGCCGCTAAAGCTCACGCCCCTAGGTGAGGTTGATCCAGCCCGGATCGGACCGGTCGTCATCCATCCTTCGACGATCGTCGAGCCCGGCGCGGATCTGTGTGGGCCACTGGTGATCGGTCCAGACTGCCGGATCGCAGCGTCCGCCGTGATTCGTGAGAGCGTGGTCTGGGACGGAGCACAGATTGGCGCCGACTCCCTGGTGGAGCGGGCTGTCGTGGCGTCGGGAGCTTCGATCCACGCTGGAGCGCGACTGGTGGATGGCGTTGTGTCGGCTGGCGGGGATCTGGCCGCTGGGGAGGCGACGAGCTTCGCTTTTTAGCGCAGGCGCGAGCCGAGCAGTACATGGCATCATTTGTCGGCAGACTCGATCGCGGGTGGCGGCGCTCCGCATTAGGGCTTCGAACTCTTTGGTCTCGACGTTGGTCGCGGGAACGAGGCCTGCTGGAAGGCGATCGTTCGTTTGGTATACGCGCCGTGCCGAGTTTTCGCACCACTTCGTCGGTTCCGAAGGCGTTCGGATCGCAGTGAGAGGGTGCCGGAGTACAGCCGTTGCCACACGGTCGTGGTACCGCTGAAGAGAGATCCTATGGCAAGAGCGAGGAAACGCGTTGACAAGATCCGCGAATTCGTGCGGTTGTATGTCGGCAGAGCCGAAGGTAAGCGCGTCAAAACTACAGTAGGTGTTCCACGCCGAGGTTCAAATTATGGGGTCGTATCAGTTCGATGAACACTACCGGCTGATCACTGACTTCTCCGTGTTGATGGAGGCACGACCGGGACTCGCTGGTCTTGTCTACACCGCTGCGATACGGACGAGCGATGCGAGTGGTGATAGGTGTGTCGATGCTGGCCGAGATCGGGCACATGGGATCCGACTTTGGTGGCCATTGTTCCGTCGCCAGAGTGGAGGTGGTTCACAGATCACCGACAAGACCTAGGCTCGGGCTAGCGGTGTGTCCCAGCGTGGGCCTAGCGTATGCCCGCCCCGAGCGGTCCGCGTCTCTTCGAGTCCGGGCGTACGCTGTGATGGGTTCGCGCGTGATTGCGGGAGTGTATATGGGCGAGCTGGAAATCCGATCTGCGAGAGACGTTGATCTACCGCAGCTGACAGAGATCTATAACTACTACATCGTCAACACTGCGTTCACTTTCGACCTGGAACCTTTCAGTGTTGAGCGTCGGCGCAGCGAGTGGTTCAGCTACTACGCGCCGAATGGACCGCATCGAGTGCTTGTGGCGATCAGCACTGCTGGGCGCGTCCAGGGGTTCACCTACAGCAGCATGTTCCGGCCCAAGGCGGCGTACGCGACGTCCGTCGAGACAAGCGTCTACTGCGCACCGGAGGCTATTGGACAGGGCATCGGGCGTCGGCTTTATGAGGCACTGTTCGACGAGTTAGGCAAGACTGAGGTGCAGTGTGCTCTGGCGTTGATCACTCGGCCGAACGAACCGTCCGAAGCACTGCACCAGAAGATGGGTTTTGAATTGTCCGGTGTTTGGAGTAAAGTCGGCCGTAAGTTCGGTCGCTACTGGGACGTCGCCGTTTGGCAGCGCGAGATCCGGCAGGACTAGTTACTCGGTCACCTCCCGCGAGTCGACGGTGGCAAAGTAGCGATCGATTGCTAGATCAGCCTGTGACCCGAGAGTTGTCCTTGCGTGTCGGCCCAGGTTCGCAGCCGCGGCAGCTGACTCTCCGTGGGTCTGACAGGATCTTGTGATCTGTTCAAAGGCGAGTGCTTGTGCCGCGACGAAGTCGCGGTCGACGACGCGACCGTGTCCGGGCACGAAACGTGACTCAGCGCCGCCGGCGAGGCGGCGCAGGGTTGGTCCCCAGTCGGCGGGAAATGCTTCGAAGACTATGGGTGGGCCGGACTCTTCGATCAGATCACCGGCGAAGCTCACATCCTGTCCTTCGACGGCAATCGCGATGTCGTTATCGGTGTGGGCGCGACCAAAGAAGTTGAGCCGCAGGAGCCGTTCGCCCAGATCTATGCGGCACTGCTGCTCGAACGTTAGCCTTGGGGGAACCACGCATACCGCTTGGATTTGTTCCGTGGCCATTGGGACGAGGCGGGCCAGCAAGTCTCTATGTGATTCCCCAGCCTGACCTACTAAGCGCACGCGGGAAGCCCCGTGCCCCACGACGATTGCGGGCAAGAACCACCAATTCCCGAACGAATGGTCGCCGTGATAGTGCGTATTGATCACATAACGTACGGGTTTGTCGGTCAAGCTCGCGATGGTGTCAAGGATCTTGCGTGCATCGGATTCGATCGTACCTGTGTCGATCACGGCGACCGCGGTGTTGCCGACGACGATCCCAGCGTTCACCACGAACGGTCCTTTTAGCTCGTAGACGAAGACGCCATCTGCGAGCTCGCGCAGGTCTGGCAGACTCATTTCATCGTTCCTTCGCAGTCGGTTACGCTGGCGACTCCGTCGTTTCGGCAGGATTGGAGCAGCTCGATGAGCGTGCGCATCGGTCTCGGCATCGCGACCTTCCCCTTCGCCAGCGTGAAGAACTTCTGGCGTTGGATCGACCTCTGCGAGGACAGCGGGATCGACTCGTTTTGGCAAACCGACCGAATCGCTTCACCACAACCGTTCCTGGAGTCGATGGCCATGATGGCCGCCGTGGCGGGGGCGACCAAGCGACTCAAGTTCGGCATGAATGTCGTCGTCCTGCCCTTTCGCGATCCCATGCTGTTGGCTAAGGAGTGTGCCACGATCGACTTCATCAGCGAAGGTCGCTTGCTGGCAGCCTTTGGCGTGGGCGCAGATATCGCCCCAGAGTGGCAGGCGATGGGTATCTCCACAAAAGGGCGTGGGCGCCGCACCGACGAGGCCCTACAGCTGCTGCAGCGGTTTTGGACGGAGAAGAGTGTCACCCACGACGGCGAGTTCTATCAATACACGGGAGCCGAAGTGGCACCGAAGCCCACGCAAGATCCGTTGCCGCTCTGGATCGGTGGCAGCAGCAAAGCTGCCATCCGTCGCACGGCAACGTTGGGCACAGGTTGGTTGGCGGGCTTACAGACGCCGAAGCAGGTGGCTCCTGTAGTTGCCGCGATCAGGGAGCAGTCGACTGCGGTGGGGCGGCCGCTTGACGACGATCATTACGGCGCGGGCTTCGCATATCGCTTTGGTTCGTGGGACGATTCGATCGTCGATCGAGCGGCAGAGTCGCTTCGGCGGCGCTTGTCGATGGAGTTCGATCCATCAAAGTATTATGCCGTGGGTGGTTCGGCCGAGGTCATCGCGCGAGTCGAGGATTACAAGCGAGCAGGAGTGTCTAAGTTCGTGCTCTCGACACTGGCGGACAATGACGGCGATCTGATTAGTCAGACCCAGCAGCTGATCGACGAAGTGGTGCCAGTCGTCCACGACTAGTGGCACGTTGCATCCGGTTGGTGGCCGCGAGGGCAGCTGAATCATCATTCCGCTTGTTGCCATCGGGCGTGAAGTACAGAACAATCGAGTTTCACATCGGGCTAGGAAAGAGGAGCGGCGATGGAACTCCGATTTGGCCAGGATGAAGAAAAATTACGTGGGGAAGTCAGGGCGTTCCTCGAGGAAAATATCCCGGAGGATGCGGGTGGGGTGTTCGAGGATCGGGGCGACGAGGCGTTCGAGGTCGCACTAGACTTCAATGAAAAACTCGCCGACCGTGGCTGGATCGCACCTGCGTGGCCCAAGGAATACGGTGGCCTCGGCGCCTCCATTTTTGAACAGGTCGTATTTAATGAGGAGTTCGGCTATTACGGCGCGCCCGATACGGGTACGCGCGGTTTCGGCGTCGGTATGATCGGCCCCACGCTGATCATCCACGGTTCTGACGAGCAGAAGGCCAAGTACCTACCCAAGATCACGAGCGGTGAGCACATCTGGTGCCAGGGGTATAGCGAGCCGGGCTCCGGATCTGATCTTGCCAGTCTGCAGACACGCGCTGCGCGCGATGGTGACGACTACATCATCAATGGCCAGAAGATCTGGACTTCGGGTGGACACCGGGCGAACCAGATGTTTACGCTGGTGCGGACCAACCCGGATGCGCCCAAGCATCGCGGTATCTCCTTCCTTCTGATTGACGACATCAAGAATACGCCGGGTCTGACGGTGCGTCCGTTGATCAACATGGCCAGCCGCCACCACTTCAACGAGGTCTTTTTTGAAGATGTGCGAGTGCCGGCTGCCAATCTGATCGGCGAGGAAAACCGTGGGTGGTACGTAGGTATGACATTGCTGGACTTCGAGCGCTCCGGAATTAGTACGACGGCGGGCCAGCGTAAGACGCTGGAGGATCTGACCGACATGCTGCAGAGCGGCTCCGCCGAACAGCGGGATCGTTACCGCATTGGGCTTGCCGAGCACGTAGTTGCGAACAACGTTGCCAAATACCTCGGCTATCGCATCGCTCACATTCAATCGTCAGGCGGTGTGCCCAACCACGAATCCTCGGTCGTCAAGATTTTCCAGTCCGAGCTAGGTCAGCGGATCTACAACTACGGCGTCAAATTGTTGAGCTTGTCGGGCACGTTGGTCCCAGAGCAAGAAGGTGCGCCGTTCGATGGATTTTTCCCGGAGAACTATCTGCTTTCGGTGCCCTCGACGATCTACAGTGGCACTAACGAGATCCAGCGCAACATCATCGCGACACGTGGGCTCGGACTGCCGCGGGACTAGCGACCGTAGACGAGATACCAAACGGCTATCTCCTGTGCAGAGGTAGTTCTTTGTCGTGTCTCTCACACGGAGAACCGATGATTGATCCATGCTGTTCAGTACTCGTCGGATCAGGCGGCTACGCGATCAGCCCGGTGTTGCGCCTGCGAGCGACGAATTCTTTGATCAGATCGGCAACCGCTTGCCGGTGCCGTGTTCTTGGCGGTTTTGGCAGGCCTCACTAGAATGCGTTATGGCACTGAAGGGGCGAGCAATGTGAAAGGCGCGCACGATGAGTGATCGCTTCGATGGCAAGGTAGCGGTTGTGACGGGAGCGGCGAGCGGGATCGGTCGCGCGACTGCAATTCGTTTGGCTTCGGAGGGCGCGCGCATCGTCGCCGTTGATGTCAACCCGTCGGAACTCGACGAGACGCTAGCGGGCGTGCACGATGCTGGCAGTGAAGGTTTGCCAGTGCGGGCGGACGTTACCGACGCGGCAGATGTTAGGCGCTATGTGGCTGAGACGACGGCGCACTTTGATGGTGTCGACTTCCTCTTCAATAACGCGGGGATCGAGGGCGCTTATACGCCCCTAACCGAATACCCGGAAGAGACGTTCCGGCGGGTGCTGGACGTCAACGTGGTGGGCGTCTGGTTGGGTATGAAGTACGCGGCGGCCTCCATGCAGCAACGCGGTGGTGGGTCGATCGTGAACGTTGCCTCAACCGCAGGCCTCGGTGGCACGCCTAACCTCGTTGCGTATGGTGCAAGTAAGCATGCCGTGATCGGGATGACGAAAACGGCTGCGGTTGAGCTAGCGCCGGATACGCGTGTTAATGCGATCTGTCCCTCCCCGATCCAAACGCGGATGATGCGTTCGATCGAGCGGGGTGCCAATCCCGATGATCCGGAGTCCGCCAGGGACGCATTTGCCCAATCGATGCCGCTGGGCCGCTACGGCGAGCCAGAGGAAGTCGCAGCACTCGTGGCGTTCCTGTTCAGCGATGATGCGTCGTACATCAGCGGCGGGATCTACACGGTCGATGGTGGGTCGCGCGCGCGCTAGTCCGACCGGGGGGGCGCGGATCGGCGACCCACCAACCGCTCCTGGCCGGCGAGCTTATTGGACCAGCCAAGTGTTGGTGCCGCGCAGAAGTTCTTGCAGATCACCATCTCCATGGCGCTTTCTAGCCTCGCCGATCTGTTGGTCTAGCGCTTCTCCGTAGGTCGGTCGATCAATCTGCCGAAAAACGCCGACAGGGACTGGCATGCTGGGGTAGGACATCTGGGCCAGCGTGTTGGCGATCGAGACGTCATCGCGATGCTCATCGTGCGTAATAACGCCTGATTCAGCAGCTCCTACGACCTCCAAGTTTGTGTTGCGGAGCGCAATACCTTGATTGCCGTCGTTGCCGAAGGTGATTGGCTGATCGTGCTCCAGATAGACCATACGCTCAGAGCGCACAGGCTTATCTGTGAAGTCGCGGAAGACGCCATCGTTGAAGATGTTGCAGTTTTGCAGAACCTCCACGAAGGAGACGCCTTTGTGGAGCGCGGACCGCTCAAGGGTGGTGGTGAGGTGGGTGGGATCGGTGTCGAACGTTCGCGCAACGAACGTGGCGCCAGCTGTTAATGCCAGGCTGATTGGGTTGAGCGGCGATTCGATCGCGCCCATCGGCGAGGACTTCGTCGTCTTGCCCACTTCGGAGGTGGGGGAATACTGCCCCTTAGTCAGTCCGTAAATCTGATTGTTGAAGAGGATCACGTTGAGATCGATGTTACGGCGCATGACGTGCAGAAAGTGGTTGCCGCCAATGCTGAGTGCGTCGCCGTCGCCGGTGATCACGAAGACCATCAGCTCGGGGCGCGTCAGTTTGAGTCCCGTTGCAATTGTTGGCGCTCGTCCGTGAATGCTATGAAAGCCGTACGTGTTCATGTAGTAGGGGAATCGGCTCGAGCAGCCAATTCCGCTGATGAAGACGATTTCTTCGCGTGGCACTCCCAGGCTCGGCAGCATCTTCTGCATCTGCGCGAGAATCGAGTAGTCGCCGCAGCCAGGGCACCAGCGGGTATCTTGATCGGACTGGAAGTCCTTTTTAGTAAGCACCGGCACTTCGACAGGGTTGGGGTTTTTGGTCACCATCAGATCTATTTTCCTCTGTGTTCGAGGATACCCTCGAGGATCTCATCAGTCAAAAACGGCTGGCCGTTGAGTTTTGGCAGGCCTTGTGCGTCGACTAGGAATTCAGAGCGGACCAGCATCCGCAGGTGGCCCATGTTGTTTTCCGGAATCAGGATGGTCTTAAAGCGCTTGAGAACGTCCCCGAGATTACGCGGGAACGGATTCAGGTAGCGCAGGTGCGCGTTAGAAACGTCCACGCCCTGCTCGCGCGCTTGCGCTACTGCCGTCAGAATCGCGCCTCGCGTACTACCCCAGCCGAGTACTAGAACATCCCCTTCGGGGGCGCCTTCCACTTCTAGTTCGGGGATGTAGTTCGCGATCCGCTGCACCTTTGCTAGACGCAGCTCGTTCATCAACTGGTGATTGTCAGGATCGTAGGAGACGTCACCGTGTCCGTCCGCTTTCTCCAAGCCCCCGATCCGGTGCTGCAGGCCGGGTGTGCCGGGCACGGCGAACATCCGCGCTAGGTTCTCCGGATCACGGCCGTATGGCTCGAAGTTGGAGGGATCGGTGTGGGTGATGATTGTGATCGGCTCGATCGAACTGAAGTCTGGTACTGGCCATGGCTCCGATGTGTTCGCCAAGTAGCCGTCGGACAGCACGATTACTGGTGTCATGTGGCGGAAAGCGAGCCGCACGGCTTCGATTGCCATGAAGAAGCAGTCGCCTGGACTCTGCGGTGCGATGACGCAGAGGGGGCTATCACTGTTGCGTCCGAAGAGGACCTGGAGGAGATCACCTTGTTCCGTTTTGGTCGGCATGCCGGTGCTGGGACCGGAGCGTTGGATGTCCAGGACTATCAGCGGTAGCTCCGTCATTACGGCCAGACCGATTGCCTCACTCTTTAGCGCGATGCCTGGACCACTTGTTCCGGTCACACCGATTGAGCCGCCGTAGGCTGCGCCTATTGCGGAGCCGACAGCGGCGATCTCATCCTCGGCTTGGAGTGTTTTGACGCCGAAGTGGCGGTAGCTGGCCAGCTCATGCAGCACGTCGGAGGCGGGAGTGATCGGGTAGGAGCCGTAGAAGAGGGTGCGATCAGACAGCTTGGAAGCGGTCAGGAGGCCCATCGCAAGAGCTTCGTTTCCCGTAACGGTACGGTATTCACCGGGGCGTAGTTGGGCCGGAGGGACACGCACGTGCACGTCGGCTAGTTCGGCGGTCTCACCAAAGGCCATGCCAGCCCGTAGCGCCAGCTTGTTCGCTCCGGCGATGGCACCCTCTTTGAGCTTGCCGAAGCGAGAGTCGATCCAGGCGAGGCTGGGGTCGATATCGCGATCGAAGAGCCACGAGACGAGGCCGAGCGCGAAGAAATTCTTGGTGCGATCGGCCTCGACGGCGGTGATACCCACGATGGTTTCCGCAGCCGCGACGGCCAAGGATGTGATTGGCGCGGAGACGACGCGGTGGTCTTGCAATGAGCCGTCCTCAAGTGGATTGGTCGTGTAGCCAGCTTTCTTGAGATTGCCCGTGCTGAAAGCGTCGGAGTTGACGATCAACAGGCCTCCCTTGGGAAGCGCAGATAGGTGAACTTGCAAAGCAGCCGGGTTCATGGCGACGAGGACATCCGGTGCGTCGCCGGGCGTGTGGATGATCTCGCGTGCGAACGAGATTTGGAAGGAACTGACTCCGGCAAGGGATCCAGCTGGCGCACGAATTTCGGCGGGAAAGTCAGGTAGTGTGCTGAAGTCGTTACCGAAGACAGCTGTCGCGTCCGTGAACCGGTTGCCGGCCAACTGCATCCCGTCGCCGGAGTCGCCAGCGAAGCGAATCGTGACGCGGTCCCGCTCTTCGAGTTGCCGTTGCTCTGGTACTTCGACAGCCGGCGTCTCAGACATGGCCGGGGGCCTTTCCCCTTTGTGTGGGATCGCTATTGCTCTGCGGTTCCGGGCCACATCGCGGGTTTGTTGCGATCCTGTCGGATCCTCACCAAGACACTCCAAGAGTGGTACTCGCCGGAGGCTTGTTTCACGCTAACCAAGCAAATGTAGCAGCCACTTTGCTCACGGGGGCCGCCATGTCGACGGCTTATTCCCTAGGGAACAAACCGGCGCGTGGCAGGACCGTATCCGTCGCCGCCGGTCGGTACAGCAATTGTCAGATCAAGCTTGGCCTCGTGGCTGCGCGAACCTAATCACGCATCGTCCAGAGTTCGGTGGCTTTCACAGGGTGCAGGAGGGAGCTAGGAGGTTGCCTACGTTGCGTTGTTCCTTGCATCTGATGAGGTGCCGTTCTATTCGGGCCAGATTCTGTCTTCCGACAGCGGCTTCTTCACTGATTGAGTGGGCTACGATCGTGGCGTGCAGACGGCTGCAGAGGAGCGACACATGATTACCGTGTTGACCGAGAGCGGTGCGACCAAGTTGGAGGTTGCGGAGGCCGCGATGGAGCAACTCTGGCTGCACAGAGAAGGCGCGGAGCTACTCACTGGTTGGGAATTGAAGTCGGAAGGATTTTGCCGTGGCGCTGTTTGCATCCCGGTGCCGGCTGGCCGCGAGGCAGAGTTTATCCGCACGACTGCAGTCAATGTAGCTGAGTTCTGGCGCTTGCGCGGTGGCGTCGTGCTGCATGACGCCGAACGCGCGACGTGGATTCTGGGTGAACCGGCGACGGTGCGGGGGACGGCCCTCGATTCTCTTGAGGCACCTGACTTCACGCTGCCCGATGTTAGTGGCAATTCCCACTCGCTGGTTGACTACCGTGGGAAGAAGCTGCTGTTGGCTACTTGGGCGTCTTGGTGAGGTTGCCGAATGGACCTGCCCGTGTGGCAGGACCTTTACGAGGAACTCAAAGACGATGGTTTTACCGTTTTGGCGGTGGCCATGGATAGTCGCGGCGTGGAGGCGGTGCGTCCCTGGGTCGACCAGGCCGGTCCCGGCTACGACTGTCTTATCGATCAGCAGCACCATGTTGCTGAGCTCTACAACATGGTCAACGTGCCGCAAGCGGTTTGGATCGACGAAGCGGGCCGCATTGTTCGGCCCGCCGAGGTTGCTGGTGCAAGCGACGGATTTCGAGCGATGAACCGCAGAGATTTCTCGATTCCCGAAGCGGAGGTAGTGGAGATTGCGGAGACACGCGCCGTTTATCTCGACGCGCTACGCGATTGGGTCGCGAAGGGTGAGGCAAGCGAGTTTGTTTTACAGGACGATGACGTCCGGGCACGCCAGAAGAAGCCCGATGACTCGGTCATGGTGGCCAATGCCAACTTCCGGCTTGGGCAGCATCTGCATCGCCAGGGCAACAGGGCTGAGGGCCTTGCCTTTCTGCGCGAGGCGAGCCGGATTCGCCCCGATTCATGGAATTTCTGGCGTCAGATGGCTGACCTCGAAGAGATTGGTAAGTCGGGCGGTTCGGATTTCTGGGCACGCGTTGACGCCCTTGGCGACGACGACTATTACGCTCCCATCGACATGCCTGGCATGCCGAAGTAGCGTCCCGGGCTCTATCCTGCCGCAGGCAGTGGAGGAATGAGCGCCATGCCCACCCATGAAGAAATCCGACAGAACAGTCTGCCGCCGCACGAGGGCATGCTGCAAATGCGCGATCTAAAGGGCCGCGTGGAGATCGTGCGTGACGAGCACGGCGTGCCTCATATCACGGCTGAGTTGGAACACGACCTTTGGTTTGCGCAAGGTTTCTGCCACGGGCAGGATCGCCTCTGGCAGCTGGAACGCTTTCGGCGCTTCGCGCGAGGGACGCTATCGGAGCTGCTGGGCGAGTCGTTGATTGGCGTGGATCGCTTCTACCGGCGACTGGGAGTTCAGCGTCACTCCAAGCGTGATTGGCCGTTGCTGGGTGCGGACGCACGCAAGATCCTGCGTTGGTTCAGCGAGGGCGTGAATGCCGCGATCGACTCCTTCGATGAGCTGCCGCCCGAGTTTCAGGTTCTCGGCATCGAGCCGGATTGCTGGTCACCCGTCGACAGCATCGCGGTTTGGCGCGTGATCGCTTTTACTCAGATGCGGGACTACCACCTCAAGATGTTTGCAGGGGCTGTGCATGAGAAGTTCGGTGCTGAGGCCGTTAGGTTGCTGCAGCCGGAGTACCCCGGGGAGGCGCCTGTGATCGTGCCGACGGGGGGCGACGCCACGGGTCTGAATGCACAGTTAAGCGAGATTTTGGAGCAGTCGCAAGACATGGTCGCGGCCGCATCGGATGGGGTTGGGTCGAACAACTGGGCTGTCGACGGCGAGAAGTCGTCCATCGGCACGACGCTGCTGGCCGGGGATCCGCACGCTGTCGTGCAACTCTCTCCAGAATGGAAACTCAATCAACTTAAGCACCAGGACTTCGATGTAATCGGTGCATCGACGCCGGGCGTGCCGGGTGTGCTCATGTACGGGCATAACCACCACGTCGCCTGGTCTGTGACGAATGCTATGGCGGACGTTTCCGACCTTTTCGTGGAGCGCTTCAACGACGACTTCACGCAGTATGAGCACGACGGGAATTGGTACGAGCCCGAGATCTGGCACGAGACGATTGAAGTTAAGGGGCGCGAGCTGCCGATCGAGGAAGACATCCTCGTCACCAGACATGGCCCTATCGTCAAGGGCGGTCTTGATGAAGACGGTCCCGCCATGGCGCACCAGTGGAGTGGCCACGATGTGCTACGCACCCTAGAGACGCTCCCGGGCTCATTCCGCGCCCGTTCGGTGAAGGCCTACATTGACTCGCAGTTGACCTGGTCCGGCCCGCCGATGAACAAGATCCTGGCTGACATAGAGGGCACGATCGCCTACCAGCTCGTTGGGGATATCCCCGTGCGGGCGCACCGCGGTGGCAATCCGGTGCCGGTGCCGGGCTGGATCAGCAAATACGACTGGATCGGCACGGTGGCCTTCGAGGATCTTCCGACTTCGGTTGATCCCGAGACGCACTACGTCGCGACGGCCAACAACCGCGTCGTCGATGAGACTTATCCCCACTACATCGGCGTCGGTACGCCATGGCGGGCCTGGCGCATCGAGGAGATGCTGCGCGAGCGGGACGACTTCGGTGTCGCTGAGTTCCAGCAGATGCAGCTCGATCGCCAGACGCTGGCTGCCCCGATGCTGTCCAAGGCCTTGCAGGAGTTGGATGTCGACGACGATCTCGACTGCTACGCCCGACTTTTGCTCGACTGGGATGGTGTACTCGCGCCGGACTCCGCGGCGGCGGCCGTGTATCAGGCAACAGGCACCGCCCTTATGCGCGATGTCGCCAGTTTCCTTCGCGATCTGCCGGCCGCTGCGGTGGGTATGGGGGCCTGGGCGGCCTGGCCCTCGGCCAACGTGCTTAACGCGATCGCCGCGGGCGACACTTCGATCCTGCAGTTGAACCCCGCTACCCGAGGGAGGTCCTGGAACGACGTCTTCAATTGCGCCTTGCGCGCTGCCGTCGAACGGATGAGCGAATCGCAAGGAGACGATGTTGCTTCCTGGACCTGGTCGGGGATGCACCGGCATCATTTCGTGCACAACCTGGGTCGCGAGGCGTGGGGTGCCGCGATCTTCAATCTGCCCGACGTCGGTCTTGGTGGCGATAGCACGACGGTCTTCGCTTCCGGCGTCGACACAAGCAACTTTCAGGCAAAGTCAGGCGTCTCGTACCGCATGATTGTTGATCTGGATGACTTCGCCCGTTCCGTCTGGGTGTTGCCGCCCGGCCAGGTGGGCCATCCTGGTTCGCCGCACTATGGTGATGGCGTCACGCCCTGGCTGGCGGGCGACTATTGGTCGATGAGTACGCGCCGCGAAGACTACGCGACCAATGCCGAATCGCGCCTGGTGCTAGAACCGGAGCCTCAGGTCGACCGCGACGTCCAGCACTGAGTTCGCTGTCGACCAGTACTCTGATTGGGGCCAGATTGGGAAAGGGGGCGTACATGCCCGATCCGGCGGCGATGAAGCAGAGGGTGCTAGAGGCGATCGATGGCGTCTCCGAGGATCTG
>CAZZMQ010000036.1:8631-11373 GCA_964655365.1 uncultured Dehalococcoidia bacterium | reverse complement strand
GGATCTGGGCGCTCTTAGCCTCGACATCCATGCGCATCCCGAGTTGAATTACGAGGAGGTGCATGCGCACCGGGTACTGACGGACTATCTCGAGCAGCAGGGTTTCGATGTCGAACGCGGGGCGTATGGGATGGAGACCGCCTTCGTGGCGCGCGCCGGGAGTGGCGGTCCCCAGCTTGCCGTATTAAGTGAGTACGACGCACTTCCTGGCATCGGCCATGCTTGTGGCCACAACCTGATCGCTGTCTCTGGTGTCGCCAGTGGGCTTGCGCTAAAAGAGGCGCTGCGCGAAGGCGAAGGTACGATCGTGATTCTCGGTTCTCCCGCCGAGGAGAGTGGTGGCGGCAAGGTCGAAATGATTAACGCGGGGGCCTTCGATTCGATAGACGCTGCGCTTATGTTGCACCCAGCTCCGGGTGACGGAGCCTGGGTCAATATGAATGCGATCCAGCCATTGGCCGTCGAGTTTTTCGGGCGCAATGCCCACGCCGCCGCCATGCCCTGGCAAGGGCTGAACGCGCTTGACGCGTTAGTCCACGCGTATAACGGGATCTCAATGCTTCGACAACAGATGACGCCTGATTCCCGCGTGCACGGTGTGATCACAGCTGGCGGTGAAAAGCCCAATATCATTCCCGACTACGCCGCCGCCGAGTTCTACGTGCGAGCCAGGGACGATGATGTTTTAGCGGACCTTAAGCTGCGGGTACTGGCTTGTTTTGAAGCGGCGGCTCTTGCGACGGGCTGCCGTCTGGAGCACGAGTGGATGGGTCATGCCTACAGCAACTTGACTACCAACGACACTATGGCCGAAGCCTATGTCGACAACATGCGCGATTTAGGAAAGTCGTTACCGACTAAGCGGCAGAGCCTGGCTTTCGGAGGGGCCAGTACTGATATGGGCAATGTCAGTCACGTGGTGCCTTCGATCCATCCCCTGTTCGGAATCAAGACGAGTGAGGGGAACCACACCCCCGCCTTCACCGGAGCGGCAGCCACCCCTGAGGCCCACGTCGAGACCATTCTTGCCTCCAAGGCCCTGGCGATGACTGCTGTCGACCTTTTTGCGGATCCCGCCTTACTGGCGCAAGCGAAGCAGGAGTTACACGAGGCTCACCGCGGCTAGTGTCTCCTGACGCGCTTGTCGGTGGAACGTGTGCCCCGCGGCCGCTGCGCCGGGAGCGCCCAGCCGGAGCCCGATATGGTTTTCCGCATGCTGGAAGCGGTAGTGAACCGATCAGCGTGATCAAGGGGGACGAGCCGGGCCTGGTTGCTACCATCCATGGACCCAAGGGACAGGTGGAGCTGAGCTAATGGCGCGCTGCGCTGGCGTTTGGCGGCCTAATCCTTAGTAGATCAACCAGTGGAGGGAGCAGACGAATGGCGAATCGACTCAAGCTTGGCTTGAGCGTCGGTTACTCTGGGGCGGACATGCACCTGCCGATCGATCAGATCCGACGGGCAGAGCAGCTGGGCTACGACTCGGTCTGGACGGCGGAGGCCTACGGCTCTGACGCACTCTCGCCGCTGGCCTACATCGCGGCGCAGACGGAGAGAATCCGGCTCGGCACGGGTGTGATCCAACTCGCCGCTCGCACGCCAGCCAATGCCGCTATGACCGCAGGCACCATTGACGCGCTGGCGGGCGGCGACCGCATGATTCTGGGGATCGGTGTCAGCGGTCCGCAGATCGTCGAGGGCTGGTACGGTCAGCCCTGGGGACGACCCAACCGCCGCATCCGCGAGTACTGCGACATCATTCGATCGATCTGGCGTCGGGATGAACCCGTCAGCTACGAGGGCCAGGAGTTTCAACTGCCCTACCGTGGAGAGGGCACGATGGGAATCGGCAAACCGCTGCGCTCGATCCTACACATCAACCCCGATATCCCGATTTGGCTCGGCACCGGTACTGAGGCGAACGTGAAGCTGACTGCGGAGATCGCCGACGGCTGGCTTCCGCTCGGCTTCGTTCCGGGCGGGATGAAGACGTTCCAGCCCTGGCTGGACAGCGGCTTCGAACGGGTGGGCACTGGCAAGTCGCTGAAGGACCTGGAGATTCAGGTCGGTGTACAGGTCATCATCACGGACGAGATCGGCGAAGCCTTCCGGCAGATGAAGCCCAACGTGGCCCTCTATGTTGGTGGTATGGGGCACAAGACGAAGAACTTCCACAACGATGCGATGGTGCGGCGAGGCTATCCGGAGGCTGCCCAGGCAATCCAAGATCTCTATCTCGAAGGCCGGAAAGGCGAGGCGATGGAGGCGGTGCCGGACGAGTTTCTCGATGAACAGTCATTGGTGGGGCCGATCGAACGAATCAAGGAGCGTTTTAGGGCCTGGGAGGACAGCGGTGCGACAGGCCTCACGGTTAGTACCAGCCAACCTGAAGCGATCGAACTAATGGCCGAACTGACTGGTGCAAAGGACAGCGTCTAGCCCGTGCATCGAAGAAGGAAAGGGCGGAGCTCCCCGTTCCCGGTCCTGAAGCGATCATCGCCGCTGGTATTGCGCGAGGAAGATCTCGATCAAGGCTTCGGGGGAAGACGAAGCTGCTCTAGGCCATTGATGGAATTGAGTTAGGCGACGACGCCCTGGAGATCGGCTCGGGGCTGGGACTCATGATGGCCCTACTTCGACAGCGCGTCGACAGGATGAACTACCTGGAGATCGAATCGGAGCTAATGACGAAACTCGAACGCCGCTTGGCCGACGCGAACGTCATCGGCGTCGAGGGCAACC
>CAZZMQ010000036.1:0-8621 GCA_964655365.1 uncultured Dehalococcoidia bacterium | reverse complement strand
GGGCAACCGTGTAGCGATGTCGTTGGAGGTCGGTCGCTACATGAGCGCGATTGCGATGACGATGCTGCCCGGAACCCGATCCCGCCCGCAGATTCGGGTGGATGTCTGGAGGTGTCCGGATTCACGGACGTCGAACTTATGGAGCCGACGCGTGGCGGATGTGAAGTTCCGTGTCCGCAATTCAGCCTAAGACGCGGGCCCGTATTTTAGGAGCCGAACGCAGTGCGTAAGTACGCCGCCGCCTCATCGATGTTGTCTCGGCCCCTGGGTACGAGCCCGAACGACAGGAATGTGTCGTGGTTGAGACCTTCGTAATCGGTGTAGGTGACGGACACCCCCGCGGCTTGCAGCTTCTCAGCGTACTGAGCGCCCTCGTCGCGCAGCGGATCGAACTCGGCCGTTTGCACCAGAGCGGGTGGCAAGTTCGCGAGGTCCGCGCGCAGCGGGGACACTCCAACTTCGGTGGCCTGGTTTTGGTCACTGATGTAGTGATTCCAGAACCACTCCATCGTATCTAGACCTAGTCCGTAGCCTTCCGCGTTGTCGCGATAGGAGGCTGTGGAGTAATCCAGGTTGGTCACCGGGCAATGCATCACCTGGGCAAGCAAAGCCGGGCCGCCCTGTTCGCGCGCCATTTGCGTAATCACAGCGGTCAGATGTCCACCGGCACTATCGCCGCCGACGGCGATTCGGCTGGCGTCGATGCTCAGGTTGGTGGCGTTGTCGGCTACCCATTGTGTCGCGGCGAAGCAGTCATCTGAGGCCGCCGGGTACTTGTGCTCGGGCGCGAGGCGGTAGTCTACGGAAATCACCGTGCAGTTCGCCGCGTTGGCGAGTGCGCGACAGACCGAGTCGTGCGTATCCAGGTCGCAGACCACCCAGCCTCCGCCGTGGAAATAGACGAGCGCGGGCTGATCCGCTTCGCTGGATACCTTGTAGATCCGAACTGGGATATCGCCCGCGGGCCCTGGGACAGCGCGATCTTCGACGCTGGCGACCTCTTCCGGCGTGCCTTGCTGTTCGCTCATCGCAGCCAGGCCGGCGCGGACCACGTCCGGCTCCAGCGCGCTAATGGGCGGCGCGTCCGCCGGGACTAGATCAAGGAGTGCCTGAACGGCAGGGTCGACTGGCATAAGTTTGTCACCTTCCGGATCTTCACGAGCAGCGAGTGAGCAACAGCGCTAGCAAGCTACCGAGTAGCTGGCTTCGCAGCAAGGGGCGCCCTTTTACGATGGACCGTGCTGGCTAGATTGCGGTCCTCCACGGGTGATGCGGTGGCTCGACGCGAGATGCTTTTGCTGTGCCGCCGACCTTGTAAGCGGGATAGCCTAATCCTGTCCACCAGCTTGACTCGATACGCTCTTATGCGGTGGGGCCCGTTTGTTCGGTCCGGAACGTGTCCTGGGCTGACGGCGACAAGGCACGACAGTGAGTTCCCCCTAGCGCTCCGTGAGGTTCATGGCCATGGTGGCATCAACGAAGCTCGGATAGACGATGAGCGTGACGGTGTCGTCGCCGTCAGCGACCGTGGCTCCGGGATCACGTACTTGCCCGCGCGACATTCTTGCTGTTGATGTCGACGCGAAAGAGGCCGACGAGAACTGGTTCACTGCGCGTGCTGTGCCTCATCCAACGCAGGTAGAGCTGGGGATCGGTCAGACCGTCGAATACTCGCGGCGGCGTTGATGCCGTGCATAGTTTGGTCGCGTGCAGGATGGGTGTGCTCGTCATGGATCACACTTGGCTTCTTCGGCCTCCGCTGTCTTGTGTAGCAGATCGAGTTGTTTGTCCCAGAACTTGGCTAAAAACGTGTGCAGTTTACGCAAGCCCGTAGGCCGGGAGAGGTAGTAGCGTCGGGTGACTTTGAAATCGGATGCGAGCCCGCTGTCCGGCAGCTCTGTGTTCATCTATGAGCCTGGGAGCGCACCGTCGGTGCGTGGTCACTATCCAGTGGGGCGGTTAGCCTGCGCCGCCAATGAACGAGGGGGAATTCGATGAAAGCCGATCCGCAGACCGTCGCCTTCAACCAACAACTTGAGGCGATGCTAGGGGCGGGTACGCCCTGGCACGCCATGGGCGCCCAGGAACTTCGCGATTATCTCGTCGAGCACCCGCTCGGTCCGCCCATACCTGATCTCGAAGAGGCACACGAGCGCACGATTCCCGGGCCAGCCGGCGATATTCCGATTCGCGTCGTCATGCCGGAAAACGTGGAGGGGATCTACCTCCATTTTCACGGAGGAGGTTGGGTGATCGGCTCTCATCAGGGATCGGATCAGGTCCACATGGCCCGGGCCAGTGCGACCCGACAGGCCGTTGTCAGTGTCGGCTATCGTATGGCTCCGGAAGATCCTTATCCCGCCCCCAACGACGATTGCGAAGCCGCCGCTAAGTGGTTGGTCGACAACGCCCAGGCGGAGTTTGGCACAGACAAGTTGACGATCGGCGGCGAGTCGGCCGGTGCTCATCTTGCTGTGACAACGCTGCTACGGATGCGCGACAAACACAGCTACACGGGCTTCCGTGCCGCGGCCCTGCAGTGCGGAGTTTACGACTGCGCTCTCACTCCTAGCGCCCGGAACTGGGGCGAGCGCAACCTGCTGATCAATACGCCGCTGATGGATTGGTTCGTGGGGCACTATGCTTCCGAGCGTGATCTGAGCGCCCCAGACATCTCACCGCTGCACGCTGAGCTGCACGGGATGCCCCCAGCGATCTTCTCCGTGGGCACGGCAGACCCGCTGATGGACGACTCGTTGCTGCTAGCAGCACGTTGGGAAGAGGCGGGCGCGGAGACACAACTGGATGTCTATCCGGAGGCGCCCCACGTTTTCATGGGCTTCCCCATCCCAGCCGGCGTCGAGGCCACCGCGCGGATCAACTCCTTTCTCAGCCGATCGCTGGCGGATTAGCCGACCGAGTTATGAGGTGGCGGAGCCTACGGATCCGTCCGTTACTCGAGCACCCCCGCGATCGCCAGATCGGTTAGCTTGTCTTCGTCGTAGCCGAGGATCTCCTTCAGCACGTACTCGTTGTCACGCCCGAAGGTGGGCGCCGTGAAGCGGTACTCAGCTGGTGTGCGTGAAAACTTGAAGCGAGCTCCCTCGACCGTCGTAGTGCCGTGCACCGGGTGATCCATCTCGACGAACTCGCCACGATGCTGGAGCTGCGGGTCGGCGTAGGCATCGATCGAATTCTGGATCGTGTGCGCTGCGACTCCGGCTTCTTGCAATACCCGTTCTGTTTCGGTGGCATCCTGTTGTGCGGTCCACGCGGCTATGAGGTCATTCAGTGCATCCTCATTCTTGAGCCGCTGTTCAAGCGTATCAAAGCGTGGATCGCTACCCAGGTCGGGAATGGAACTGGCCTGGTAGAAATTCTTCCATGTGTCTTCGTCCTCCACCGAGATGGCGACCCAGCGATCCTTGCCAGCCGCGGGGTAGACAGCGTGTGGTGCACGGCGCGAGTCGCGGTTGCTGTTGCGTTCAGTGACGCGTCCGTTGACCTCGTAATCGAGCAAGCCTGTCGACATAAAATGCATGCTCGACTCAGCCTGGGATTGATCGATGTAGCAGCCCTCACCGGTGCGGTTGCGGTGATCGAGAGCGGCCATCAGGGCCGCCACAGTAAAGCGTGGCGCCACGTAGTCGGTGTAGGCCCCAAAGGGTCCGACGGGTGGGCCGTCCTTGTCGCCACCCAGATTGACGAAGCCGGAGATAGCGGACCCCATCGTGCCGAATCCGGCGATCTCTGAGTACGGCCCACTCTGGCCGAAGAGACAGGTACTGAGCATGATCAGGTCGGGCTTGATCTCGCGCAATTGCTCGTATCCGAGTCCCCAGTTGCGCATCGCGCGGGGTGAGAATGACTCCGTGACGATGTCCGCCCAGCGCACAAGATCGCGCACGACATCCCTGCCCTCGTCCGACGTCATGTCTAACGTGATGCCATATTTGTCGGTGTTCATGTTGAGGAACATGCCGGAGTTTTCGGGTCCGGGTACGCCGCCATGGAATGGTCCAATGGTGCGTCCGGTCTCGATCCGTTTTGACGATTCCACTCTGACGACCGTGGCCCCAAAGTCGGCCAAATAGCGCGTCGCAGTGGGTCCGGCGATCACCCACATGAAATCCAAAACCTTGACGCCTTCAAGCGTGGCGGTCATCAGACCACTCCCTTCTCGCGCAGCGCTTTGAGTTCCGCTGCCTCGATTCCCAGTGCTGCGTAGATTTCAGCGTTGTGTTCGCCCAACTTCGGGGCGCGCTGCCGGTACTGCAGAGGTCGATGGCTGACGTTGACGAAGGGGCCGGGAAAGCGCGCGGTGCCCTGCCCGTCGGCCCGTTCAACGTCACGCCAGTATTCCCGAGCGGCGAGCTGCGGACTGGTCGCGACCTCTTCAATCGTTGTGACTGGGACTAGCAGCAGTTTGCGCTCTTGTGCGGCGGTCAGGCACTCTGCCTTGGTCTTAGTTTGCAGGAACGCGTCAACCAGCCCTTTGATCCGTTCGAATTCGGAGATGGGTTCCTCGCCCGTCATCAGCAGGGCGGCGTAGCCGATCCAGTCCTTGCCGGCGTCTTCCTCGCTGACAGCGCCCTCTTCCAGCATCCATTGCATGAATCGCGCGGTAAAAGGGCCGATCGCGTTCCCGAAGAAGTACGTCAGTGAGACGAAGCCGTCCGCGCATTGCCAGATGATGCGGGCCTCGAGCAGGCCAATTTGCATTCCGCCTGATGCTCGCTTGCCCTCCAACTCGCCGATGGCGTGCGAGAGGATCAGGCACTGTGTGGCGGCGGGCAGTGATTGCACCGCGGCGAGATCGATGTATTGTCCTTGGCCACTGGCTTGACGTGCGATATGGGCCATCGTGGCGGCCGCGGCGGCGTCCGCAGCGACGTGGTGATAGGCCTGTGGCACGACACAGCGGACGGGCGGGCGGTTGGGCGTGCCCGATAGATAAAGGGGTCCGGCTGCCGCGAGCAGGGCAAGATCGCTAGCGGCATAACCTACCTTCGGGCCGTCCTGGCCCCAGGGCGTGATCGAGGCGTAGATGAGTCGTTCGTTGATTTCGGATAGATCGTCGTAGCCGAGTCCACGGCTGGCCATCGCGCCTACCTCGTCGGATTCAAAGAGGAAGTCGGCGTCAGCCGCCAGGCGCTTGATCAGGTCCTGGCCCTCGGGCGTGTCGAGGTCGCAGGTGATGCCTCGTTTGTTGCGGGCGTAGGCCCACCAAAACAGCGATTGGTCTTCGCCCTCCTGATCGCCGGCGAAGGGCGGTTCCCGCCGGGCGCTGGATCCCCCGGGCGGTTCGATTTGGATCACGTCAGCGCCGAGGTCGGCTAGCATCTGTCCGGCGAGCATGCCGCGCTCATCTGTCAGATCGAGTACGCGAAATGGACTGAGCAACGAATGCCTCCATCGTCTGCCGGGGCATTGTCGGAAAACCCGGTTAATGTGCGGTTAGGTTTGGGCCCCAACGACGCGTAAAGATAGTACTCGCTACGAGGGTAGGGTGTGGTGTTCAAACGCTTGCTGGAGTCATCGCTACTGCAGCATCCCTGCCCCGGCCACTTCCCAAACGGCCTCGACCGTACCGTTGCGAATAGCGTGGATCTGGCGGTGCAGTAGAACAGTCGAGTCGGAGTAGCTGGGGATGAGCTGGATCTTCTCGCCTGGCCGTAGTTGCGCCTCTGGGGCCAGGCGATAGTGTGTGTGCTCCGCGCTCAGGTTGACCACGTCAAGGTCTTCACGGCCGTGGATGAGCGGCATCCCGGTGTGGTGCCCGGTCGTCTTCCAGCCTGCGTCCCCGATCGCACGCTCGTCGTTGGGGGTGCTGATGACCTGGGTCAGGATGGAGAGAGCATATTCGTGGTTGGGCACACCCATTGCGGAGTATGTCGCATCCATTAGTACACCGCCGCCCGCCTGCAGCTCGTTTAGATGACCTTGCTGGAGTGTGAGCCAGTAATTTCCGGTCCCGCCGCCGCTGGTGCAGCGGATGTCGATTCCCCCCGCCTCAACGAGCCGTCGCGCCTCCGCCAACTGCTCGGCTGCGGCGATCGTTGCGCGCTCTTTCTCCTCCGGCTCCATGTTCATTACGTGTCCCTCGTAGCCCATTAGCCCTCGCAGAGAGACGCCATCTAGTTCTAGAGCGAGTTGTGCTAGAGGCAAGGCAGCTTCAGGCGGGACGCCGCAGCGATTCATGTTGACGTTGATGTCGATCAAGACATCGATCGCCCCGCCGTCCGCGCTTACCGCGGCCGCGATTTCGCGTAGATTGGCCGCGTCGTCGACGGCGACACAGAGACGCGCCCGTCGCGCCAGCCTGGCGAGCCTGGCGATCTTAATCGGTCCGACGATTTCGTTCGCTATCAGGATGTCGTCGACTCCGCCGTCGACCATCTGTTCCGCTTCCGAGACCTTGGCACTGGTGACGCCTACTGCGCCACCATCGAGCAGTCGTTTGGCCAGTTCTGGCGCTTTACTTGCCTTAATATGCGGCCGCCAGTCGGCGTTGGCCGCGTGAGCGGCCGCGGCCATCGTCGCAATGTTTCGATCGAGCGCGTTAAGATCGAGGAGCAGGGCGGGGGTGTCGAGTTCGACGATGGCCTTACCCAGATCTGCGTGGCTCATGCGAATCTTCTCCTGGCCTCCGCCGGGGGTGTCAGCGTAGCTGAGTCAGTTGCGAAGCCGTGTGATTTCCCTAACCATCGTTCGCGCGGACTTTCAGGATGGCGCGTATGTCCCAGCGCTGTCGGGATTAGTATTGGGGAGCAGTCGGATGGCGTTGATCGAGCTCAATGGTATACGGCTGTTCTGGCATGAGGCTGGAACGCTGCATCGAGATGGGCCTCCGGGTTCAACGATCCTGTTCGTGCATGGCTTCCAGGGCAACGCGGGTGTCTGGCGTCGTCAGTTCGAAACTCTGAGCGATCGCTATCACACCGTCTGTCTCAACAATCGCGGACGCGCACCGTCGGACGTGCCACAGGGCGTTGAACAGTTCAACCTCGACCACTTCGCCGCCGACCTCAATGTTTTCATCGAGGTCCAAGGCTAGCGGCAATTTTGCTTGATCGGTTGGTCGATGGGCGTCTCGATTTGTTTGAACTATCTCAAGAAGTATGGGCAGGACCTCGTCAACTGCTTGATCTTGATCGATGGCTCACCGAATTTCCAGAAGTTTCCCCGACCGGTCAGGGCACAGGCTGCGATCGATGCTGCTGCGGAGGCCGGCCCCCCCGAAGTTGCGGCGCCCGGTGAAAGTCCCACAATCTGGGGTGAACACTTTTCGTCGATCAGCGCCGATTGTCTCGAAGGATCGCAAAACTCGATGCACGGGGCCGACTTCCTACCGTTTCTGATCGACGTCACGGTGCCGACCGCGATCTTCCACGGCCGCTACGACGAACGAATTCCGTTCGAGGCTGGACAGGCGTTGGCCGATGGTATCCCCGGAGCCGTCTTGCGTAACTTCTCGGTCAGCGGTCACTCGCCGATGAGGACGGAGCCTGGTCGTTTCGACCGTGAAATCCGGAGCTTCATCGGCCGCATCAACGCCCATGAAGACCGGGAATCGTATGCTAACCGGGAGCAGAATCAGCGCTACCAACGACGCTAGGACATCCCCAGTGCGGACATGAAAAAGCGGGGGCTTCAGCCCCCGCTTTTTTGATGCCCTGCACCAGGAGCGCGAGCTAGGCGTCCTCCTGTGCGGGAAGGAAGTGGTGGTGCCAGAGTGCCGCGGCCAGGACCGCGCCAAGTGCGGGGCCGAGGATGTAGAGCCAGAAGCTGTCGAAGGCGTTCGAAACCAACGCTGGGCCGAACGTGCGGGCTGGGTTGACCGACGCACCGGTCAGTGGCACGGCGACCAGGTGAATCAACGCGATCGTGAGCCCGATCGCGAGCGGGGCCATCACGCCGAAGCCCTTCTTTGAGACCGCCGTTGCGAAGATCACGGCGCCGAGCACGAAGGTCAAGACCAGCTCGAGCAGGAAAGCGCCACCTTCGCCGAGCATGGCGTTGTTTACGCCGTGGGCACCGAAGTTCACCGACTCGCCGACCGCGTCGAACAGGATCAGGTACAGGAGCGCAACGGCCACGGTGGCGCCCACCATCTGGGCCGCGATGTAGGCGACACCGGGAGCAATCTTGATGTTCTGGGTGACCATCATGCTCAGCGTGACGGCGGGATTGAGGTGTCCACCCGAGATGTTGGCGACGGCGTAGACCATCATGCCGATCCCGAGACCGTGCGCCAATGCGATCGCGACCAGGCTACCGAGGTCGCCGGGGGAGAATCCGCCCACGACGATCACCGTGCCCGTTCCCATCATCACAAAGAGCATCGTGGCTAGGCATTCAGCCACGTAGGCGCGGACGTTTGCCGCCGACATGAGTTCACTCTTGCCGATCCGTTCTTCGGTCATCCTGTGTTCCTTTCGCCAGCCACGTCGGTGCGGCGGGCCGTGTGGCGCGATCTAGAGACGAAGCCGCCGCCGACGGCTTCGTCTCTAGATCGCTTTGTCTCTAGATCGCTGGCGCCGTACTTTGCGACCGGCCACAGGGTGAGTCAATCACAAATGTAAAATGCAGGTAGCCCCAACTGGAGGAACACGGACTTC
>CAZZMQ010000035.1:11995-25071 GCA_964655365.1 uncultured Dehalococcoidia bacterium | reverse complement strand
ATACGGTGAGTCAATGACAGATGTAAAATGCAGGTAGCCTCATCTGGAGGAACACGGACTGCTGACTTCGGTCGGGCACAGGCGAGTCGATCCGGGGGCGGTCGAAGGCCGCTAGCCGTCGGTCTCCATCGGCAGTGAGTCATCCGCTGCCCATTCGGAGAGGGATGCGTCGTAGACGGCGACATCCTCGTGTCCCAATAGGGTCAGAAGGAAGGCGTCGCTGCTCGCGGCGATGCCGCCGCCGCAATAGGTAATGACACGACCCGCGTCGAGCGCGCCCGACGCACGGAAGAGGCGTTCCAACTGCTCGGCTGGCCGGAACGCTCCCGTCGACGGGTCTAGCACGCCCTGCTCGCCCACGGCCGGCACGTTGACGCTCCCGGCGATGTGCCCGGGTCGGCCGTAGGGAGCAACTTCGCCGCGATGTTGTTCCACGGACAATGCGTTGATGATGCATGCCGCGTCATCGCCGATCCCTGCCAGCACATCCTCCTTGCCCGCCATCAGGTGTTCGCGCGGCGTGGCGCGGAACGCCGCGGCGGGGTAGGTCGGCGTCTCGCTGGACACCGGACGGCCCTCGTTGGTCCACTTCTGCCAGCCGCCGTTGAGCAAGGCGGCGTTGTCGAAGCCCATCACGCGCAGCATCCACCAGATCCGCGCCGCCCACATGCTGCTAGCGCGGTCGTAGAGGACCACCCGTGCATCGTTTCCCAGTCCGAGTGGTCCGAGTGCGGACTCGAATTGTGACGCAGACGGCATCATGAAACGTAGCCGTGCGTCGCGGTCGGAGAGTTCCCGAGGTAGGTCGATGAAGTCACTCCCTGGGATGTGTGACTGTTCCCATGCATCACGTCCCGACTCGGTTCGGAGGCCACGATCAGCATCACGCTGCAGGAAGACGGTGCAGTCGTAGATGCGAAGGCCGGGCTCATCGAGTCGCGCCGCGAGTTCTTCGGTCTCGATCAGGTATTGGGGTTTGGCGAACGGCATGGGCTGGGCCATCCCATCTATTCAAAGAGACGCCAGAGCTGACATTGCAATTGTCGGCAAGGGTGGCAGTGCGAGGATTTCGCAGGGGAGGATAGTGCCGTGATCGTGTTCATGGATCGACATGATCTGAATAATGCTCCGACATCACACGATATTGCCGCGGCGCTGCTGTCTGACCTCAAAGTCCAGGAGAATCATGGCATTCGTGGATGGACATACTGACCGGGTGACCTGGAAGAGCGTGGCTATTGCGTCGTGGAGCCGCCGAATGTGGAGGCGCGAGGCTGTGATGCGTGGGAGATATCCAGGCAAATCAAGTGTGAGCCTATCCCCGTGGAGTGGGTGCAGGGCGGAAAATTGAGTGGCGTTAGTCGTGGAGTCCCTCGGTTCCGAGCAGCATTTCAAGGGCGAACGATGTGAGAAGGAATGTACTTTTCTGACCATCTTGTTCTCCGCCATGATGGATTTCATCATGGCGATTCAGCGCATGAGTGATGAGCCTTCATCTGAGTGCTTCAGGTTCACCGTCCTGTGCTGACCGAGCCCGGTACCGTATTCGCTGAAGTTCAGCGGAAACTGGCAACGCATCTCCCGGATCTTTCGGAGCCGATCAACGCCCGGATGGGCGTGAATGCCAGAGAATCGGTGACAAGCATGAAGATCTTTTTCGACTCCGCTGCGTCTGTGGCAAGGTCGCTGTGGGCCGGATCTTCGTGCTGAGCATGGTGTGTGACCTAGTTATCGGCAGGCCCACGACTTTTCCAGTTGAGGCTCTCAGTGATCCCTAGGATGCTTCTACGTCGACCTGATCGACCTGATCGACTTGCAAGACTATGTACGCCGACGACGGACGGTGCTTTGGAGATTTAGTGCTAGCCCAGGTCCCACCGAAAACGTATATTTCCTGCGGTCGGCGATGCGTTGCGGCAGGAGGCGTGGATGTACCTGAACGAGTTCGCTGACAGTGCTGACGCATTGGACATGACCCAGTTCGACGAGTTTGGCAGTCTGTTGCAGAGCGCTGCTGACCTCGGGATCCCCCATCCCGCCGTCGTTCGCTACGTTTCCCGTAATGTCGTGATCAACCATCTCCGTCTCCACTATCTGGAGTGGGGCGAGCCGGATGCACCGCCGGTGCTTGTGCTGCACGGTGGCAATCAATCGGCGCATTCCTGGGACCTGGTCAGCCTTCACTTGGCCGATCGTTTCCACGTCTATGCGCTGGATCAGCGCGGCCACGGCGACAGTGAATGGGCCCGCGACGCCGATTACGCTTCTGAGGCGATGGCTGTGGACGCCCTCAGCTTTCTCGCCGACCTTGCTGTGCCGTATGGAGGAAGTGGTCCGATCGTGATGGGCCATTCTATGGGTGGCATTGTCACGATGAGCTTGGCCGTGCAGCAGCCGGAGGTGCCGCGCGCGCTTGTGATCGTGGATAGCGGCCCCCGCTTTGAGGCGGAAGGAACGAAGACGATTCGCGACTTCATCACGGCCAATGTTGAGTTTGACTCGATCGACGAATTCGTCGATCGAGTCCAGGCCTACGACCCCTTCCGCACCCGCGAGCACATGGAGCGCACGGCACGCTACAACCTGGTTCGGAGAGCGGACGGCAAATACATCTCGAAGTCTGACCGTGTGCTCCATCAAGAGGGGACCCGTCGCGCGCCTGCCAGCGGCGAGCGTTTTAGTGCCGATGAAGTCCAGCGTATGTCGATGCCCACCCTGGTTGTCCGCGGCCAACACTCAAACATTCTGGCCCCGGAGTCGGCCGAAGCCTTTTCGCAAGCCTTACCGCAAGGGTCACTGGTGACAGTGCCGGAGTGTGGGCACAACGTACACACGCAGAATACGCCGGGATGTCTTGATGCGAGCGGACCGCTCCGGGAGTCTCGCTATGACCGGTGGTGGTCGTCGATCGCGGAAGGGTGTGTTGGCGCGCGTGGTTGGGTTGGTGGCTGGGGGTTGGCTTGCGCGCGAAACAGCAGCGCGACGATCACCATAACTACGACACTGGCGCCGCCGAGTATGGCCAACATCCCTCGCTCGCCGATCTCGTCGGCCAGAATCCCGATCGGCAAACTTGCTAGTCCCTCAATCCCGAAGGCAATCATCGTCAGTGACATCACGCGTCCGTGGTAAGCGGGGCTGGCCTCGGTCAGTAGGAGCGCATTGTTGAGCATGCGGAATCCCGCTTGTCCCGCTCCCACCAGCAGCATCGCGCCCACCGCCCAGGCGTAGCTGGGTGCCAGGGCGAGGAGTACCAGCGCGACTCCCAACAACCCGCCTGTTGCGAACATCAAGGGCCAGGCCCAGCGAGTGCTGACCATCCCGGCCGCGAAAAAGCTCACCACGATTCCCGCTATCGATGAGGCGGTCAACAGAAAAGCTATGTCGCTGGCGTCTCGGCTCAGTTCATTCTCGGTTAGGCCCGGGAGGATGTTCTGGAAGGGGAAGGTCAGCATGACGATCAAGATGTGTCCACCGACGAGAAGCAGCAGCCGTGGTTGGTTTCGGACGTGCCGAACGCCGGCCGTTAGGTCGGCACGGACCGAAGTCTGGGAGAGGTCGCGGTCGGGCCGAGCCGGCGGGAGTTGCGCCAGCGTGGCCAGGATGAGCAGGAAGAGTGTGGCCATTAGCAGGTACATCCCGCCGGCCGCGACGAAGCTAAACCCGATCAGTACCCCGGCTAGCATGGGTCCGACTACCCGTGTGATTGTGCCAGCCAGTTGGCTCAGCGCGACGGCGTTGCCGAGCGATTCGCGCGGGACGAGGTCAGCCACGTAAGCCTGTCGTGCTGGGCCGAGAAACGAGCACGCTAGTCCCATCGTGAACATGCCGAGGGTCAGCCAGACGATCGAGATGGCGTCCGTGACGATCAGCACGCCGATGAAGAGGAAGACCACCCCGATCGTGGCTTGGCCGCCCAACAGCAAACGTCTCTTCGAGAGCCGGTCAGCAATCACACCTCCGAACGGGGCCACGACCAGCATCGAGATGCCTTGACCGGTTGCTACGAGGCCGACAGCCTGATTTGTACCTTCTAGGTCGAAGGCGACGATGCCTTGCGCCGTGCGCGACATCTGGAAGGTGAGGAACGCAAACAGCGTGCCCAGCCAGAGTATGCGGTAGGGGCGGTATTGCAGGGCGTCGAAGGTGCGGGAGACCCAGGAATCATTCACCCGCCTAGCCTATCGGTGCGCGGGCCGTTGGCACGGAATGAGAGCTGCGGAGGAAGCTGAGTTCCTCGCAAACTTCAGGCGAGTGCCGCGTAGGGTCGAGATCACTGTCCGTCATTGGCCCAGCAAACGAGACGTCTCAGGGCGTCGATCGCCCACAACGAGACAGATAGGGCGGTACGATGTAACTGAGCGTTGTGCGGGGTGCGTGCCCCCACCGTCGTTTAGGAGTGGCCGCGATGAGTCGTGAGCAGTACGTTGCCACCGACAAGGCCACCGGCGTGGAGATCACGGTCACCGGCGAATTCCCGCCGCACCCCGATGACCGTATGCGTATCGCTCGCACAACTACGCTCTTTACGCGGCTCATCTCGACACTTTTGAGCAAGGAGCAAGGCGATCGACGCAACGGGTTCCGCGCTGTCGAGACCCAGCTTGAGTTGGCCGACGCCTTGATCAGGCAGGACACGGATGATGTACGTCGTCTAGTGCGCGAGACGATGGAGAGCATGGGTGTCACGCAGGATCAGCTCGACGACCTGGCGCGCCAGCTACGCGACCTGGGCGGGTTGGACGAGGCTACGGCGGACCAGATCTCCGATGCGCTCGGTTTTGGCCCTCAGCCGCCGCACCATTCGGCGTCCGGGGATGAAGACCCCGCTAGAGTAGATGAGGGCCCGGTCATCGACCTGCCGCCTCCCTTCACCGACCGCGAGGAGGAGCCCGACGCGCCGTTCGCCACTGACCCGCATGGTCCGAACGACGACGATGATGAGGGTGACGGATCCGTCACAGACGTTCGATAGGATTATCGCAATGCAGATCGTGATCACGGGCGCAAGCGGACTGATTGGAACGGCCCTGGCCAAGGAGTTGCGGGCGCGTGGCGCCTCCATCACCGGCGTCTCGCGGACGCCGCACGGACCTACCGGAGACGGCATTACCTGGGTGCCGTGGGACGGACTACCGGACGCAGTCTCGGGTGCGCAGGCGGTGATCCATCTCGCCGGGGCCGGAGTGGCGGATAAGCGTTGGTCCAAGCAGCGCAAAGCGGAATTACGTAGTAGCCGGATCGCCACGGGACGACGGGTCGTGGAGGCAATCGCGGGTGCCGGGGAGAAGCCTAGTGTCCTGGTCAGCGCCTCTGCCGTGGGCTACTTCGGTAATCGGGGCGACGAAGTGTTGACCGAGGACTCCGAGCCGGGCGACGACTTCTTGGCCAAGCTCTGTCGCGATTGGGAAGAGTCCGTCAGCGACGCTGCAATCCGCACCGCCGTGATTCGAATCGGCCTGGTGCTCTCTGCGGACGGCGGCTTTCTCAAGCCGCAGCTATTACCCTTCAAGTTTGGGCTGGGCGGACCGATTGGCGGTGGTAGGCAGTACTTGCCTTGGATCCACATCGATGATGTTCTGCAGTTTCTGCTCTGGGCGACCGAGGACAAGGCCGTCGACGGGGTCTTCAACGCAGCCGCGCCTGAACCGGTTACGAGTAAGACCTTTGCGCGCAGTCTCGGACGTGCGCTACGGAGACCAGCGATCTTGCCCTTGCCTCCCGCCATCTTCAAGCTTCCGTTGGGTGAAGGTGCGTCGATAATGACCACCAGCACCCGTGCTGTTCCTCAGCGCGCTCGGGCAATGGGCTTCGAATTCAAATTCCCGACGCTCGACGATGCCCTCGCCGATGTGCTCGGGTAGCTGGCGGAAGATGACAGCGGAGTTACTCCTTCGCTATGGCCTCAACCCCCACCAACAGCCGGCCCGCGCGGTTCTGGTCGGTGACGGATCGCCGATTGCTGTGCGCAACGGGACGCCCGGCTACATCAATTTGCTTGATGCGCTCTCGTCATGGCAGCTTGTACGCGAGCTACGTGTGGCGTTGGAAACACCGGCCGCCGCTTCGTTCAAACATGTCAGTCCGGCCGGTGCTGCCATCGCTTCGCCGCTGAGCGAGCGCTTGGCACACGCTTACCAGGTTGGTGAGGAGGAGCCGTCGCCGATCGCGAGCGCCTACGTTCGCGCGCGCGGCGGAGATCTAGTCTCGTCCTATGGAGATTTTGCTGCGGTTAGCGAACGCGTCGATCTTTCGCTGGCCAATCTTCTTCGACGCGAAGTCTCGGATGGGATCGTTGCTCCTGGATTCGACGATGATGCACTCGATGTACTGCGAACGAAAAAGAGTGGAAACTACCTCGTGATTGAAGCCGACCCGGACTTCGTTCCGCCGCCCACGGAGCGGCGTGAGCTATTTGGCGTCACACTCGAACAGACCACCGACATCGCTCCGGTTACGCTAGCTGTGCTTGACGAGGTAGTTACCGCGGAGAAGACATTTTCGGAGGAAGCGCGGCGCGATTTGCTCGTGGCGACTATCGCACTGCGCTACACCCAGTCGAATTCGGTCTGTGTGGCCGCCGAGGGCCAAGTCATCGGACTGGGCGCCGGGCAGCAGTCGCGCATCCATTGCAGCCGGATTGCTTGTGGTAAGGCGGACCGTTGGATGTTGCAGCAACACCCCCGCGTTTTGGAATTGCCCTTCAAGGTGGAACTGCGACGTCCGGATCGCTTCACGGCGTGCGAGCAGTTCATCGCTTACGCGGACCTATCCCCGCCGAGCGCGCGCATCTCGCGGACCAGTTTGATGGTGAGGTGCAGCCCCTCTCCGAACGGGAGCGCCATGATTGGATCGCGGGCTTTACGACATCGCTTAGCCACGACGCCTTCATTCCTTTCCGAGATAACATCGACCGCGCACAGGCCAGTGCAGTGCGCTAT
The DNA here is from genome assembly GCA_964655365.1 of uncultured Dehalococcoidia bacterium. Classification (GTDB taxonomy): domain Bacteria; phylum Chloroflexota; class Dehalococcoidia; order Bin125; family Bin125; genus JAPUIR01. Next base: position 18,130 of record CAZZMQ010000035.1, on the reverse strand, counting down.
GTCTTACAGCCGGGTGGTTCGATCGCTGACGAGGGCGTGATCGCCACCGCCGATGAGTACGGCATGGCGATGGCTTTCTCCGGCCTGCGCCTCTTCAGACACTGATGTGGGACTGAGATGGACTTCGAAAAGAGCGCGACGGCCAACTTCGAGCGTCACCTAGCTCGGAATTCGTATCCTGGGCGCGTCTTGGTGATCGGGCGAGGGGAAGACGGAACCTGGCTTCAACTCTATGCGATCATGGGTCGTTCCGAGCAGAGCAGGAACCGTCGCTTCGTTGTAGATGGTCCGACACTCCGAACGGAGGCCATCGATCCATCCAAGGTTGAGGACCCTTCCCTAATCATTTATCCGGCGATGGCTGAGCTGCCCGGCGTCTACTTGGTGACCAACGGTGATCAGACAGATACGATTCTCAGCGCCCTGCGCCGTGCGCAGACGTTTGAAGCGGCGTTGGCGACGCGGGAGCACGAGTCGGATCCTCCTCATTTCACGCCTCGGATCAGTGGCATGTTGGATGCGCGCACTGGCAACCCGGAGGTCGCCCTGAGCATCTTGCGCGCCAATGAAGCCGATCCTGAACGGACGGATCGCGTCATGATGCGCCCCGCCCCGCCGCCGCCTGGCTATGGGTACCTCCTCAGCGTTTATCAAGGCGACGGTTCCCCGCTACCTTCCTTCCGGGGGGATCCGTTGATGGTGCGGCTTAGCGGGAGCGTCGAACAGATCTTGGATCGCTATTGGTCCGCGCTTGATGATGAGAACCGCGTGGCGCTGGCCGTTAAACAAATCTTGGACCCCTCGATGCCCGGTTCGATCGCGTTGCGCAACCGCTTTACCTAACAGAGTCTCTAAATTTTCGCGTCAGGGAGGGTCGACGCATGGTGGAATCCGCTCTGAGGAGGGTCATCGTGCTTGACGCCACTAGTGGCGTCAACGGTGCTTATGCGACGAAACTGCTGGCTGACCTCGGCGCGCGCGTGATTCTGCTGGAGGATGAGATCGGTAACCCACTACGGCGACGTCCGCCCGTCGCTGAGCGGGAGTACAGCGTGATCTGGGCCCACCTTGCGGGCGGCAAAGAGTCGTTAGTTATGCCGATGGGCGCGGACGCCGGCCCGGAACGGCGAAGACTGTTGCGCGACTGGTGCAGCGTGGCGGACATTCTTGTGTGCGATGGCACTTCGTCGCTGGAGGGCGATCTGCCCAACCCATTACCGCCCCGCGTGATCGAGATCGATGTTTCGCCGTTTGGTCGCGTCGGCCCCTACGCAACCTGGCGCGGCTCTGATATCGCAACATGGGCGATGGGCGGTTACATGTACTTCACTGGCGAGAAGGCGCGACCACCGCTGAGCTTGTCAGGGAGCCAGAGCGAGTTGCATGCAGGTACGCATGCGGCCTTCGCCGCGCTTGCGGCGCTCTATGAGCAGCGACGATCGGGCTGGGGCCAACAGATCGAAATCAGCGATCTGGAGTCAGCGTTGTCCGCCCACGCCTGGCTGATCTCATCCTGGGCGGCGTCTGGGCAACTGCTCGATCGTGACACTCACGATCTGACCCGCTGTGCTGATGGTTGGGTGTTCCTCATGACGCTGGCGCCGAACCCGAACATTTTTCTTGTGATGGACAAGCCGGAGCTGATGGATGATCCGATCGCCACGGAGCTCCAGAACTGGGATGAGCGCTTGCCCGAGATCCGGACCATGTTCCAGGAGTGGGCTGCCGATAAGGAGGCTGCCGAGATTGCTGCCAAAGCACAGGCATTGCGCGTAGCCTGTACACCCGTGCTGGACGCGGCGGGGCTGGCGGCCGATCCGCACACGCAGGCGCGTGGCTATTGGGAGGAAGGCGACTCGGTCTGGGCGCAGGGCGATGCTGGGACCGTGAGGTTCCCAGGGCAGCCCTATCGGTTCCCGGCAACTCCCGCCGGGCGGCGCGGTGGTGCTCCCACCCTTGGCCAGCACAGCGAAGCCCTTCGCTCAGAGTTAAGCACGTCGACGACCGCAGCTTCGGCTCGTCCTGCGCAGCCAGAGCAGCACGCACCGCCCCTGCGAGGTCTTCGCGTCGTTGAGCTGACGGCGAACTGGGCGGGGCCGATCGCCGGGCGGCAGCTGGCTGACCTCGGCGCCGACGTTATCAAAGTTGAGTGGGCGGCCCGGCCTGCGACGCGTGCTCTTTTTTGGCCAGGTCCAGAACTGGACTTCCAGCGCCAAGGCTGGAACCGCTCCATGTATTTTAACCACCTCAACCGCAACAAGCGTGACGTGGTGATTGACCTCCAGCAGGAGCGTGGCAAGGAGGTCTTCAAGAAGCTTGTGCGTAACGCGGACGTGTTGATCGAGAACAACAGTGCGCGTGTAATGCCGAATCTCGGCCTTGGTTGGGCGGATCTCAAACAAATTAACCCGAGCCTGATCATGGTTAGCATGTCGGGATTCGGTGCCACAGGCCCTTCGAAGGACTGGGTCGCGTATGGTTCGAACATCGAAACGACATCGGGGTTGACGGCTATAACCGGGGATGAGCCCGACGGCCCACGCTACCGCACGACCCTTTTCTATGCAGACCCTGTGGCTGGCATTCACGGAGCCGTCGCGATCATGGCCGCCTTGGAGCATCGCCGCGTGAATGGCCAGGGCCAGTGGATCGATATCTCACTCAATGAGGTGGGAGCGAGCTTCTGCTTTGAGTCCCTCCTGTCTTATCAAGCAAGCGGTGAGCTGCGCCAACCGATGGGGAATCGGGATCCGCGCTTCGCTCCGCAGGGCGCATATGGTGCGGTAGGGATCGACAAGTGGGTCGCTGTCTCAGTCCAGGACAACGATGATTGGGTCGCCCTTTGTGCCGTCATCGGTCGGCCTGATTTGGCGGCCGACCCGACGTTGGGATGTGTGGAGGGACGCTGGAGGAATCACGATGCGATCGACGAAGCGATCAACGCCTGGACCCAGGGGCTGGAGCAATACGAGAGCGCCTGGGCGCTGCAACGCGCGGGCGTATCAGCAGCGCCGGTTCTAGCTAACTGGCAGATGTTGCCTGACCCACACCTGCACGGGCGGGGATTCTTCGTCGATATCGAACATCCAGTGGTGGGTGTTTACCCCTATGCATCGTGGCCCTGGCGCTTTGCGCGAACGCCCGCCTCGATCCGTCGCGCCGCGCCGGTCTTCGCGGAGCACAATCGCGACGTGTTTCTTGAGTTGGGTCTTACAATGTCTGAAATCGACGCCCTCTATGCCGATGGTGTAACGGCGGACGAGCCGCTGATTTCCTAGCCGGTTCCTTAGCTGGGCGGAACGCTCACGTTAGTGGTATCCGTCCTGTGGGCTGATAGGATCTCCCCGCTCTCTTCGCAGTTGGCTGCTATCAGACGCACGGGGCGTACGATGGTGGGCAGGGTAGCGAATCCGTGCCGTCAGTTTAGATGAGAGGCCAAGGGTAGGGGCGGCGCCAGGTGGGAGGTTCGGGCAGGACAGGGTGCGCCAGGATCGATGTAGCCCGCATGTGCAACGCGTCGATCTCTTGCTCCTCCAAGTATGGCGCAAGCTGCATCCGGGTCGCGCTACCATTCTCCAGCTGTGCTGCCAGCGCGGCGATCTGATCTAACCATGCATTGGGCACAGGCTGGCCGGCGTAGTCCCAGATCACTGTGCGCAGCTTTTCCTCGCTGTGTAGCGCCAGGCCGTGGTCGATGCCCCAGATCCGGCCATCGCTCGCCTGAAGCAGGTGACCGCCCTTCCGGTCTGCGTTGTTCGTCAGCCAGTCAAACGTGGCGAACTGGCGCATTGCCTCGGTGTGGTCATCGCGTAAGTCAAAAAATGTGCAGCCCATGTCCGCGGGGATGAAGAGTTGTAGTGAACCGAGTCCGTTTTCGAGTCCGTCTTCACGCTCGATCGTCGGAGGAATCAGTCCCCAGCCTAGTGCTTCGCTGATCAGATAGGTCGCGATCTCACGCTTGTACAAGGATGGCGGGAAATCCCAAAGTGGCGTCTCGCCCCGCTCTGGCTTGTACACCGCGAAGCCCTCCTGCTCGATGCCGGGGATAGCTAGCTCGAGTAGGAAAACATAGTTTGACGACGACGGGATGAGTGCTGAATCACGTACCTCGCCCTCAAGCAGCCAGCGTTCGGTGGCTGCATCGTCAGGATCCCATGAGTTTTGGGGGAAGCCGCGCACCCGGATCTCCTTCGGTGCGATCGTACCGTGTTCGCTTCGTTCAGCCCTCGATCACTGTTACCGCATCGCCGGGATGAACGCTCCCTCCCTCGATCACGTTTGTCTCGATGCCGAAGTTGAGGTGGCCGAATGTTTCGTGGAGCACGTCCAGTAGGTTGATGTCGCGACCACCACTGGTGGGATTGGCGTTGACTGTTTTGCAGCGACGTAGGGGTGCCGTAACCTCCAGTAGCGTCTCGCCGATCCGCAGGCGCTGACCTGTCCAGCCGAACTCTTCCCAGGCGTTATTGCCATCGATCACGATGTTGGAGCGGAAGCGACGCATGTCGATCTCCTTGCCGGCCGCTTCGGCCAGTGACGCCAGACTGGCTAGTGACGTGATTGAGACTTGGTTTGGACCGCGGTCCGTAAAGAGGGACTCGCCGTCGCCGAGAAGCTGGAGTGGTTCGTGTTCGGGCTGCTTGTGGAAAGGGTGCATTGGTAGTGTCTTGACCGCTCTGAGCAGCCAACGTGCCATGCTCTGACGTTGTGCGTCGTCATCGACGGAGGCCGACTGTTGCTCACCGGCGAAGTGGAGTGTGAGCACACGCGATGCGGCGTCATAGTTCGCCCTCACCTTTGCCAAGCTCGGCGTGCTGAGGCTGGTCAGGGTGTCGTACTTGGTCACCCAGCGTTTTGACCCGTGAGTCTCCGCGTCCGCGTAGGCGAAGACGAAGCCACGGTCCCCAGTCGGGCTCTTGTTCGGCTCCAGCAGCAATGTCTCCACAGCGGCAGGTGTCATTCCCTTAACTGGGTACAGGTAACAACCCTCAGCCTGCATTGTTCCCCTATCCCGTTGCGAAGGCGCGGCAGGCGCGGGCGCGCCGCAGTTCGTCCAGCGCCTCCCGCAGACTACGTTTGAGCATGAGGTCTTCGTCACTTAGCGACTCGATTAGCGACTCGGTTCGCTCGGTGGTCTTGTTGGTAGGCAGGTGATGTGGATAGAGACTAGCGAAGTAAGTCGTCGCGAAGTCCTTCGTTTTGAAGCGGAAGATGTCGCCGACCTCGTCGAAGAAACGATCGGCGTAGGGCGCAGTCAACTCACGTTGATGCCAGAAGAAGAAGCCGTGCATCTTCGCTCGGAGATCGAAGAGTGATGCGTCGGCATCATTGCGGATCGCGTTCCAAGCGGCTTCCTTGACAGCGGCGTTCGGCGCCGCGACGCGCGCAGTATCGGCGCTGCGCTGACCGCGGTCGCTGGGGTCGCGTCTGAGCTCGGCGGCTAGTCGCGCGGCAGCCCCGTCGAGATCGTACGACATTGCTTTGATCACGAGCGACCAGCGCATCTCTTGGTCTAGTTCGAATCCGTCGATACCCGTGCCCTCGTCGGCCAGCCGCAGGAGCGATGAGATCGTGCCCGGTTCCTGTGCTGCCGCCACCAGCGAGCGAGCCCAGACGATTCGCAGATCGGGATCGCCGGTTCGACGTAGTTCTGGCTCGGCCAGGGCATAGAGTGCGCGACCTTGTTCGAGACGCAATTCGTCAGGAATGTACGCTCGCTGCGCCAGGTTGGCGCGGGCGATCGTGGTCTGCACTAGTTCCTGGATTGATTCCTGGGGCAACTTAGCGCTTACGAGATCTAGGTAGTCAGTAGATTTGAACTGTTGGTCGCGCACCATGTCCCACAGCGAGTGCCAGAGGAGTAGACGCATGAAGGGGTCGTCGAAGCGCTCCAGCCGTTCGCGTACATAGTCCAGTGTGTGATTGTCCAGCGCGCTTTTTGCGTAGTCGTGGTCCTCGTAGTTTGGGAAGACGGCTACAGGCGCTGGCGCACCGACCAACTCCTCGACCACCACGCTCGCTCCCTCCACCTCGACGGGAATCGCCTCGCGCAGAGTCGGAGCACCGTCAGTCTCGTCGAAGCTAGCGAGCTGCAGCTTGTGTGGTCGCGGCGTCTGGTGGTCCGCGGGCGCAGTT
>CAZZMQ010000035.1:8112-11985 GCA_964655365.1 uncultured Dehalococcoidia bacterium | reverse complement strand
GCAGTTTGCTCAATCGCGAAGCTGGCGATCGCGCCGTTGTCTATATCCATCTGGGGAGCGAGCGTGTTGACTCCGGCCGTCTCCAGCCACAGGGAGCTCCAGGCCTGCAGCTCGGACTGGCTGCCCAGTTCTAGCGCGCCGAGGAAATCCTCCAAGGTGGTGTTTCCCCAGGCGTGCTGCTTGAAGTAGAGCCGCATGCCCTCACGGAAGCCGTCCATCCCGATCGCAGCGACGAGCTGCTTGAGCACCGAGGCACCCTTGCCGTAGGTGATGCCGTCGAAGTTGAGGAATGTTGCGTCTGTGTCAGGCACCGAACTCGAGATCGGATGCGTTGTCACCAGTTGATCCTGCTCGTAAGCCCAGGCCTTCATGCGGCCATGAAAGTTTGGCCAGGATCCTTCCTCGAACCGGGTTGCCTTGGCTATCGCTAGGGAAGCCATATAGGTCGCGAAGGATTCGTTCAGCCAGAGATCGTTCCTCCAGCGCATCGTGACGAGATCACCAAACCACATGTGGGCCATCTCATGCAGCACGACCTCGGCCCGACCCAAGCGCTGTAGCTCGGTGGGCGGATCCCGGAAGACCATGCGCTCGGAGAAGGTGATACAGCCCACGTTTTCCATCGCCCCCATATTGAACTCCGGCACGAAGACTTGGTCATATTTGTGGAAGGGGTACGGAAAGTCGAAGAAATCGCCGAAGAATGCCAGCCCCTGTTTGGTGATCTCAAAGAACTCGTCTGGATCCATATGCTTGGCTAGCGACTTTCGGCAGAGTACTTTCAGTGGCACTCTCACCGCGTCTCTTTCGTAGGACTCCTCGAATACGTGGTATGGACCCGCAACCAATGCAACTAGATACGTACTGAAGCGCGGCGTTTGCTCATATTCGTGTATGGCCTGTCCATCACTCGTTTCAGCGAGACCGATCTCCGGGCTATTCGCGACCACGACCCACTCAGCCGGCGCTCCAACACGGAGCCGGTAGCTGGCTTTGATGTCGGGTTGATCGAAAGAGGGGAAGAAACGGTGGGCATCGAAGGGCTCGAAGTGGGTGTAGATGTATTCCAAACCGTCTTCGGGATCCGCGAACTTGTGCAGTCCGATCCCGTCGTGATCGAAGTCGTTGCGGTAGACGATGCGGACTTCGTTTTGCTCGCGGAGCAATGCGCCGTCCAGTTGGATCCGGTGGCTCTTGTGGCTCACTGAGTCGACTTCGATACCGTTTAGCTCAAATCGCAGAATCTGCTTTCCGGTGAAGTCCAGGAAGGTACCCACCACCGGATTGGCATGTTCGAAGCGGATAGTGCAATCGCCCCCGTAGTCATGAGCGTTGGCGCGTAAAGAGAGCGCCAGCTCATATTCGACGGCGCTGACCAGCGCGGCTCGCGCCTTGGCCTCGCTCTCTGTCAGGTTGTTGGGGCTGGTCGGTTCGAGGTCGGTAGGCATGTAATCGCTCCGCGTCTTGGTAGTCGAGTATATCCATGCCTCGGACGCAGCACTGGTTACGTCGGCGCCTAGGCTGCCGGCGGCCTATCCTGCGCCCTCGCGGACTTGCGAGCCCCAGTAGTTGAGGGGCCACCCATATTGCCCGCGCGATGCAAAGGAGAAAACCAGTGGCTCCACTGCGAATCGGTTTCATCGGTGCGGGCGACAACACGCGTACGAGGCATATCCCAGGCTTCAAAGCGCTCGACGGGATAGACTTAGTTTCCGTCGTCAATCGCACTTCTGAGAGCTCGCAGCGGGTAGCAGACGAGTTTGGCATTGCTAAGATTTCGCCCAGTGTGGAAGCGCTCCTGGCAGACGATGCGATAGACGCAGTCTGCATCGGGACCTGGCCCAATACACATCGCGACTACAGCATTGCTGTGCTGGAGGCTGGCAAGCACGTGCTCTGCGAGGCGCGCATGTGCCGCAACGCGCGCGAGGCTGAGGCGATGCTAGTCGCCAGCAGCGCTCGGCCTGACCTGGTCGCCCAGATCGTCCCCGCTCCGTTTGATTTCCGGCTCGGTCCCACGATCCAGCGGGTGATCCGCGACGGTGAGCTAGGCGAGGTGATCGAGACCCGTGTACGTATGATCAACGCGGGCGGACTCGATCCTACCGCGTCACTGCACTGGCGCCATTCCTACGGTCTGTCGGGCAAGAACACGATGATGCTTGGAATCCTCAACGAGATGATCCAACGATGGCTGGGCGACACGAGGCGCGTCGTTGCCGATTCCGGAATCCATGTGCGCAGCCGCGTGGACGCCGAGACCGAACGCGAGGTGTCTATCGAGATCCCGGACAGCATTCAGATTGCATCAGAGATGGCGAATGGCTCGCGCACTCTCTACGACATTTCGGCCGTTGCGGCTGGTAACTTTGGTCACCCGCCGGGCGAGGTGCTGGTCTATGGCTCCGAGGCCACGCTGCATTGGACCATCGGCGATAAGGCTCGCTTAGCGAAACATGGCGCAGAACCGGCAGAGCTAGAGCCCGACCTGGACACCGACCGAGGCTGGCTAGTCGAGCAGGACTTCGTGGCCTCAGTGCGCGAGGGAGCGCCCGTTGTGCTGACAAGCTTCCGCGACGGCGTACGCTACATGCGCTTCATCGAGGCGGTCTGGGATTCGTGGAATCAAGGCCGCGCTATCGACGTGCCGAGTTTGGAGACAACCGATGAAGAGGCGGCACGGCAGACTCTGCTGGACGAGTAGCTGCTCGATCGCTATCTCGTGCCCCTGCTCGAAGAGGGTGAGGTTTGGGCCCGCGCTGGCCTGACCAGGACAACTCGTGATCGGTGGAGAGCAAGACGACAGGGCGCGCACCTGCACCGAAGTTAGGGCCTGGATGTCTTCCCACGGTGTCCAAGCTGTTCATCACCTCCAGCTTCCTGCGATCGTCTTGGGGCCACGTGAGGGGTGTCGGCAGTTTCAAGAATCAGCCTGAGGTCAAGGTGTGAGGGAATGCACTTGATACGGTGAGAGTCGTCCAGTGTGATCGATGCGGCGTTGTCGAAGCGGTCTGCGGCTCTCCGACGGTTCCGCGTCTAGCGCCTCGATCCCTCGTTCAGCAGGTGATCCGGGATCTCGATTTGATCCAGATTTTTTCCCTGTCCGAGGCCCGCATCGCTTTCCACGCCGGACTCGACGCGCAGCGTCTCGACCTTGTCGACCTGTCGTTGCAGCACGTTGGTGCGCGTCGTCGCCAATTCGTCGTATGCCTTTCGCGTTGAGTCCAACCGTCCGCCTAGCTTCTCGAGTGCTTCTTGGTACTTCTCCCACTGCGTCGCGAAGCCGCCCAGAGCGCTAAGGATCCGGTCCGTCTGCTCGCTGAGCCGGAAGTTCTCTACCGACTGCCGGATCACCGCCAGCACGGCGAACAGCGTGATCGGCGAGCAGAGTACGACGCGCATCCCCAAGGCTTCATCCAGCACGCTGGGATCGTGTTCGTGGATAAACCCGTAGACCTGTTCGTTAGGTATGAAGACCAGCACGTAGTCCAGTGTCCCGTTCGCGGGATCGATATAGCCCCGGGTCACAACCTCGCGCAATCGGGCGCGCACGTCGGACAGAAACTGCTTACGAGCGGCGGCGCGCTCCGGGTCGTTCGCAGCCTCCAGATAGCGCAGATAGCCCGCCAGTGGGAATTTGACGTCCATGTGCAGAATCCGATTTTGGGGCAGCAGAAAGGTAAAGTCAGGTCGCTTCGAAGCGCCGTCGCCTCCGGCACTCGTCGTCCTGTTGCGGGTGTAGTTCACGCCTTCGATGAGGCCCGACGCGCGCAGGATATCGTCGGCCATGCGCTCGCCCCACTGGCCACGACGCTGGCCTGAGGTCAGTGCCTGGTTCAGCCCCTGTGTGACGCGGTTTAGCTCTTGCACCGA
>CAZZMQ010000035.1:4718-8102 GCA_964655365.1 uncultured Dehalococcoidia bacterium | reverse complement strand
GAGACTCACGTACAACCGCGCCTAGCTCCACCAGACTGTCCTGACGACGCTTGTCCGTTTCCTGCACGAATTTTCTCATCTCGCTGAGCGACTGCGTGATGTCACGGAGCCCACGGTCGAACTCGTTCTGTCGCGCCTTGAGTTGCTCCTCGCCCAGTGAGGTTTCCTGTCGCAGACGTTGTTCCGCCAGTGTCAGGAACTGCTCGGCGTTCGACTGCAAGGCCCGAGATTGCGTTTCTGCTAGTTCTGCACGCAGTCGCGCGACGATGCGACCCACTTCGTCGTCGGCCAGCCGCAGTGGCTCCGGCGCCTGCTGATCGGTGACCGGTTTGGCTTGGCCGGTGCTTTGCTGTCGCGCGATCAGCGCCCCCACTGTGGCCAGTGCCACGATCGAGACCAGAATTAGCGCGATCTCCACATCCACTCCGCAGCGCCGACCACGAAATTTTGGTACGAACCAACTCTAGCGGGGATAGAAGACCTGTCCCAGAGGCGTTCTCAAAACGCCTTGTCCGAGTCGGGCCTTCTGGGGAGAGCCTAGCCAGTTGATCAGGATCGGGTTGATATTCGCGAGCTGTCTCTGCGGGGTCCAGCGGATGCTCTCGCCTATGTGACTACGGACGAGGTTGGGCACAATGGACTCCATTTCCCTCAGAGCAGAGGGGTCTTAGATCGGGCCTTCGCTCGTTGTCACCATTGATGGACGGCACATGACGATCTGACCTTCCATCTCGTCGTGCTATTCCGGCGATGTCCGGTTGTTGCGGTACCAATTGAAGGTTCCGCGAAGATTCGTGCGCTTAGCTCCTGGTCACAGATATCTATTTTGTTCGTGTCACCCACCACGCTGCGCGCCTGTCTGCACGTGGTCTGGATAGTGCAATGCCATGTTTCATGGCTATGGCGCTACCTCAGTGAAGACCTACCGGGACGGTCTGCTCCAGCTCCGGCTCGATGAGCAGCGCGAACAGCTCGGTGTAGATGTGCTTTGGCGAGTGCACGATGATCGCCGTCGGTGCGATCGCAGGAAGCCTGCTTTGTCTCGGGAAGGATCTGATGCCGCCATGAGAATCACCGCGCGGGCCAGCTGTGACACAGGATGACGGGCAACCCTTGCCCCGGCTCGGCGATGTGCATCCCGATGCCGCTGCTGGGATCGTACGGATTTTGTTTCAGCCCACCCACTTTGTCCCTTGATTCGCCCCGGTATTGCAGCCTGGGACCGTCGTAACGATCCGCCGTACGCTATTCGCAGAGCTCCGATAGTGACCTTTAGGAGACCGGAATGCTTCAACCCGATCCTTTTAACTACAAGTCGGTCTCCGCTGGCGACGTGACCAGGGGGATCGATGACGCGATCAGCAAAGCCCAGGCTTTGGTTGATCGCGTGGCTTCGCTCGCAGCCGGTTCTCCGACGTTCGAGAACACGATGCTGGCAATCGATCAGGTTGACGACCTGTTGGGTCAAGCCTCTGGCAGCTACGGATTTCTCTCGCAGGTCTCGGAGGATGACTTGGTGCGTGAGGCAGCGCTTCGGGCTGAGGAGTAGCTGGACACGTTCGCCACAGGTCTCGGATTTCACGAGGGGCTCTACCGTGCCGTGGTCGACTTCGCCGCCTCGGCCGAGGGTCAGTCGTTGGAGGGTGTTGAGGCCCGTCTCGTTGAGCGCACATTACGAGACTTTCGTCGCAACGGGTTGGAGTTGGAAACGGGCGAGCGCAAGTCCCTGCTGGCCCTAAAGGAGCGATTGGTGACTCTGGGGATCCAATTCCGTCGCAATATCGATGAACATGAGGACGCCATTCTCGTCACCCGCGCTGGCCTGGCCGGGCTTCCCGAAAGTTTCATTGGCAACTTGCGCACCGAGGAAATCAGCGGAGAGACGCGCTACCGCGTTTCGCTGGACTATCCCGAGCTATTCCCCTTCTTGGAGTCAGCCGAAGACGCGTCACTGCGGGAAGAGTTGTTTCGCAAGAATCACAGCAAGGCGGCGGAAGTCAACGTTGACCTGCTTGAGGAAGCGATCAGCGCGCGCGACCAGGCCGCTCGCGTTTTGGGCTTCGTGAGCTGGGCACAATACGTCTTGCAGATCCGCATGGCCAAGAGCCCTGAGGTGGTGTTGGATTTCCTGGTTGATTTGGAAGTCAAGGTTCGCGTCAAAGCCGATCGCGATATCGGCGAGCTCAGCGCCGCAAAGGCGGGCGCGACGGGTGCTGCTGATCCGCTCCAGATCTGGGACTGGCGCTACTACCAGCAGCGGGTTTTGCGCGAGAAACACAACGTCGATCCGTTCGAGGTAGCCGAGTATTTCCCGCTCGATTCCACGCTGGAAGGCCTCTTCGACGCCTATCAGCGTCTCGTTTCAGTCGAATTCGTCGCCCGCGATGCTAGCGGCGCCTGGCACCCTGACGTGCGCTACTTCGACATCGTCGATCGCGCCAAGGCCGACGGTGACGTCATAGGCCACTTCTACATGGACCTGCATCCACGCCCCGGAAAGTTTGGCCACGCCGCCGCCTTCACGCTACGGAGCGGGCGATTGTTGCCGGACGGCAGCTACCAGGCGCCGGTCAGCGCGATTGTGGCTAACTTCACCAAACCTAGATTGGAGATGCCGTCACTGTTGCGTCATTCAGAGGTGATTACCCTCTTCCATGAATTTGGCCACATCCTGCACCAAACTTTGACGCGAGCACCCTACCTGCGTTTCTCCGGGACCCGCGTCGAGCGGGATTTCGTCGAAGCTCCCTCACAGATGCTTGAGCACTGGTGTTGGGAGCCGGATGTTCTTCAGGCCTTTTCCCGCCACCACGACAGCGGCGAACCGCTGCCGTCCGATTTGCTGAGCCGTATGGTTGACGCGAAGAATGTCGGTTCGGGCATCGCCGCTCTGCGGCAGATTTACTTTGGCCGGCTCGATCTGGCCTACCACGGCCCTGGCGCGTCGAAAGATAGCGACGCAATCGCTCGTCAGTTGCATCCGATCACCGGCTTCAGCTATCCCGAAGAGACCCACTTCCAAGCTGGTTTCGGGCATCTCTTTGGCTACGACGCGGGCTACTATGGCTACATGTGGTCCAAGGTTTACGGGGATGACATGTTCACCCGCTTTGCCGAAGCTGGGCTCAACGACGCTAGTGTGGGTCGCGCTTACCGAGGTGGCATTCTGGAGCGCGGCGGCAGTGTGGACGGCGATGTTTTGGTGCGTGACTTCCTCGGACGTGAGCCGAACCCGGCTGCGTTTACGCGCGATCTCGGCTTGGACGCCTGATCGCTGCGAGCTCACTACGTGTCGCTCCCATCGTGGCGTCGACATCCGTCGACGGGATCCTTCCATTTCTTCTATCGATACTTGCGTCTGTTCTATAGATCGTCAACACTCGG
>CAZZMQ010000035.1:2499-4708 GCA_964655365.1 uncultured Dehalococcoidia bacterium | reverse complement strand
CATGTCAGCGGTGGATTTGGATGCACTCTCCGACTACTCAACGTCTTGAGAAGTCAGTCTCTGATAAACCGAATCTGCCGCAGCGCCCATTGCAATGAATGAGGAAGATTGTGCCCCAGTTCCACAGCGTCGAAGAGGCCCAGGCTCACTTTGGGAATTTGCTTCAGAGTCAGCAAGAACGCGTCGATAAGGTCAAGCAGCTGGGCACACCTATCGATTACGGCGCGCTCGACACGATCATCATCGGCGTGCTGGGCGGCGATGGGATCGGTCCCGCGATCGCCCGCGAGTCACAGCATGTTCTTGAGGACTTGCTGGCTGATGAGGTAGCTGCCGGCAAGGTGGAGTTCCGCACCATTGACGGTCTGACGATCGAACGCCGTGCCGAAGTGATGCAAGCCATTCCCGACGACACGCTGGCCGAGATCAAGCAGTGCCACGTCACGCTTAAGGGTCCCACGACGACGCCGGAGCAGGGCGACGAATGGCCCAACATTGAGAGTGCTAATGTCGCGATGCGTAAGGTGCTGGACCTTTTCGCAAACGTCCGACCTGTGCGCGTCCCCGCGCTGGGCATCGACTGGATGTTCTTCCGGGAGAACACGGAGGATCTTTACGCCGTTGGCGGTGAAGGCCTTTCGATCGGTGACCTCCATGTAGATTTCAAGATCCTCTCCACCCCCGGTAATGAGCGCATCATTCGTGCCGCTTTCGACTACGCCAAGGCGAACGGCAAAGACAACGTCACCGTCGTTACCAAGGCTAACGTGGTCAAGACGACGGACGGCGCGTTTCTGGACGCGGCGCGCAAGGTGGGTGAGGACTACGCGGATATCGATTGGGAGGGCTGGTACATCGATATCATGACGGCGAAACTTGTCGACCCGAAGCGTCGACGCGACTTTCAGGTGCTCGTTCTGCCCAACCTTTATGGCGACATCCTGACCGACGAGGCAGCCGAATTCCAAGGTGGTGTTGGCACAGCGGGTGCCGGCAACATCGGCACGGAGTCAGCGATGTTCGAAGCCATCCACGGTTCAGCGCCGCGCATGGTTCGCGAGGGGCGCGACATCTACGCTGACCCCTCATCGATGCTGCGCGCCGGGGCGATGTTGCTATCGCACATTGGTTACATCGATTTGGGTGACCGCCTCAATCAAGCCATGGATCTCTGTGGTCAGTACGAAAAAAAGCTGGTCATGACTGGCCGTGACACTGGTGCCACCACCCAAGCGTTCGGTGAGTATGTGTTGGAGACGGTGCGCGCGCGTGATCTTCAGGAGCGCTGGGTAGCCGCGATCGAAGAGGCGAAAGCACAATCTCCGACCTAGCCGCTCCCCGTATCGTTTGGCGTCGAACTGAGCTCTTGGCTTGGCTTGTTAGATAGATGCTTTGGCGGGCGAGCGGTGCGCGCGCAGTTCCCTATACTGCAAGCGACGGCATCCACCCGCTGCAGTCTGGTCACGCACCGACGCGTGGCAGTGCCGGCGTGACGATGCCTGGAGCAGTCGGGGCCCCGAGACCCTTTTTGCTCGACGTGCTCGCGGAGCGCGTTCTGGTCTTGGATGGTGCGACTGGCACGGGCCTACAAGGCATGAATCTCAGACTGGAAGATTTCGGCGGTCAGGAGGGCTGCAACGAAATCCTTTCCACGACCCGCCCTGACGTAGTCGAGCATGCGCATGGCTCCTACCTAGAGACCGGTGTCGACGGCATCCTGACCAACAGCTTTGGCGGAGCCGGGCACATCCTGGCCGAATACGACCTACGCCCGCGCACGCGTGAGATCAATCGCGTCGCTGCCGATATCGCGCGTCGTGTGGCTGATGGCTACGCAACATCCGACAAGCCCCGTTTCGTGATCGGCTCCATGGGTCCAGGCACCAAGCTGCCCAGTCTTGGTCAGATTAGCTTCGATGATCTGCACGAGGCGTATTACGAGCAGGCTCTTGGCCTGCTTGAGGGGGATGTTGATGCGCTATTGGTGGAAACTGTCTACGACCTCTTACAGGGCAAGGCCGCGATCATTGCGGCCAAAGAGGCGATGGTGGACCTCGATCGCACGTTGCCGATCCTTTGCACGATCACGATCGAGACGACTGGCCAGATGCTGGTCGGCAGCGAGATCGGAGCCGCTCTGACGACGTTGGAGCCGCTCGGGCTCGATGCTTTGGGCATCAACTGTGGTACTGGCCCCGATTTAATGCAC
>CAZZMQ010000035.1:0-2489 GCA_964655365.1 uncultured Dehalococcoidia bacterium | reverse complement strand
CGCTACCTCGCGCAGAATTCCGACCTGCCGATCATGGTCCAACCCAATGCCGGCCTTCCGCGTGTCGTAGACGGTGAGGCGGTTTACGATCTGGCGGCTGAGGAATTCGCAGACGCTAACGAGACTTTCGTACGCGAATATGGGGCGCGCATCGTTGGTGGTTGTTGTGGTGCGGGCCCAGCGCATACCCGCGTGATGGTGGAGCGCTTGTCGGGTGTGAAGCCGGTTGAGCGTGTCGGCACGTTCGATCCGGGTGTCTCATCGCTTTTCACCGCTGTGCCCTACGAGCAGGACACCTCGTTGCTGATCGTAGGCGAGCGAGCAAACGCCAACGGATCGCGGAGGTTCAAGAAGTTGCTGGGTGAAGAGAACTGGGACGAGATGGCGAATCTCGTTCGCAACCAGGCGAATGAGGGGGCGCATATCGTCGATGTCTGCGTCGACTACGTCGGGCGCGATGGTGTGCCCGACATGGAGCGCTTGGTATCGGAGTCGCGTGGGCGGACAACGCTGCCATTCATGCTTGACTCGACTGAGTCCTCGGTGCTGGAGGCGGGTCTCAAGCTGCTGGGTGCCAAGCCGATTATCAACTCTGTTCACCTCGAGGACGGCGGCGAACGGCTCGATCGCGTCCTGCGCGCCGCCACCCGTTACGGGGCGGCCGTCGTCGCGCTCGTGATCGATGAGGAGGGGCAGGCCCGTACTGCCGCTCGCAAGCTCGCGATCGCGCAGCGGATCTACCAAATTGCGACGGAAGAGCACGGCCTGCGGCCCGGCGATCTCTTCTTCGACGCACTCACGCTCCCGCTCGGCTCCGGGCAGGAGGAGCTGCGCAATGACGGCAAGGAGACACTGGAGGCGATCCGGCGGATCAAGGCGGAGCTGCCCGGTGTGCGCACGATCCTGGGCGTCAGCAACATCTCGTTCGGGCTCAACCCGGCTTCGCGACAGGTGCTCAACTCGATCTTCGTGGAGGAGGCAGTGGAGGCCGGCCTAGATGCCGCGATCGTCAACGCGCGCCAGATCCTGCCTGCCCACCGCATCCCGGCGCAACAGCGTGATGTCGCTCACCGCCTGATTCAGAACGAATGGCTGGACGATACCGACCCACTGCAGGCCTTCATGGCCGTCTTCGAAGACGCCTCGGAACAGCGCGAAGCCGTCGACATGACCCTGAAAACGGTCGAGGAACGGCTGCACCACCGCATCTTGGAAGGGCTGCGCGACGGAATCACTGGAGACCTTGACGAGGCGATGGAAGAACGCGACGCCCTTCGCGTCGTCAATGAGCTGTTGCTTCCCGCCATGCAGGTGGTGGGCGATCTCTTCGGCGTCGGTAAAATGCAGCTGCCCTTCGTCCTGCAGTCGGCGGAGACGATGAAGGCGGCCGTCGCCTACCTCGAGCCGCACATGGAGCGCAGTGGCGAGCGCGGCCGGGCCACGATCGTGCTCGCTACCGTGCGCGGCGACGTGCACGACATCGGCAAGAACCTCGTCGACATCATCCTCAGCAACAACGGTTTCAATACCGTCAACCTTGGTATCAAGCAGCCGATCGCTAGCGTGATCGAGGCGGCGGAAGAGTACGATGCCGATGCGATCGGCCTCTCGGGCCTACTCGTCAAATCGACCGTGGTGATGAAGGAAGACCTGGTTGAGCTCAACCGTCGCGGTCTGGCACAAAGCTGGAAGGTGCTGTTGGGTGGGGCGGCGCTCAATCGCTCCTACGTAGAGCAGGACATGCGCGACGCTTTCGAGGGTGACGTCTACTACGGCAAAGACGCCTTCGAGGGCCTTTCGATCATGACCGCGCTTGCCGAAGGGCGCACGCCCGAGGGCCAAGAGCGCACCGCCGCCCGGCCACGTGAGACTGGCGCGGATGATACGACGACGGTTGAGACGCGGATCCGCCGCCGACGTTCGTCGGTCGCGACAGGTGTCGACCTGCACACGCCGCCTTTCTGGGGTCGGCGCGTCGTCAAGGGCCTTGCTCTGCGCGAGATTGCGGCCTATCTCAATGAGACGGCGCTCTTCCGTGGCCAATGGGGGTTTCGCAAGAACGACCTCTCCGACGGCGAGTTCGAGGCCCTGCTCGACGAACAAGCCCGATCCGCTCTGCGCCGTCTCATCGACGAAGCCAGCGCCGGCGCGATTCTGGAGCCCGCTGTTGTCTACGGTTACTTCCCGGTCCAAGCCGACGGCGACGAACTGATCGTCTACGCCGACGACCAGCGCACGGAGCGCACGCGGTTCCGTTTCCCGCGCCAGGATGGCAAGTGGAACCTTTGCCTGGCCGACTACTTCCGCCCCGTCGAGAGCGGCGAGATCGATGTCGCCGCCTTCCACCTCGTGACGATGGGCAGCAAGGTCAGTGCACACGCGCACGCCCTCTTCGAGGACGACTCCTACCAGGAATACCTCTACTGGCACGGATTCGGTGTGGAGATGGCAGAGGCGCTGGCTGAGTTTTGGCATCGCCGTATTCGCCA
>CAZZMQ010000034.1:11459-25212 GCA_964655365.1 uncultured Dehalococcoidia bacterium | reverse complement strand
TTACGCCGGACCTTTTGCCCGCCGATATCACTTGTGCTGAGATCTATAACGCTCGCTCGGGTGAGTTCGAGGTTCGGCGCGGGCCGATCTTCTGCAACATCGTTCTCGCCGACGAAATCAACCGAGCACCGGCCAAGGTGCAGTCGGCGTTACTAGAAGCGATGCAAGAGCGTCAGGTCAGCATTGGCGGAGAGACCTTCCCGCTTCCCCAACCCTTCATGGTGCTGGCGACCCAGAATCCTATCGAACAGGAGGGCACCTACCAGCTGCCGGAAGCACAGCTGGACCGGTTTATGCTCAAGATCCAGGTCGACTATCCCAAGGAGCGCGAAGAACGTGAGATCCTCGAGCGTCACCTTCTCGGCCAAGCGACGCCGGGGCAGCCCGTACTCGACACAGCGGGGCTGCTGCGAGCGCGCAGTCAAGTGAAAGTGGTGCGGCTAGAGGATCCGATTCGCGATTACATTGTGCGGGTGGTTCGAGCAACCCGACGGGTTGAAGCGATCAGTCCCGATCTAAGTCGATTAGTCGCCTTCGGCGCCTCGCCGCGCGCAGCAATTTATCTCGCCCAAGCCGCGCGCGCGCACGCTTTCTTACAGAGCCGCGACCATACGTCGCCATACGACGTAAAGGCAATCGCCGCCGATGTGCTGCGGCATCGTATCCTCGTCACCTACGAAGCCGAAGCCGACAACGTCACGAGCGATGCGATAATCCGGCGCATCCTCGACGGCGTCGCAGTCATCTGACAGTCACCGGTGAAGTCCCGCCTCTCCCCCACGCGCTGGATCGACAGCCTGCTGGACTGGATCACACCGCTCCAGCCCGCGACCGCGGACAACCCCTGGGATGCCATCCATCAACAGGTAAGGGCTATTGAAATGCGCTCGCGTGCGCTGCTGCACTCACAGTTCTCGGGCGAATTCCGCAGCGCCTTTCGTGGCCGGGGCCTGGAGTTCAACGACATCCGCGCCTACTTGCCCGGCGACGATGTGCGCTTTATCGACTGGAACGTGACTGCGAGGCGCGGCACCCCGTTCATCAAGCAGTTTATCGAGGAGCGCGAGCAGACCGTGTTTCTACTCGTCGACGTCAGCGCCTCTACCTCGTTCGGAACAACGGGACGCAGTGTGCGAGATGTGTCGATGGAATTGGCCGGGCTGCTGGGCTTCGCGGCCACGCTCAACAACGATCGCGTCGGCGCCGCGGCGTTCACCGACACGTTCGAGTACACACTGCAACCGCGTAAGGGAAATCGCCAGGTCCTGCGGCTACTACATGACCTACTTGCGCTGAAACCACGCGGCGGCGGCACCAACCTTCCCGCTGCGATCGGGTACACCGCGCAACTGCTGCGCCGCGGGAGCGTAATCTTCATCATCTCCGACTTCCTGGCCGACGAGAGCGACGCCTGGGACGTCGCTCTACGGCAGCTCGGCATACAACACGATGTCGTTGCTCTAGCCGTCTACGACCCGCACGAAGCAGTCCTGCCATCCGGCGGCTTTGTCAGCCTGCGCGACAGCGAACACGAAGGCACCATCGTGCGCGAGGCCGACCGGGTCAACCACGAGCTGCAAGAGGCAAGCGCAGCGCGGCTCGCGGAGCTGCCGCATCGTTTGCGCGCGGCCAACGTTGATTTCGTCCTGCTACCAACCAACCAGCCATATCTGCGACCCTTACTCGCGCTGCTCCGCGCTCGCACGCATCGCCCATGACCATTGTGCGTCTTCTGACGACCGTCGCGGGAATTGCGCTGGCGGTCGGAGCAGCGACTTTAAGCGGTGCGGCAGCACTCCATGCACACACGCCGGACGGTGCCGAGGTTCACGTGGAAACGGTGCGTGACGGAGAGACGGTCGGTGATCCAATCACAATCTTCGTACGGCTGACTTACGCAATTGGCGATCGTCTCGTCCTATCCGACCTATCAGAGCCCCTGGGCGCACTCGAGCCTGCGGTGCCCGAACTGATCGAGACCCTCGTCACGAACGGCGAAGATCCCCACACCACAGCCTCCATCGTCCTACGAACGCGCGCCTTCGTCACTGGCGTACTGCCCGTCGAGCTACCAGAGCTGACGCTGGTCGATCCGGCGGGCACCACAACGATCATCGTGCTGCCTCCATTCGAACTTGAGATCCTATCGGTGTTACCGACCGATCCGGCACTAGCAGTACTTCAACCACTCAAGGCAGCCGAGCAAATCGACGGTGCCCCCATCGCGCTGGAGTTGGTCCTTGGATCCATCGGAGGCAGCGTGGCCCTGGTGTTATTCGCAATCGTCATGCGTCGCTATCTGGCCCAGCGAAAACTCGTCTTCCCTCAGCCGCCTCCGAACCCCGCCGCGATCGCGACAGCCGAGCTGGGCGCCATCCGCGATGCTGAAATGCTGCCGAGCCGGCTCCAAGATTTCTGCCGTCAAGTTGATGTGACGGTCCGTCGCTTCCTAGCCAATCGCTACGCACTACCGGCCGCGAATCTAACTGCAAATGAACTGGCCTCGCGACTCGCAAGAGCCGGCGCCGAGCCAGGCACGATCCAACGCGTGCGCAATCTCTGCGCGGAAACAGACGCAGTCGCTTACGCCGGTGCGGTGCCGACGGCAGAACGAGCAGCACGCTATGTCGAACTGGCTGAAGCCATCGTAAAACCGCCACATTTCTCTGAATTGAGGAAAGGGAAGGTAACAGCCACATCGGCCACCACTTCATCGAATACGACGCTGGCCTCCAAAGCCGCTAGTTCCGCTAACGAACCCGGCTTAGAAATGCCACCGTCCAAAGACGTTCGGCCCGCGCGGTCAGACATCCAGGGCGACAGTTTCGCCGATCGCTGGTTGCGCCCGCCGGACAGGGGCGGGACCTAATGCGCTTTGCCGATCCCGAACTCTTCCTCTTGCTCCTGGTGGTATTGCCGATGCTCTGGGTCCTGCGTCGCGACTTCGGCAATGCGGGCCGGGGAGCAGATGGCACAATCCGCCTGCCCTCCCTGGCAGCACTCCACGTACGCGATATCCGCCCAAATTGGCGAGCGCGCACTTTGCCCTATATACCGCTGTTACGCATTGCCGGAATCGTGTTGATCATCGTCGCCTTGGCGCGGCCCCAGACTAGCGACGCTCAATCGACAATACCGGCGGAGGGCATCGATATCATCCTCACGCTCGATGTCTCTCGCAGCATGATCCAACAACAGTTGGGCGGCGGTACACGGCTAGACGGTGCGCGTGAGGTCGCACGAGATTTCGTCGCTCGACGTGGCAACGACCGCGTAGGGATCGTGGTCTTCCAATCCGAGAGCCTGGTCTTGAGCCCACTTACACTCGACTTGGACGCGATCGATACCTTGCTCGCAGGCTCAGTCCGCAACGGGTTACTGCGGGAAGGAACGGCATTGGGATTGGCTTTAGCAGAGTCAATCGATCTTCTGCGCAACTCGGAGGCACCCAGTCGAGTCGTCGTCGCCCTGACGGACGGCGAGGACAACATCCGCATCGTGCGACCGGTGGAGGCCGCCGCGATCGCCCGGGCGCTGGACATTCGCGTCTACACAATCGGCGTGACCCGACCGGACGCATCGGCGACCACTGTCGACGAACTGGCGCTGCGTTTCATCGCAGAGGAGACCGGAGCTCAATACTTCCGCGCCACCGAGCGCGATGAACTGGAGGATGCCTACGCGGAGATCGATGCGCTGGAGAAAGCCCATATAGGCACGGAGGACTTCACCCGTTTCGTCGACTTGACACCCTGGCTACTCGTGCCAGGCATCATCCTCATCTTGTTAGAGCTGGGCGCGCATGCAACCTGGTGGCGTCGAGCCCCCTGATGAACTTCGGTGATGGTGCACTCTTGATCCTGCTCGTTGCCATGCCCCTCGCTATGGGGATGGGACTCTGGACCCTGCGCTGGCGCGCGCGCCAGGCAGAGCGCATGGTTCGGCTGGGCGGAGGAGATGTCGTCAGATCTAGCGATGCACGCTCCCGCCTGCTCTGGCTGATGACTCTCAGCCTGGCCTTATTGCTGCTGGCTCTGGCCTCCGCGCGACCGCAGATCGGCGCGCGGGAAACCGAGGTGCAACAGACCGGCGTCGCCGTAGCCGTCGCGCTCGATGTCTCGCTCAGCATGGGCGCGCGGGACGTCGATCCAAGCCGCCTCAGCAGCGCACAATCGGAGATCGGCCACCTGCTCAGTAGGCTGCCGGGGGACCGTGTGGGGCTCGTCCTCTTCGCGGGAAACGCCTTCGTCCGATTCCCGTTGACGCGCGACATGCACACTGCGCGCAAGATCATCAACGCGCTTCGGCCAGGCGAAGGGTTCGTGACGGCGGGAACAGATATAAGGGCCGCAATCGAAGCGGCTCTTTCCTTGTTAGAGAAGAGTGATGCCGCGACGCGCGCAATCCTGATCGTGAGTGACGGCGAAAGCCTGCGCGGCGATGCCCTCTTGGCAGCGAATGCTGCGGTAGCGACTGGCGTACGCGTCTTCAGTGCGGGTGTGGGAACGTCCGCCGGGTCGACGATTCTAGTCGAGAGTAGCGTGCGAAACTCCGGCTCGTTGACACCACAAATCGACCGAAACACCGGCCAACCGATCATCTCGCGCGCCGACTTCGCCTCATTGCAGGCGTTGGCCGACGCCGGTCGGGGCCGCTTCGCCGCTCTCGGACGCCCAGGCTCGTTGAGCGCCCTCGCCGACGACTTCGATGCGCTTGCGTCGACCACGTTCGCGGTGACGCTGCAACGCAACCCGATCGCGCGCTTCCAGATCTTCACGGCGCTCGCGCTGGTTCTGCTGGTGCTGGAACCGCTGTTGTCACCCGGCCTACGCAGGCGCAGACTCCGCCGCCGCGGGCAATCCGTGACGCTCAGCCTGGTGGTAATGGCGATCGGTCTGATCGCTAGTTCCTGTGCATCGAATGCTTTCTCACATAACGAACGGGGCAACGCTCGGTACGCCGAAGGCAGCTACGCGGCAGCGCTGGGCGAGTACCGACAGGCACAAGCTGACGAACCAAGCGAGCGTCGGCTCAACATCAATGCAGGCCGGGCTCTGCACAGGCTGGGTGAGTTCGATCGCGCCGCCTCCGAGAGCGGCCAGGGGACACAAAGTAGCGATGCGAGGCTGGCCGCGAGCGCGTTCTTCAATCTCGGCAACCATCGCGTCGCCGTCGGCGATCTGCTCGCGGCGCGCAATGCTTACATCGAGTCGCTACTTCTCAATCCATCCGACATCGATGCGAAGTTCAACCTGGAGTTGGTCAACGCCGCGCTCATGACGCTGCAACCTCCACCCCACAACCCGACTGGCGCCCGGACAGGAGATATCAGGGATTCGAACGTGGAAGACTCCGGAACCGGCGGTCAACCCCGTCAGCAAGACAACTCCGATCCGCCAGATTCCCGTGCGAGAACAGACGGTAATCCACCGTCGATCCAGGGTGAAGGTGGGGCACGAGCCGTTTCCGGAAACTCCGGTCCCGATGGGTTGACCGAGACACAACCCGAGACTAAGGACGCCTTCACCCTTACCGCTATGGAAGCCCTACAGCAGGCCCTGAGCAACCTCGACCGCAACGCACCGACACGCGAACAAGCGCTTGCCATCCTAGACGCGCTACGCTCGCGGCTTCCGCGTGAATTGCTCTCGCTGGGTCAACATACGCCGATCGAGATCGATCCGGAGGATCGCTAGTAGCGCATGAAGAACCCGAACCACAAGTAGACGAGCACACGGGCCAACGATGCGCCGAGAATATTCCTAACTTCTTGCGACTAACGGCCATCCCGGAACAACCCGAATTCGTGTCACACGGCGTCCTTTATAGATAGTCCAACCTGTCCGTGCCTGTGCTCATCGCAAAGAACTGCGTATGGACGACTCTAGTCGCGCTGAGCATCGTGGGCTGGACAAACACTTGCCGCCAGGGAAGGCTACTCTAAACATCCGGCGGGGCATCTACACGCGACGGCTGGCTCTGCCCCGCCAGCGCGATTCCCTCATCCGAATCGACGGGAGCGGGCACAGGAAGCCGAAGAAGACGCCGCACCAGCCGACCGCGCACAACACGCCAGGCTTGCTTGATCTCCGCAGTGTCGGCATCATTCAGCCGCTTGCGTCCGAAGCGAACTCGCGTGTAGTGCTCCGCCAGCGTGTTCGTCCCATCCTCTGCGCAGATCACCCGCCCCAAAACATCAGCGAACTCGGTCGGTGTCTGCGTCGGATTAACAGGATGTCCTACCCAACCGGCCAGACGTTGGGTCGCCTTCCAGGATCGCTCAGCAGGACCCAAGCTACGCAAAGGCCAAAACCAGACCACGGCTCCACTGCCACCGATCAGACTCAACACCGCCAGGCCCAAGACCGGCCCAAGAATGCTCCAGCCCCCGATCCCATTATCGTCGCGACTGGTACCCAAGTCGATGTCGGTCAGATCGTCCAACTCTGCCCCCTGCAACAGTAGCTCGAGCGACCCAAACTCCAAGAGGTCATCCTCCTCGTCGATGCTAAAAACGTCTGAGGTAAACGGACGAAACCGTTGCGCTGCCGCGCGCGTACCGGCTATGCCATCGAAATCGGTAGGTGTTTCGAGCGGCGTTGGGTCAAAGTCAACCCAACCGTACTGCGGGAAGTAGACCTCCACCCACGAGAAGGCGTGTCGCCCGCGCACGATATATGTGCGCGTGCGGACATCAAAGTTGTCCTCCGTCAGCACGAAGCCGGTGCTAATGCGCGCCGGAATACCGAGCGAACGCAGGAGAACCGCCATCGCCGAGGCATGGTAGTCATAGTAGCCGCCGATCGGGAATCCATCGTCACCCAGGTTCTCAAACAGAAACCAGGTCACTGCATCGGCACCGATCGGGACAGGAGCGATGCTGGTCTCAAAGGGGTAGAGCAAACGCACCTCACCTCCGTCATTTAGCACCGGATTGCCGTCGAGATCCAGGAGAGGCATCGTGGCGAGAAAGGCCTCGATCGCTGCGGCAGCATCGTAGGGAGTCGTGGCCCCCAACTCAGTTGTTATACCTTGTGCAAAGTTCTGCAGCCGAACAAAATCTGCATTCGCTAGATCAGCGGGCAACTGTGTGAACCGATCGCGTACCCAGAGCGGATAATCCTGCCCAGCCGCGCGCAGCGCCTCTGAAGAGGCGCTGGAGACAGTGCCGCTGACCTGATAGGTAAAGCCAGCGCGGACACGATCTGCGGGCCGGATGGCCACGACGTCGGGCTGATCGGGACGGCTTTCAACGGTGATCGAGGTGATGCCCACGTCTTCGACCGAACCAGAGATCGCGATAACTTCGAACTCATCGGGGATGAAGCGCAACGCTTCCGCTTCCGTCAGCGTGCGCTCCGATGAGAGTTCCACGATCCCCTCAACGGCTCCACGCAACTCCGGCGCCGTGATCGAGTCGGGGGTGCTCAGATCAAGCTGTTCGATCGCGGAGGCGGTCGTCTCCACGCTCACCTCACGGTCGATCTCGGTCGGCGATCCGAAGGAGAACAATGCGGCTGGCGAGCTTTCCACAGAAACCCGCGTCGTCACCGTACGACGCTCCAAGTATGCCGGCGCCGACAAGTCATCTGAGTCAATCACCGCGATCGCCTCACCCTCGCCAACCGGTGTCGCGGTGGTATCCGAGAGTTGCCAGCCACGTGTGGTGTAACGATCATAGGAGACACCGCGCAGGAGACCCGGCTCCGGCGAGTCGACCCGAACCACGATCTGGTCGCCGGGATTGATGTCACCCTGCAGCACAAAAACGTCGCTAAAGTTGTGAATGGGGGCCCCTGACTGGGAATCAATTCCACTGAAGAGCCTCGAGAATTCATCACTAAGGTCACCAAAGGGGGAGGTGGCATCATCCCAGAAGTCGTTTAGCGTCTCAGATTGATCGGGGCGTGGGACCGCGCGGCTCAACACCATGATTCCGATGATGAAGATCAGCGTCGCGACGAGGAACGAAAAGCTGATGAAGTCAGGGAAACGCGCCCCTTCTGAACGCCAGCCTTCCATGCGTGTAAGGAGATTGGTGCGCATGACCAACATCGCAGCACCAGCCGCGAAAAAGGCGAAGTCAGTGTCCCATTGCTTACCGTCCAGATAGCTGACATTGATGGCGAGCATGGTCCCGAGCGTGATGATCAGCAGCCACGGATGACGGCCGCGCAGGACCGCAAAACTGCCGAAGAAGACCAGTAACCAGGCGGCACCGGTAACGAAGAGTACGAATGGAAGATTGTCGGTCGTGATTCCAGCGTTGAACGCCTGAGTAAACCAGTCATCCAGACGAAACCAAAGATCTTCAAAGCGATCAAAGAAGAACGATTGACCGGCCACAGCGTCGACGGTCAGCACCTGCCAGAAGACAACGACCGCGCCAATCGGCAGGCTCAATAATACTGCGAGTGTCCAATGAAGTCGGGAGGCGGAGAACAACGCCGCGGAGACCAGGGCGACGAAGCCAACAAGACGCAGGTCCGGCATGTCATCGACCCAGCGCGCACGAGCGATGCTGTTCATGACCGGGAAGGAGACTATAAGCACAATCAGCGCCGATATCGCTCCTTCCATCAGTCGCCACCAGACGCTGAGTTGGGTGCGACCGACCGCCGGCTGGGCGCGGTCGCGCGAACGAATCAGAGCGATCGGGTCAATCGACCCTCCGGGCGGAATGACGTCGCGCGCACTCATGCAGAAACACCCGGATCCGTACTCGCTGGGGCTGGCTCATCGCGATCGCCGACACCGGCAACATCTTTGGCATCGTAGCCGCCACTACCTGGAAGCCTCCCGAGCACGCCTAAACCCCCTTCACCCATGCCCCTTCCTCCACCCTCAGCGACCAAAACGGCCGGCAGAGCGTCTCCCTGGCGTACGACGTTGACCTGTATTCCGGAAGCGCGCAAAGCCCCTTCAGTCTCTTGCGCGCCGGCCCGTCCGCCGAATGATTCATGGTCTAGTTGGATCACGGCAGCCTTCACACCCCGCTGCGTCAGTGAACGTAAAGCGGCGACCCAACGCTCGTCACTGGCGGCTGTGATCACGATCAAGGTCGTGTGGCGCCCCCAGCGTCGTGCCTGCTGGAAGAGCAGCGTGGACAGTGGCACGTCGCCGACGGGCTCAGACATGGCCAACGTCTCCAGCATGCGACCCAGTTGTTGCGATCCGCGGTCTGGTTGCACCAGCTCCAGACCTGTCCCGAAGGTCATCAGACCTACAGACCGATTCTGCGCCAGGAACAGACGCGCGACGGAAGCCGCCGCGCTCACGCCGTACTCGATCGTCGACTCGTCGTCCTCGCCGGCGTGGTCGGTTCGGTTCAGATCGAGCACAATCCACATCTGAGAAGCAGGGTCGAGTTCGAAGGTTTTCACGAGCAGCCGGCCCGTGCCTGTACGCAGGCTGCTGGGCCAGTGGATGCGGTTAACGCTGTCACCGGGTTCGTAATCGCGTAAACCTGAGGCGTTGGGGGTCACATAGTGCGTGCGGCGGCGAAAGCGACCCTCACCGGGCAAATTGGCAGGAGGCACAGCGTAGCGCGGCAATTCCAATGGGCGGGGATAGACCAGTAACTGGCTGGCCTTGCCGAACGAACGCTCGATGTGGAAGAAGTCAAACGGATCTCCACTCCGCACGATGATCGGGCCCAAACTGAAAAGGCCTCGACGACGGCACACCGTCTCCAAGCGCCAGTTACGCCTCTTCGATCCACCCAGCGAGACGATGTGCTTGGACTCGAGTCCGGGCAGATCGGATATCTCTTCGACCTCGAGCCAGAGCTTGGGAAATCGACCCTCATTCGTGATCTCTATCCGCTCGACGAGCGTCTGCCCCGCCTGGACTCGCTCTGCATCGCGTCCGAGCCGAACCCGTAGGCCACGGCCGGACAGTTGGGTCCATCCCCAGGCTAGGAGCAGCCCAAAGAGCAGTAAGTAGCCGAGTCTCAGGGGCAACCAGAAGTTCGTCGAGAAGCCGATGCCAAACACGACAATAAGCAACACGAACGCGAATGAGAGTGCGCGGCGTTCGCCGAAACTAGCGCGATACGCGGACCGCAGATCCATGCCAGCTCATCCCGCCCCGACGCGCGAGCCAGGGGCGGGCACGTTGTCCAAGACCTCCTCCACCACTTGACGGGCATCCACACTGCGAACCTGAGCGGACGGGCTGATGATGATGCGATGACCAAGGGTGGGGTAAGCCAGGGTTTTCACATCGTCGGGCAAAACGTAGTCACGTGAGGCGATCAAGGCATTGGCCTGCGCGGCACGAAATAGTGCTAGGGAGCCACGTGGCGAGGCACCCAGATAGACAGAATCATGGCTTCGGGTGGCTGCAGCCACTTGGACAACATATTGCTTAATCAGAGGATCAACCCAAATATCCCGCGCGGCGGCTTGGAGCGCCAAGATCGATTCTTGGGACGCAACCGCTTGCAGCTCATGAATCGGGTGACTGCGTTGCTGGCCTTCCAGCACCCCGACCTCATCGCTGAGTTCGGGATAGCCGATATGGATCCGCATGAGGAAGCGGTCGAGCTGGGCCTCGGGCAACGGAAAGGTACCTTCGTACTCAATCGGGTTCTGCGTGGCCATGACCATAAACGGCCGGGGCACCGGTCGGGTCAC
The DNA here is from genome assembly GCA_964655365.1 of uncultured Dehalococcoidia bacterium. GTDB lineage: Bacteria > Chloroflexota > Dehalococcoidia > Bin125 > Bin125 > JAPUIR01. The sequence continues at coordinate 14,575 of CAZZMQ010000034.1, read as the reverse complement.
ACCATCGGTTGTGACTTGCCGTTCTTCCATCGCTTCCAACAAAGCAGATTGGGTCTTTGGTGTAGCGCGATTGATCTCGTCGGCAAGCACGATCTCCGCACTGACCGGTCCTGAACGAAACTCAAAGTCGCCAGTTTTCTGGTTGTAGATCGAGACACCAGTCAAGTCGGACGGCAATAGATCCGGGGTGAACTGAATTCGGCTGAAGGTACAGCCGGTGGTAACTGCAAGGGCGCGCGCAAGCATCGTCTTGCCGGTACCCGGGACATCCTCGACCAGAAGATGCCCATCGCTAACAAGGCAAATAACCGCTTGGCGAACCTCCGAAGTCTTCCCCAGAATAACTCGCTCGATATTAGCAATGATGTCCTGCAGGCTGGTAGCTGGATCGAACACTTGTGTAGTCAAAACGCGACCCTCATTCCTGCACGCGTTTATCGCGCGCACTTGCCGGGTTGTCTTGAACCCAGATCACCACCACCGCCCGTGAACCCAGCCATCCCCGCCAGGCAGGAGTGTGAGCATATCACCGGTACCCGCGGAAGGCGTTGGTCGAAGCGCCCCGACCGGAAACGAGAGACGGATGGTACAGTTCGTTCCAATTGATACGGGGCGGCGGCGGGATCCGATCACTCGTGCAGTGGCCAAATCTCGTCTGGAAGCGTTTGTTAATCCCGATCGCAATCACCACGATCGGCCTCGCTGCCTGCGCTGATACTGCCCCAGCCCCCACCACCGCGGAGCCGCCGCAGCTCACCGTGGACGAAATCTTAGCGCTTGAGGCTGCCACGGCGTCGCAGGCGGGAACCGCTGGCGACCAAACCGTGGCACCGTCGGAACAGTCCACCCCACCGGTGGAACCTGAGGCGCTGCCGTTGGAAGCCTTAATCTACATACAGCCGCAAAAGGTGCGGCAGGGCAGCGCCTTCATCGTGGTGGTGGACTCAGAAGAGGCAGGAGCCGCCTCCGTTGCGTTCGCGGGAGAATTCTTCTCCTTCGTACGCGAGGGCAACCGACTTTTCACAATTCTGCCGGTCGCTGCCGATGCTGTAGCGGGTACGCTACCCTTCATCGTCTCAGTCGCTGACGCGGAAGGCCGTCCCGCCCTGACTGAAGAAGTCCAGATCGAGATTAGCCCAGCGGATTGGCCAGTTGAGCTCGTTGAGATCGATGATGCTAATTCGCGCCTGCTAGATCCCGCCGTCGTCTCGGAGGACCTTGCCGTGCGCACGGAAGTGCAGCGCGCCAAGACTCCCGAGCGCCTCTGGAGTGGCTTCTTCCTTCAGCCAGCTAAAGGCGTCATTACCTCAACGTTCGGGGTACTGCGATCTTACAACTTCGCAGACCCGGTCGAGTTCCATACCGGCATGGATCACGCGGGTACGCTGGGCGAGCTCGTCGTCGCACCCAACAACGGCGTCGTCGCCTGGGTTGGCGAGACAGAACGTCGAGGGCGAGGAGTGATTCTCGACCATGGCGGCGGGATCTTCACAACATTCTGGCATCTGTCCTCGATCGAGTCGGAATCGGGCGATCCGATCACACGCGGCGCCATCCTGGGACGGATCGGCAATACTGGACTCTCCACTGGCCCTCATCTCCACTGGGAAGTCATCGTACACGGAGTCCCCGTTGATCCGATCCAATGGATCCGGGAGGCGGAGGTCCCTGACCCCGACTTCGTCTTCGACCCCGCGACCGCAGTCAACGCGGGAACTAACGCCACGATTAACGGCTTTGGTACTGCAACCGCGGCCGACTAGGTACGCTTAATACTGGCCGCGCGAGCGAGCGAGTAAGATGAAGGGGTGGATAGGGCCATGCAAGAAAATGTCCCGAGCCTTCTCTGATAAGTCAATCGAATCCCAATCACCCCGACGCCTCAGCCGGCGGCGGGTGCTGGGCAATGGGCTAGCCCTCGCCGCATGGGCAGCGCTGACCGCATGTGGTGACGAAGAACGCCCGATTCCCATCGGATTCGGAAATAGCCCTGAGCCGGAATCCCCACAAGCCGAGCGTGATGACAGCACGCCCGGGCAGATTGGACCGCCGGCAGAGGCATCCGGAATCGCGATTGAACCGCTGAGCTACATCAGCCCGCGCGTCGTGCGACAGGGGGCATCGTTTGTCGTCGCCATCGATGCACCGGAGGCTGGTTTCGCTTCCGTCGCCTTCAACAACCAGTTCATTTCGCTACTGCGTGAGGGATCCCGCTTCTTCACCATCCTCGGACTAGATGCGCTAACGCCCCCGGGACCAATGCCGCTTGTCGTCGCAGTGGCGGATGCGGGCGGCACGCCGATCATGCGCCGCGAGACGCTGATTGATGTGACTGAAGCAAACTGGCCTATTGAGGTGGTCGAACTGGACGAGAGTAACTCAGACCTACTCAACCCCCTCGTCATCGCCGAGGACAAGGCAATCCGCGGCCCGGTGCAGACGATCGAAACACCTGAACGCCACTGGGACGGCATCTTTGACCAACCATCGACGGGGGTGATTACTTCAAGCTACGGATTCCTCCGTTCCTACAACTCGCGGAAGCCCGAGGAATATCACACGGGCCTCGACTTCGGGGCCGACTCCGGATCGCCGGTACTGGCACCCAATGCTGGCGTCGTAGCCTGGGTGGGACAAACTCGGCGTCGTGGCAATGGGGTACTAATTGACCATGGCGGCGGAATTTTCAGTGGCTATTACCACATGTCAGAGGTCTTCTCGACGCCGGGGCAAGTCGTTAATACAGGTGAGTTCCTGGGCAGGATCGGGGCAACGGGACTGGCGACAGGGCCCCACCTACATTGGGAGCTCGTCGTCCATGGGGTAACGGTCGATCCGGTGCAGTGGATCCGACTGCTTGATTTCCCGGACCCGCTGGCCACGTTCGATGTGAGCGATTCGATCCAGGGACCGAATCAAGTCGAGACGTAAAACAGCACTGACCTCAGCGCTACGGCGCGCAAGCGCGCAAGGCCTCCTGCACGAGCGCAGCACCGACGATGGCCGCTGTTTCGGCTCGCAGCGGACGTGGCCCGAGTGAAATCGGCAACCAACCGTTATCAAGCGCGGCTGTCGCCTCAGTCTCGGTGAAACCTCCCTCTGGTCCAACGAGAAGT
>CAZZMQ010000034.1:7632-11449 GCA_964655365.1 uncultured Dehalococcoidia bacterium | reverse complement strand
GACGATTACAGGACGGGGACGGTCGGCGAAGGCATCTGAAATGCGACGATTGGGTTCACGCGCGGAGGCGAAGAGACGCCGGTAACCGCCTGAGGGGCAGTCGGTAGGAACAGGTCCGGAGACCAAGTCGAGCAGGTCGATTGGCGAATCGACGATGGGGCGGCGCTCACGACGGCACTGTTCAGACGCTTCCGTCACGAGCCGCCTCCATCGAGACGTCCGCTCCCGACCATGCGCTTGTGCCAGCGAACGCGTGGCCCGTACAGGTCGGATACCGTGCACACCCAACTCAGTAGTTTTCTCGACGAGCAGATCGAAACGCGGGGCACGCACAACCGAGGGACAGATCCAGACAAAGGGCGACACGGGTTCCTGGATCGGGCGCCAGTTGGCGATCTGGGCTTCAACACTGTCCGGGCCAATCCGAGTAAGTTCCGCTTCGATGAGAGCATCACCAGCTTCATGCACGATCTCGAATCGGTCGCCGCGGCGCAGGCGAAGAACACGGCCCAAACGATGCACGCTGCGGCCCCGGATCGTGAGGGCATCACCCGAACTAGCATTGCTCAGCACATGTGCATTCTCCAAATCCGGCTCATCTAGGAAGAGCCGGGGGGCGCGTGGCTGCGATAGATCGCCATTCACCATCCGCTGCGATCTCCTCGAATTTCAGACGGGCGGCCTGATTACTGGTGGCACTCAGCGCACTCTGCACACGTTCGACTTGTGAATCAATGATGCCACTAAGAATGCAGATGCCCCCCGGTCGTGTGGCTGCGGCCAAGGCTGGCATCAACGCACTGAGGATACCCGCAGTGATATTCGCCACTATCAGATCGTACGCCTTTCCGGCCGGGGGTTGCGCCAGTTCCTCCACAGAGGACAAGCTTGCAAGGCCGTTGAGAGCAAGATTACGTCGCGTCGCGTCAACCGCGAGCGGATCGATGTCCACTGCGTCGATCTGCTCTGCGCCAAGCATCCCAGCAGCGCAGGCGAGAATCCCAGACCCGCAGCCCACGTCCAAGACCGAGATGCCCGGCCGTAAATATCGTTCTAGTGCCTTCAGAGCGAGCCGGGTGCTTTCGTGCTGCCCGGTCCCGAAGGCCAGCCCTGACTCGAGATGCACGACGACATCGTCAGGACAAGCATCGTAATAGAGGGAGGTAGGCCGCACGACCAGTCGACCGAAGTGCATGATGCGCACGAACGCCTTCCAGGCCGTCTCCCAATCCTCGCGGCGCAACTCCTGTAGCTCCAGGGTCGGTGAAACACCATCCCAGCTGGTTTCCAGCAGGGCGCGTTCCAGCTCATCGCGAAGGCCCGCCCAAGCGGACAGTGGGATGTAGCCGCTAACGCGAGCGTTACCGTCCAGATCGATACTGGCCTGCCCAAAGTCGTCGCCCTGAAGGAAAGGCAGCGCCGTGCTGAGGCCCGAGACAATAAAGCGCTCCAGGAGCGCCGCAGCTTGCTCCGCTTGGGCAGGCCGCGCCACCAGCGCGACCTCCATCCACAGGCCTGTCTGCGGCTCAAAGATCTGGGGGCCTGCGGATACATCAGTCATGTGTCACCGCTAGGAAGCGGTGAAGGCGCCCTTGATGCGGGCCAAGATCCCGTCCTCATCGTGCTCGCCCGCACTTTCAAGCGTTTGCGAGAGCTGTTCAATCAAGCTTCGCTGTTGGGCGGTCAGCTTCCGCGGTACACGCACCGAAACATCCACGATCAGGTCGCCACGCCCGCGACCTCGGAGATGTGGCACACCAGCCTTGCGCACCTTAAAGAGGGCACCGTGCTGGGTTCCGGCAGGAATCTCAAGATCGACATGCTTCCCGTCGATGGTCGGTACCGCCACGTCGGCGCCGAGTGAAGCCTGCGCCAGATTAAGCGGCAGCGCGAGGTGAAGATCATCGCCGTCGCGTGTGAAGAACTGGTGCTCCTTGACTCGTAATTCTACGTAGAGATTTCCCGATGCCCCCCCATAAAGACCGGCATCGCCTTCACCTGACAGACGCATGTGGGAGCTGTTGTCGACGCCCGATGGAATCTTGACCTTGAGCCGTCGGTTGCGCTGCTCGCGGCCCACACCCCCACAGTTAGCGCACGGGTCAGTCACAATCTCACCCTCGCCCTCACATCGGTCACATGCAGAAACATTGACGAACTGCCCGAAGACACTGCGCTGTGCCCGGCGCACTTCCCCACTGCCGTCGCATTGTGCGCAAATTTGGCGTTCCGTGCCAGGTTCTGCGCCCGATCCTGCACAGACCGAGCAGTTCTCCATGCGGGTGACACGAATCTCTTTCTCAGCGCCAAAGACAGCGGCGTCAAAGTCCAGGTCCAGCGCGACGCGGAGATCGCCACCACGTGTTGGGCCGCGGCGACGCTGCCCACCACCGAAGAAAGCGTCGAAGATGTCACCGAAGCCACCAAAATCAAATCCTTCGAAGCCCTGCGAGGGGCCAAAGTCCGCCTGCATGCCGAACTGGTCATACTTCGCGCGCTTCTGTGGATCCGAGAGGACCTCGTAAGCCTCGCCGATCTCCTTGAACTTCTCACCGGCATCCGGCTCCTTGTTGCGATCCGGATGAAACTCCATCGCCAACTTGCGAAATGCTTGCTTAATTTCCTCGGCGGACGCGGCACGTCCAACGTTGAGGACTTCGTAATAGTCGCGTTTCTGAGCAGCGGGCATTACTTGTCACTTCTGACGAGGGAAGTACCCCGGACAAACAGATTCGAATGGAAAACATGAGGCCCTCGGCTGAGGCGCCTCGTGTAGGACACAGTTCTAGCAATCTTAGCGCAGGCCTATGGGATACCCCAATTCGCGTGATGAGGGGATCAGAGTACTAAACCTCGCGAAATTCACCCTCGACAGTTTCACCTTCGGGGGCGCCTTCTGTTTCGCCCTCGGGTGCAGCGCCACCGGGGCCAGTGCCACCGGGGCCAGCTCCGTCTGGGCCGGGAGGGGCACCTTCCGTTCCACCATAGATTTTCTCGCCTACCTTCATCAGAGCAAGATTAAGGTCGTTCATCTTGACATCGAGTTCCTCAACGTCCTGGTCCTCCTTGGCCAGTTCGGCGCGCAACGAGTCGATCTTGCCTTGCAACTCCACTTTCGCCTCGTCGTCGAGCTTGTCGTCTTGCTCCTTGAGCATCTTCTCAGCACCGTACGCCGCGCTCTCTGCGCGGTTGACCAGTTCGATCAAGTCACGCCGTTTAGCATCTTCTTCTGCATGGGCCTCGGCATCCTGGCGCATCGCCTCAACCTCGTCGTCGGAAAGACCAGATGCAGCCTGGATCGTAATGTGCTGCTCCTTCCCGGTTCCTTTATCAGCAGCACTGACATTGAGGATACCGTTGGCGTCGATGTCGAACGTGACCTCAATCTGAGGCATACCGCGCGGCGCGGGCAGAATGCCGTCGAGAATGAAGCGGCCCAGCGACTTATTATCGCCAGCCAGCTCACGTTCACCTTGCAATACGTGAATCTCCACCTGCGTCTGATTATCGGCCGCGGTGGAGAAGGTCTGCGATTTGCTGGTGGGAATCGTCGTATTGCGGTTGATAAGGGAAGTCCGGACGCCACCCAGCGTCTCAATCCCAAGCGTCAGCGGGGTCACGTCGAGCAAAAGAACATCCTTGACGTCGCCCTGCAGCACACCTGCCTGGATGGCGGCGCCGACCGCAACAACCTCATCTGGGTTGACGGATCGGTTCGGCTCTTTGCCAAAGAACTCCTGCACCCTGCTCTGCACCAGCGGCATCCGCGTCTGACCACCGACCAACACGATCTCGTCGATCTGGTCGCGGGTTAGGC
>CAZZMQ010000034.1:0-7622 GCA_964655365.1 uncultured Dehalococcoidia bacterium | reverse complement strand
GCGGCGAGGGCGGCGCGGCAGGGATCCAGCGAACCGCTGACAAGATCGTCGGTGATCTGCTCTAACTTAGAGCGCGTCATATTGAGGTTGAAGTGCTTAGGCCCGCTGGCATCGGCCGTGATGTAAGGCAAGTTGATCTCCGTCGCCTGGGCGGAGGAAAGCTCGATCTTGGCATTCTCGGCCGCTTCCTTGAGACGTTGGAGGGCGTTGCGGTCCTCCTTAAGGTCAATACCCTGCTCGCTCTTGAACTCGTCGACGAGGAAGTCGATCACACGCTGGTCGAAGTCGTCACCGCCCAAGGTGGTGTCGCCGTTGGTCGATTTAACTTGGAAGGTCCCGTCGCCGATCTCCAAGATCGAGATGTCGAAAGTGCCACCACCAAGATCATAGACAGCGATGAACTCCTCTTCCTTTTTATCGAGTCCGTAGGCCAGCGACGCAGCGGTGGGCTCGTTGACGATACGCAACACGTTGAGGCCGGCGATCTTCCCGGCATCCTTCGTGGCGTTGCGCTGACTATCATCGAAGTAAGCTGGCACGGTCAGGACAGCATCGGTCACCGGCTCGCCGAGGTAGGCCTCGGCATCAGCCTTGAGCTTCTGCAGTACTACGGCGGATATTTCGGCCGGGCTGTAGTCCTTGTCGCCCATCCTCACCCAAGCGTCATTGTTGGGTGCTTCGACGATCTCGTAAGGCAGCGTGTCGCGTACACGCTCGATCTCACCATCGCCGTAACGGCGACCCATCAATCGCTTGATACTGAAGATTGTGTTCTCCGGGTTAGTAATCGCCTGGCGCTTGGCGATCGTGCCTACAACACGCTCTCCGTCTTTGGTCTGTGCAATCACGGAAGGTGTGGTGCGATTGCCTTCAGAGTTAGGGATGACGGTGGGCTCACCGCCTTCCATCACCGCAACGACTGAGTTGGTTGTGCCGAGATCGATACCGATCACGCGAGTCATGTGGGTCTCCCTACCTGAGCGCCTGGGTGAGGCGCCTGTCTATCCTGATTCGGTCGCGTCCGCTACGGAAGCGTCGATGGTCTCTTGGTCGCTTCTGGACGCGGCATCTTTCACTTCGTCCTGCACCGTAACCGCATCGGTCGGGGCCACAGCCTCGGTGTCGTCGCCGCTGCCAACAATGACACGGGCTGGTCGCAAAACCCTCTCGCCTAATAGATAGCCCTTCTGCAATTGGGCGATGACCTGCCCTGCCGGGCCTGGCGCCTGGCCTATTGCTTCGTGAAAATTCGGATCGAACCGTTGCTGCTCCGCTGCTATGGGTGCCAAGTCCTTCGCTTCCAGGAAACCGTAGAACTTCTTTTCGATCAGACGCACTCCATCGATCCAGGCCAGCGGATCCGTCTCATGGTCGGCGGCAAGGGCGCGCTCAAAGTCGTCGACGACGGCTAACAGGTCGAGCAAAATGCTGGTTTTGGCTAGCCGCACGCGGTCGGAAAGATCTTGAATCGAGTGTTTCTTGTAGTTCTCTAGGTCGGCCTGCGAACGCTGCCAGCCGACAAGGCGCTTATCAGCCTCATCTTTCAGATTCTCGAGCTCGGCTTTGAGCTCCGCGATTTCCGCCGCCATCGAGGCTGCACTGATCGCCGTGGGCTCACCGAGCGCCTTCTCCTCCTTAGTGGCAGGGTCATCAGAGGTCTCAGGGTTCTGGTCGTGGGACGGCTCGCTGAAAGCTCGCTCCGGGGGATCACTCACTGGCATCCTCGTTGCTATCTCTTGCTGGTCGATTACGTCCGGCGCGGATCGAGCCGCTTAATAGCCGTAGACGCGCCCCATCATTTCCTGGAGCAGATCTGTCATGTAGCCCACGCTGGCCACGCTGCGTTCGTATGGCATGCGGGTGGGCCCCAACACACCCATAAATCCCGTCATTAGCGGGTCAGCACGATAAGGGGCGAAAACCACAGTGCAGTTACGCAATTCGTCGGCTTCGTTCTCGTCACCGATCACTACGCGCACGCCCGACTCACTGCCTTCAGGCGCAACTGGGATAATTCGCTCCATGGCATGCCGGTCAACCAGTGACATGAGCTCCAGAGCCCCGCTCTGGTCAGCCTGAAATTCGGGCTGGGCGAGAACAGCACTGAAGCCCTCGATCCGAGGGTCGTTCTCACGCACGGCTTCTTCGTCCAGCACGCGCGTCAACGTCTCCAGCACGGCAGCTTCGACGGGATCGTTAGTCGTCGCTTCCGCCCGCAGTTCCGCACTGTCAAGGCCGGCGACATACCCATTCATACGGTTGGCCAGGCGGGGCAGATCCGAAGAATTAGCACCTTCAGGTAGCGTCACGAGTTGCTTAAGCACGCGCGCTTCCTGCAGGACCACGATCAAGAGCGCCATCAACTCTTGTAATTCAATCAGCTGCAGCTGGCGGACGCGCAGTCGGCGAGCACGCGGCGGCGTGACGATCGCCAGAAGGCCCAAGGAGCGGGCCAGGAGCACCGCTGCCAGATCGAGCCACTCATCCAGCTCAGGCGCCGCCTGGAAGAACTGGTGCCGAATCGTAGCTTTCTCCTCACCGCTGAGATCAACCTGGCCCATCAGCGACTCGACGAAAAACCGGTAGCCCTCGTCGGAGGGAACGCGGCCCGCGGACGTGTGAGGATGCGTCAGCAGACCATCACCCTCCAATGCCTGCATCTCGTTGCGGATCGTGGCCGGAGACGTCGATAGTGCGTACTTGTCATGAATCGCCTTGGATCCCACGGGCGACGCAGTCTCTATATACTCGTGGACGACGAGCCGCAGGATTCCCGCGCGGCGCTGGGTCAGCGGCATCCTGACGCCTCTCTCGTTAGCACTCTCAGTCCGAGAGTGCTAAAACGACTGCCCGATAGTATCAGGCTAAGATTTTGAGGGTCAACAAGGCTAATCCTGATTCCCGCCGAGAAAGCAATACCTACCAGAACCGCTCACGCTTATGTGTCAGAAACTTCTCTGGTACTGGCCGCGCGGATTGGCGACACTAAACGTCTCATGACGATGAATTTCGGCCACGATCCCGCACCCGAAGCATCACACGACCGTCGTGTTGTGGTAACGGGGTTAGGCGCAATCACAGCCGCCGGCCCCAGCGCACCCGATCTTTGGGCCGCCTTGCTGGACGGACGCACGGCTGTGACGGAGCACCCACGTGGAGCGGCCGGCCAGATCGGCGAATATGCTGGGCCCGCCGGAGTACCTGAACGTTTCACGAAGCTGCTTGGCCGCAGCGAGCAATTCGCACTCGATGCCGCCGTACAGGCAGTGGCAGATGCCCGAATCACGTTCAACGCCGAGAATGCTTACCAAGTGGGTGCGCTGCTCGGCACGGCACATGGACCCGGCCAAGCAGCCGGACGGGGACGCCTGGGATCGGGTCTGTCCGGGGTCACGATCGGGCTCAACATCGCGGGACCAGCCTTCACGATCGCCGCCGACGGCGCGTCTGGCGTAGTCGCAATCTTGCAGGCCGCGGACCTGATCCGATCGGGCGCAATTAGCGCCGCCATCGCCGGCGGAGCCGAGGCACCACTATATGACGAAGTCTTGGATGCATACGACGAAGCCGGGCTACTCGCTAACGGTGCCGAACCGAGCGGCCAGCGCCCCTTCGACCTGCAGCGACGGGGCATAGTTCTGGGTGAGGGGGCAGCCGCCCTACTCTTGGAAGAACGCTCGATCGCGGTCAAGCGGGGAGCCCGGATATACGCCGAGTTGACCGGTGGTGCCCAGACGGCGGGCCCGCCCGCCGATGGCCAACCACCGAGCGATGTCGACATCGCTCGTCGCTCAATCGGCAATGCCTTCCGCAATTCGGGTAAGGCACCGGCCGAGGTTGATCTGGTCATGGCTGCTGGAATCGGCACCATCGACGGAGACAAGCGGGAAACCGATATTCTAGAACGCTCATTCGGCTCCCGGATCCAAGACATGTACATCACCGCCGTCAGTCCGAGCGTCGGCTACACAGTGGGCGCCGCAGGGGCAATCTCTGCCGTCGCTGCCTGCTTTGCACTCGCCGAAGGAGTTGTGCCGCCGCACGCGACATATAGTGAGATTGATCCGGAATGTGAGTTGGATCTGGCGCGCGAACCGCGCCGCGACCATCTCTACGGTGCCGTCGTCAGCGCCTACGGCACAATGGGCCAGAACGCGTCGCTCCTGATCATGCGGCACCAGCCGGAGCCAGGCGACGAAGTCAACGTACTGCTCTAGGAGTCTCTGTGATGGATATCGCTTGGATTGGTCACGCGGCATTCCGTATACGTGGACGGGATGCCGCCGTCGTCATGGATCCTGCACCCTCCAGCACGGGGTTCCGGCTCAACCGACCGCAGGCCGACCTCGTAACCGTCTCGAATGAAGCTCCCGAGCACTCTTGGTCCGGAGGAGTGGGCGGAGATTGGAAACACTGCCTCTCTGGTCCCGGCGAATTCGAGATAAAGAACGTGCTGGTGACCGGGGTCGAAACGCCGGGCGGGTCGAACGAGGGCAACGCGGAACGCAACATCGCTTTCATCGTCACAATCGATGATTTGATCGTGGCACATCTCGGCGATATGACCGCAGCGCCCTCAGCAGCCGCACTGGAAGAGCTCAACCGAGCCGACGTGGTGTTGTTACCGATCGGCGGCAACGGTCATATGAACACCGCCAGCGCAGCGGAAGTCATGGGAATGTTGGAGCCCCCATTGGTGATCCCGATGCTCTACAAAGCGGGGTCGGAAAAAGGCACACTGGACGGCGTCGAGGCGTTCCTCAAGGCAACCGGTGCCTCGATGCCAGAAGCTGTCGACAATCACGTCAACCTGACACGGCGTGACCTGCCCGAGACAACGACCGTGCTGGTGCTGAACCCCCGCGGAGAGACCGACTAGCGCAGAGCGAGATCCACCAAAACTTGCCGAGCGGATTTCTCGAGGCTTCGAAGGGCACGCTCCTGCGGGCGTCCTCTCATCGGTTCAATCCCGCTGTCCGGGATACCAGCCCCCAGAAAGACCATGTTCCAAAGGCGCTTATCGACGAGGTACCCAGGTTTGACGCCGGTAAACTGACCACACTGCGCCGGGGCAAGATCGAGCTACCACCTGAGGGCAATCCGCTCCTGCAGATTAGTTTCGCTGGCTAGGGGCAAGTCTTACCCATAGCACAGAAGGCGTTCAGTCGACGTGGAAGGCGTAGCCTTCGGTCGCTCCGAGCTAAGTACAGCCTAGCGAGAAGGTACCGCCGATCCGCATTGGCGCACGCGTTGCCTTTAGGCCTCGGCGGTAGCGAGACTTTCGAGGAATTCCTCGTTCGTCTTCGTACGTGAGAGTCGGTCTAACAGACGCTCCGTGGGCTCAGTCTGGCTAGCCCCGGAGGAGGACAGCATGGACATCATACGACGCAGCAACCAGATCTTCTGGATCGCGTCGGAGCCGAGCAGAAGCTCCTCGCGACGGGTACTGCTAGCGGCAATGTCGATCGAGGGGTAGATGCGCCGCTCAGCCAGTTTCCTGTCAAGACGCACTTCCCAGTTACCAGTTCCCTTGAACTCTTCGAAAACAACATCGTCAAGCCGGCTTCCGGTGTCCACGAGGCAAGTAGCGATGATTGTGAGGCTGCCACAGTCCTCCGCTTTGCGTGCGGAGCCGAAAAAGCGCTTGGGCGGGTAGAGCGCGATCGGGTCGATTCCCCCGGAGAGGGTGCGCCCACTAGGCGGCATCTCCAGATTGTAGGCACGTGTCAACCGCGTAATCGAATCCATCAGAATGACGACATCCTTGCCGCACTCCATCAGACGTTTGGCCCGCTCCAGTGCCATCTCTGCGACCCGGGTACCATCTTCAACCGGCTCATCAAAGGTGGAAGCGAAGACCTCGCCTATCACAGTGCGACGCATGTCCGTGACCTCTTCGGGGCGCTCCCCGATCAGAACCACCATCAGGTGTGCGTCTTTATGGTTATTGGCGATGCCTTTTGCGATGGCCTGGAGCAGCATGGTTTTGCCCGCCTTTGGTGGCGAGACAATCAGTCCACGCTGGCCGCGACCCATCGGCGCGACGAGGTCGATTAGGCGACCCGACAGTTCCGTTGGGTCGTCAATTTCCAGATAGAACTGCTCGTTGGGGAAAACGGCGGTGAGGTTCTCGAAGTAGGGCCGCTTCTGCGCTTCGTCGGGACTCATCCCGTTAACGAGATCGACACGAACGAGGCTGTAGTACTTCTCGCCTTGCTTGGGGGTGCGCACAGTGCCGGTGACGTAATCACCGGTGCGCAGGGCGGCCTTGCGAACCTGCGACTGCGAGACGTAAACATCGGACGGTGAAGGCAACATGGTCTCGCTGCGAAGGAACCCGTATCCGTCGTCGACGAGATCGAGGACGCCACCAGCAAAAAGATCGCCCTCACTCTCACTGCTGGCCTGCAAAATACGGAAGACCAGTTCCTGCTTCTTTAGACTTCCGGCACCCTTGACGGAATTCTCTTTGGCAATCTCGATCAACGCTTCGCGCGTGAGGCCTTCAAGTTCAGAGATATTCAAGACGATGGACCTTGCTCAATAGGATTCAATTCGACCTGCTGACGCTTAGAGGCAATCACGGCTTCGCCGAAGCGCGCGGCACGACAGACTGCACCGGGCTATTGCACTGGGCGAAAGCTGGGCTGTGCCGAGGTTGGGTGGTCCCCGCACTCTGCGGCACTACCTGCCGATCGTAGAGAGACGGACGCTTGGGCGTCAAGAGCGTAGCCTACGCCGTTTTCACAGCGGATACGTCCTCTCCGGAAGACCGCCCTACGGTAACGCAGACACAGAGTCAGGAACTGGCCTCAGCACGCATCGAAGCCGGGATTTCAGAAGCGGTGGCATTGGCCTTCTCCCAGTCGGCCAAGAACGCGGCGATACCTTTGTCGGTCAGCGGGTGCTTGACCATCTGCTGCAAGACCTTGTGGGGCAGCGTCGCAATATGGGCGCCGGACGCGGCGCAGGCTTGAACGTGGCCGACATGGCGCACACTCGCGGCGATCACCTGAGTTGTGAGGTGGTAGCGGTCGAACAGGTCCACGGTATCGCGCACGAGTTGGATGCCGTCCTGACCGATATCATCCAGCCGTCCGATGAAGGGGCTGACGAAGGCGGCGCCGGCATTCGACGCGAGCAGGGCTTGGTGGACCGAAAAGATCAGCGTGGTATTCACGCGAATGCCTTCGGCACTGACGCGGCTAATCGCTTCGAGACCAGGCTCGTCGCTCGGGATCTTGACGACGACGTTCCGGTGCCACGAGGACAGCTCCCGCGCTTCCTCCACCAATTCGTCCGCTGTGCGCGTTACGCATTCGGCGGAGATCGGTCCATCGACGATGGCGGCGATCTCTTGAATCCGCTCTCGATAGCTCGGCCCACCAACCCCAGCCTCTTTCGCAAAGAGGCTGGGGTTGGTCGTGACACCATCACAGACACCCCAAGCGGTAGCTTGGGCGATCTCGTCGATGTTGGCAGTGTCCAAGAAGATCCGCATTTTATCGTTCCTTGTCAGCGCTGAGCCCGATCGTCAACGCTCTGATGGGGGCGTTCCTAGGGGGCGGGGGGCGAGGGGCCGGGGCCGGGGGAAGTAGAGGGGACGGGAGGATGGGGTGGGG
>CAZZMQ010000033.1:21682-25328 GCA_964655365.1 uncultured Dehalococcoidia bacterium | reverse complement strand
TCCGATGCGGAGTGGGGCGCACGACGCGGCGCTGAGCGGGAGCCATGATCCCACCTTCAGTGACGGTCACGATGCGGCGCTCAGTAGCCTGCATGACCCATCCGTTTCCGGCAACCACGACGCCGCCCTCTCAGATGCTCACGACCCGTTCGCAAGCGGGGGGCATGACCCCAGCCTGAGTGACGCCCACGATCCCGTCGTCAGCGCGTCGCACGATGCGGCCGTTAGTGCAGCGCACGATCCCCTCGTGAGTGGTGTCGCGGAAATGGAGCATGACGCGTTCGTTTCGGGCATTCATGAGCCAACCGTGAGTGACGCCCATGACCCGACGGTGAGTGATAGTCATGATGCACTGGTCAGCGGGGTCCACAACGCTACGCTCAGTGACGCGCACGATCCGGCGGTGAGTGATTCCCATACGCCGTTCACCAGCGGCCTACACGACGCCACGCTCTCGGACGGCCACGATCCGTTCGTGAGCAGCGGCCATGACGCGTCACTCAGCGATCTGCACGATCCGACCCTGAGCGGGGGGCACGACACTGTCCTGAGCGCGGCGCACGATCCGCTCGCCAGTAACGCGCACGATGCCACGCTCTCGGACGCGCATGATCCCTTGCAGAGCGGCGTCCACGATGCGGCGCTGAGCGGGGAACATGACCCTACGGTCAGTGGGCTGCACGATCCGGCGCTCAGTGATGCGGGTGGACACAGCGCGGACTTGAGCGGCCTCCACGATGCGGCGGCCAGTGCCCAGCACGACCCGGTAGTGTCCGATCAGCATGACCCAGTCCAGAGCGGGGCACACAACCCGACCCTCAGCGATGCCCACGATCCGACGGTCAGCGGAGCGCACGACGTGGACCTCAGCAGCTACCACGACCCTAATCTGAGCGGCGCCCATGATCCCGCCGTGAGCGACGTCCACAACCCGAACATGAGCGGCCTCCACAACCCAATTGAGAGCGGGGCGCATGACCCGACGATGAGCGAGACGCACAATCCGCTGGTGAGTGACCGGGTGGGTGCCGACGGCGGGGGGACCCCGACCCTCGACTTCAAGGCGTTCGGGATTGGGGACGACGCGGCCGACGACGCGGCCGCCGACGCGGCCGCCGCCGCGCCCGACGACGCGGCCGACGACGCGGCCGACGACGCGGCCGACGACGCCGATGCAACATCCGTGACAGCTGGGCTCCGTACGAGTCAGTACCAGGCTGCCGTGGAATTTGGGGTCGCTCAAACGAACAGTTGTAGCCAGGCTGAGCTCTCAGCAGCGTCCTATTCGGTGACGTCGCTTGAGGAGAATCTTGCACTTGCGTTTGGCTACCACTCGGGCGCGCAGCTGGCGACGATCGGCGGGGACTGTGTACAAGTCGTCTTGCCGGCGGACTTCCCCTACACTGCAGGCTGGGATGCTCCTCCGGAAACCGCGATTTTCGATATCGGGGAAGGGCTGGACGGTTTGATGCTGGCCCCCGCGGGGACCACACTTCCGGCAGGGTTGGAGGACTGGCAGATCGACTTTTTCCTGCCAGGGGCAACTCGATCTTTCTCGCTGGCGGGAGGCTTCAACACCCTGACATTCCTCGGCGAGACCGGCACCGCCGTCGCGGACTTCGTCGATTCTCTTGGTGGGGGGGTGACGCGCGTGTATCGCTTCAATGCTGACACGCAGGGCTACGATTCCTTCCGGGTCGGAGTGCCCCCATTCCTCAATTCCGTGACAAGTTTGCAGCAAGGCGACGCACTTTTCCTTGACTCGACGAGCGCCGTGACTATCGATCTACTGGATGCCTTAGTGGGGGGCGTGACGGAATCGATTGCCCTGCACGAGGGTTGGAACCTCGTGTCCTACACCGGCGTGAGTGGCTCCATGGTGGATATTTTTGCGGGCGTCGATGGCCTCGCCGCGGCTTTCGTGTTCGACGCGACATCACAAGGCTGGCTTTCTTACCGTGTTGGCCAACCAGCTTTCCTGTCGCAGATCACCGAGCTGCAGCGTTTGCAGCCCGTCTTCCTTAACTTGGAATCGCCGGCGACTTGGACCCTAGTGAGCGGATCTCCGTTCTCTCCGTAGATGGGGATCGGCTTCGAGCCAGTGTGACGCCTTCCCTGCTTCTCTAGTTCGATGAACTTCGAGGCGGGCGCCGAGACTTCAGCGTTGTCATGGGGTGCGCACTGAGGACGGGTTTATGATCGCCCTGGCCGATATCGAAGGGTTCGATGTCACGGAACGTACGCGAACGGGAAGCAACCGGTCGGGCACTCCCGGAAGTAGCCGCGCATTAGCTCGACAAGATTTGTGGCGGCGCGGGGTCGAAGGCCGCCTGCATTGCGTCCATCCCGCGCTCCGCCTCGTCGATGATGTCGTGAACGATCTCTGCGGCGGGCTTGATCGTGTGGATTAGACAGGAGCCGGTGCCCGAGGCGTAGCAGCCCTGTGAGCCGTCAGCATCCTCTGGAATGCGCTTAGTGGCCGCGCCCTGGACTGGCATATAGTCCATCGCTCCTTTACCCGGTTCGTCGAGCGCGTTGAACTCCTCCCAGAAGTTGTTCTTAATCAGCCGGGTGGGCGAGGAGTTTCGGAGCGCGATGGCGGTCGCGTCATCGCCGGCTTCCACAAGCACGCGCTTCCAATTGTCGTGCACTGGCGCTTCGTCCGAGGCCACGAAACGGGTGCCCAGTTGAACTCCTTGCGCCCCGAACGCCAGCGCCGCTAGCAGGCCTCGCCCGGAGGCAAGCCCGCCCGCAGCGAGCACGGGAATACCCACCTCCTCAACGACCTGGGGAAGCAGGGAGATTGTGGGCACTTCGTCTGGGGACACCTTGCCACCGGACTCGCTGCCTGACGCTACGATCGCGTCGACCCCGGCTTGCTCGGCCTTCCGCGCCGTCTTTACGGAGGAGACGACGTGGATTACGTACATGCCCATCTCCTTGAGACGCTCGGTGTATTTGGCGGGGTTGCCCGCGGAGGTCGTGACGATGCGTACCCCGAACTCGGGCAACAGTTCCAGGAGGTCCGGGACCATCGGATGGAAGAGCGGCAGGTTGACGGAAAACGGGTGATCGGTGCTCTCTGCGATCACGCCGAGCTCACGACGCGTGCCCTCCACGCCGAAGGTTGCACTAGAGAGCGTACCGAGCGCGCCGGCGTTCGAGACGGCGGCGGTGAGTCGCCCGTTGCTGATCCCCATCATGCCGCCGAGCAGGATGGGGTGCTCGATTCCCAGGATGTCGCAGATAGGGGTGTGGATGGTCATCAGGTACTCCTTAGGGGTCCGTCCTGGTGCCATGGCGGGCTGTCACCTCGCAGTGGCCCGACACTTTTGGTTCAGCGCGCGCTGAGTCTGGCGCGCATTCGTTCTAGCACATCACCACGCCTACTGAGTTTGTTGCCGGCGTACGCGTGGGCAGGGAGTTGGGATAGCTTCTTCGCCAGTGCACAAGCATCTTCCACGACCTGCCCTCCTGGTACGAGCCGGTCCAGAAATCCTGCTTCTGACGCGCCCAGCGGATCGAAGGTCTGGGACTGGGTGACGGCGGCGAGGAAGTATGCCTGACTGAGACGCTCTTTGAGTGGCAGCACGGCCCAATCTGGTAAGCCCATTCCATGTCTTGGCACAACGCATGCAGATTATTG
>CAZZMQ010000033.1:1967-21672 GCA_964655365.1 uncultured Dehalococcoidia bacterium | reverse complement strand
GTCTCTCGCATGCCGAATTTGAATGGGCCCTCCTCGCCGATGCGCGTGTCGCAGCCCGCTAGCCGGATGGTTCCGATCGTGAATGCGTGCCCAGTGCAGGCTGCGACGAGCGGCTTGGGGAATCCGAACAGTCGTACTGCCATAGCGCCGCCACGGATGCTCGATGCCCGCGCCGCCTCCCGATCGCTCCCGGTCATCGTCGCTAGGTCGAAGCCGGCACAGAATGATCCGGGTTGGCCGGATAATACGATTGCCTCCGCCTCCGCCGTGTCTAGCGCCTACTCCAGCCGATCGAGGATGTCATGCGTGATCGCGTTCTTTTTGCCGTCGTCGATCGTGATCAGTGCAACGCCGTCCAGGATGTCGCGTGTGACCGTCATGACTTTGCTCTTTCCCGGAGATGCGCTCGAGGATAGGTTTCCAAGTTCGCCCGTGAAATGGGATCCGTTTCAATTTGTTTGAAGGAACAGCCTGTGACCGATCGTGGTGAGGTTCCGATCCGCGGTTCGGGCGTCCAATGCCCGCGGATTTGCCGCGCTGGACGCATCATCCGCGTTTTACGCGACGCCGTGTGCCACGGCTGATTTCTTGCTGAGGAAAGGCGGTAGACGATTCCGACTTTGCTCGACCGCCCAGCGCGTTCTTGTGAAGGCAGGGTTAAAATCCGGCGTGGAGCGCGTTAGAGAACTGACGTGGTCCGAGTGGCTGGATTCGTTGACTAGGTCCGTGAGGAACTTAACGAATCCTTCAGCGACGCCGAAATCCTTCAGCTGGGTGTGACGCCGGCAATCGGTCGCCGGTCCCAAACAGTTTTCGACGCAACGTGCCCTCCCGGTAGCGCGATTTGTATACGCCCCGCGACTGCAATTCTGGCACCACGAGATCAACGAACTCCTCGTAGCACTCGGGAAGCACGGTATAGGCCAAGTTGAACCCGTCGATTCCTGTCTCCATCCAGCGCTCAAGTTCGTCGGCGACCGTCTGTGGCGATCCCACGATCACATTTGCCGAACCACCGACCGCTAGTTCCTCGCCCAGTTGCCGGACGGTGGGATTGTGGGACGACGGCGGCTCATCTCCCTGAATAGCGTCTTCGGAGAAGTCCCGCGGCGGTTCATCCATGTCGAATTGCGACAGGTCCACCCCGCGCCACCCTGACATCAATGCAAGCGATCCCTCCATCAGTCCGTACGATTTGTACTCCTCGAACTTGGCTAGCGCCGCTGAGTCGGTCTCCGCGACAACGACTGCCATCATGGCAAAGATTTTCAGGTCGCTAGAGTCCCTCCCAGCCCGGTCCGCCTGCTCCCTCAGGCTCTCTACTCTTTTTGCCGTAGCAGCCGGTTGCGTGGCGCCGATGAATACGCACTCGGCGTGGCGGGCAGCGAAATCCTGCCCTTTCGACGATCCACCGGCCTGGAAGATCACAGGAGACCGTTGTGGTGAGGGTTCGCAGAGGTGAATGGCGCTCAGCTGGAAGTACTTACCCTCGTGAGAGATCTGATGCACGCGGCTAGGGTCTGCGAACACACCACCTTTCTTGTCGTAGACGACCGCTTCGTCCTCCCAGCTTCCCTCCCACAATTTATAGACCACCTCCATATACTCGTCCGCGATTTCGTAGCGAGTGTCGTGGGCGGTCTGCTGCTCCCTACCCACGCCGCGCGCCGCGCTGTCGAGGTAGCCGGTCACCACATTCCAGGCGATCCGACCGTTGGTGAGATGGTCGAGGCTGGAGAGGCGCCGGGCGAACGAATAAGGAGGTTCGTAGGGGATCGAACCGGTAACCCCGAAGGAGAGGTGCTCAGTCACGGCCGCCATCGCAGGAATAATTGAGAAGGGGTCGTTCGCCGGAATTTGCATCGCCGCTCGGATGGCGGCCGCTGGCGAGTCTTCATAGACGTCGTAGACGCCGGCCACGTCCGCGAGGAATATGCCGTCGAACAGGCCTCGCTCCAGCGTTCTCGCGAGTGACTTCCAGTGACTCATCGAGGTGTACTCGCGCGACCGATCACGTGGGTGGCGCCAGAGGCCGCTCGACTGATGGGCGATGCAGTTCATGTTGAACGCGTTGAACAGTATTTCGTTTGCCACTGTCTAAACCTTAAGACGGCCCTGCACGGCATCTTCGATTTTTAGTTGGTGGAAGGAAAAGTCCGTCCATGTCACGCACATATCGTTTGAATCCGACAGGTTTTGAGTCTCGGGGCATCGTCGGAAAGAGTACGGCGTGACTGGGCCTGGTAATCCGATCGCTGATTACGACTGATGAGACTGCTTACGATTGAGAATAGTGGAGACCTACCCTGATTTTATCGGTCTTCTGCCGATTGGCAATGCCAGCACCTTGTTGGGCGTGCCTAGAGTGGACCCCGCGGCCAACGATCTTCCTGCCCGATCCGGCGAGGCCAGATCTCGGCCGCGACCCCACCATCTATATTGAGACTCTCGCCTGCACCGACAGTAATGGGACTCGGCTACCCTTCCGAAGGTCCTGCATATCAGACGATGATTTCGAGACAAGGATGCATTCCGAACGAAAGTGCAGGAATGTCGAGTTCGCTACGAAAACGGAAAACTGGTGGAAGCTGTAGGAAGAAAAGCAAGGATCGCTGATCAGCGTACGGTCATTGGCCTACCGAACAAGCGGCCGAGATCACGATCCGACCGCGAGTCGCGACTGACCAAGTGCTGACCCGAGATGGTTGACCGCGATTGTCCTTCCCTGCACGCTGGAATCTCGCACGGTGCACCGGACGCGCCGCTGACCCGTCAGGATGTACAGTGCCATTCCCCTCCGCGCTGACAACGCTTGAATGCAGCTACTGCGGTGAGGAGTCCGATCCCGCTCTGCCCCAGCGGACCTGCCCTGCCTGCGGCAAAGTGTTGGTCGCCCGCTATGACACCGCTGTTGCCGCTCGCACGCTAACTAAGGACAGCCTGCCTGGCCGCGCAACCTCGATCTGGCGTTACCGCGAACTCATGCCTGTTCTGGACGATGCCAACATCGTGACATTGGGCGAAGGCTGGCCTCCTATCTTTTCCGCCTCACTACTGGGCAACACGCTCGGCTTTGGTGATCTCTTACTCAAAGACGAAGGTCTCAACCCCACTGGCAGTTTTAAGGCTCGTGGCCTCAGTGCGGCCGTCTCCAAGGCCAAGGAGCTGGGCCGGACAGAGTTTGTAATCCCCACTGCTGGCAATGCGGGTGGCGCACTCGCCTCGTACGCTGCTGCGGCCGGCCTCCAAGCCACGGTTTTCATGCCGCGCGACGCTCCCTTCGCCAACCAGTTCGAAGTGACCTCGGTCGGTGCCCGCCTCGAGTTAGTCGACGGCGTCATTTCTGATGCTGGCCGCGTTGCGCTCGCTGCTGCAGACCAGCACGGCTGGTTCGATGTTTCCACACTGAAGGAGCCCTACCGCTTGGAAGGAAAGAAGACGATGGGCTTCGAGATCGCTGAGCAGCTGGACTGGTCTCTGCCCGACGTAATTTGCTATCCAACTGGCGGTGGTACGGGCTTGATCGGGATTTGGAAAGCGTTCGACGAACTCCAGGATCTTGGTCTGATCGACGATCGTCGCCCGCGCATGATCGCCGTCCAAGCCGAGGGCTGTGCTCCCATCGTCCAAGCTTTCGACACCGGGGCTGAATTTGGCGAACCGATCGCCGCGCCTCAGACGATTGCAGCCGGACTGCGGGTTCCCGGCGCGATCGGCGACTACCTTATCTTGCGGACCATCCGCGACAGCGGCGGCACCGCAATCGCCGTCAGTGATGGGGCTATCATCGAAGCCCTCGGCTTGCTTGCCCGAAGCACCGGCATCTTGGCAGCGCCCGAAGCGGCAGCTTTGGTCGCTGCCCTTCCCGCCCTACTCCAGCGGGGTGATGTTCGATCGGACGAGCGCATTCTGCTCCTGCTCACCGGATCCGGGCTCAAATACCTAGATTTACTCACCGACAACGGTGGCTCGGCCCGATAGTCTCTCGCCCATGCGACGCATTCCGTACGCGATTGGGCTCTCGCTCCTCTGGCGCTGGTTGTGTACGTGGCCACAGCCCCGCTGGAATTGGCCGCGTGCTGCGAACCTTGATGAGCAAGAACTGCTTGGCCTGACCAACGCTCCTGCCCACCTCCTCCCACGCCGCCTGCTGGGCGATGACGACGAAGTCCAGATCGTCAACAGCGGCGACGGCGCGGCCCGCGACGTAGTGGTCCATGTTCTCATCTTGGAGCGCCCCCGACGCAGCCTGGTCCGTGCCGGTGACAGCCTCGTGATCGGCGCCCGATCTGGCTATATCTTGGACTTGCGCGCCGCCTCCCTGCCCGTCAGAGGGATCCCAGATGGCATTTGGGTGCGCTGCAGCTGGAGCAACCGCGACGAGACCACGGCGGAGTCGTGGGCTGAGCAAAACCCGCATGATGGCGTTTTCGTCGAAACATCTTCTCCAGTCGACTAAACTCAGCGCTAGCGGAAAGGCAACTGAACATGCCTCCTGAGATCCGTGCGCTGACTTTCGATGTCTTCGGAACCGTCGTCGATTGGCGCGGATCCGTCCTCCGTGAGTTGCGCAGCCTTGGCGAGGAGAAGTCGATCGATTCCGACTGGGAGTCCTTCGTTGATTCCTGGCGCTATGAGGGCTATGTGGGGGGCATGAGACGCGTTTTCGAAGGAGAGTTGCCCTTCCAGACCGCTGACTCGCTGCACCGTCTACAGCTCGATAAGTTGCTGGCGGAGCGTAGTATCGAGCTCAGCGAAGCGGAAACGATCCACCTCAACCGAGCCTGGCACCGGCTCGACCCCTGGCCTGACTCGGTTGGAGGCCTGCAGCGGTTGCGTAGCCGGTTCGTCTTATCCACGCTTTCTAACGGCAACATCGCACTGCTGGCCAACATGGCTAAGCATGCCGGGCTGCACTGGGATTGCCTGCTCGCCGCTGATGTGATCGGAGCCTTCAAGCCCCAGCCTGAATGCTATCTGCGCGCAGTAGAGATCCTTGACTGCGAACCGACCGAGGTAATGATGGTCGCCGCCCACAAAGGTGATCTCCAAGCAGCAGCGGCAGTGGGTTTGCGCACTGCCTTCATTCCTCGCCCAGACGAGGCTGGCCCCACCCGCGATGTCGACCTGAACCCCGACCCATCCTTTGACTACGTTGCCCCAACATTTCATGCCCTTGCTGCTCAGCTTGGCTGCTAACTCCGACGCGCTGCTAACCGGCTGCACTGATACGCTTCATCGCGTTTCCCACCCCTCCCGAATCGGGAAGTGTCGAAGGATCTGCGGTGCCCGACTGGGAAAAATACCTCGGCTTTCGCTGCACGGGCTGCGGCAATTGTTGCCGCGGCACAGTCGTGATGGTGACCGACGCTGACGTCGATCGCCTCATAGACGGGACCGGCCAGCGTCCCTTCGACTTTCTCCGCTTCGTCAACGAGGACGAAGCCAAGATTGAGCGGCGCGCTGGCTGGTGGATCCGGTTCGCGCATGGGCCCCATCAGGTCCGCGCCGTCATGGCACTCAAACACCGCCTCGGCGGGGCTTGCATCTTTCTCGACGAGAACGACCGGTGCACGATCTATGAAGATCGTCCTGTCACTTGCCGCGAGCATCCTTTTGAGGTGGAGCTGAGCGAGACCCGGGCTGTGGTCGACATCGCCATTAGCGACATCGTCGAGTGCCCGCACGACTGGGATGGAAAAGTTACCAAGCGCGAGCTGTGCGATGTTGTCACCTGGAATGAACGACAGAGCGACCCCTTCCTGGAAAAGATCAAAGTCTGGAACCGGCGTCGATCGGGGCCGAAAACGCGTCCGGCGTTCTTGCGCTGGCTTGGCTATCCGGTCTGAATTGGTCTGAGTGACCGACCTTGCGCATTAATCCCCGTCCGATTCACGCCCTTTCCCCGAGCTTTGCACAATCCGGTCGCGTCTTCTCCACCTTCTCCTGTCCTGAATTGGGAGACAGAATTTCGACTTTCCTGTCCTGCTTGGCATTGTTGCCCCAGTGGTCGCTGTCGTACCTTTCTCTGTCTATTCCCACTCGGCCGCTCCGCTTATCAGCTGATGGCTCTTCGATCCTCGTATCGATGGATTTGCCAGGCTTGATACATTTCATGCGACTTCGCCGAACAGGTTTCCTGCTCACTGAAGTTCCGAGGTGAGTATGCGGTTCAGGTGCGGGGCGTGGCATACGTCTCCAACCGGGTGAGAGGGGCCATCGCCGCGACGTCGGCTTAAGCCGGGATAGCGTCGAGTGGTGGCCACACTAGTTCGGACCGTTCCAGCCCTCGGGGTCCGCGAGGATCGTATTGGCTGGGAACCTCCTGAAGGGAGTGGGCAGGGGAGCCGGAACTCCACTGCCGCACCGTCTATCCGGTGTCTTACCCGGCCAGCCCCTTCGTTTCAACGTGGATGCTGTGTCCATCCCCGACGAAACGCAGGGGCACCGGGATTTTCCAACCGCGAGCCGGCAGCACAGTGAGTTCTGGCCAAACGACTCACTGCCTTGCCGGTTCGTCGTGTATAAAACCCGCATCTCGTCCTTAGCAAGCTGTAGTTGTTTCGTCATTTCGATGATTGTATCGCCGCTTCGCCCGGTGCTACCGTTGTGGCTCGCGCGCGAGGCGCGCCTGGATTGAAGAGGGTTTCGTTTGCTACAGGTCACGCGCAAGGACAACGAAGACGGTGAGGGCTTGCTGCGCCGTTTTAACAAGATGGTCCAGCGTGACGGAATCCTCCAAGAATCTCGCCGCCGCCGCGCCTTCATCTCAAACCGCGAGAAGCAGCGCCAGGCAGAGCGTCGCGCTGCTCGCCGTCGCCGTCGCCAGACTATGAAGACCGTACGCCGACGATAATCACTGTCTTTAGGATTTCGATTTAAAAGGGGTCGAGCGGACCCTGTCCGTGCTGTTCTGGCTGAGATTAGTGTTCAAGCACTGATCCTGGCTGTGGCCCATATAATCGCTTCACGTATCCGTCTGCCACGACGCAGGCCAGGTCCATTGATCCGAATGTGGTTGGGTCCATTCCCTTCAGTGCGATGGCGACGTTCTCTTCCTCGATCGATCGGAATAAGCCCACGAACAGCACTGCCCTGATCGGCTCTGGTTGATCCGCCGACCGAGAAGCGTCCAGCGTTGAGAACGCCTTTTGTGCCCTGCGCAATCCCGCCCGCACGGATTTCCGCACTGCCCGCCCCTCGCTAGGTTGAAGTCTCGGCGAGGCTGCCAGTATTAGAGGGCTGTTTAGACCCGGCACGCGCTGGACTGCCCAAGTGTCCTGGGCTGGAATGTTGGCGCTCTTCCCCACCTCGCGTACACCGTTCGCGATTAGCTCGATCAAGTCCACTAGTTTTGTCGTTTCCTCCGCATCGTCCGGCAAGCGATGGATCGGCGTTGCGTCGAGCCGATACTGTCCCATGACCTGATTCGTGAAGCGTGCCCAGTGCTGCGATAGTCCACCCAACGCGTTCAGGTACGACCCCTCATCGCCGTCACGCACGACGCGAAGCACGACTGGGAACGCCACTTCCCCACGTTCGCTCTCCCCCAACCCTGCGACTGTCTCGGCGATTGCCCCCACGCGCTGGTCTCCCGCATCATCGGGTAGGGTCGCCAGTGGCGGCACCCAGATCACGCAGGGCGGCACGCCAAGCTCAACTAGCCGTTCTTCCCAGGCTGCTTTGCGCTGCAAAGTCGGCGGATCGGCTTCGGGGTCGTAGACCGGAATCACGGCGACGCTTGCGTCGACGTTGAGGCCCTTTGCTCCCACCAAGCGTAGTTGGACCACGCCTGGTTCCGACGTCGGCTCGATCGTGCCCGTTTCGACCTCGAGGTCGAATTTGTCGTACAGCCACTGGCCGAGGAGGGCGGTTCCTGCTTTGACAACATCGGTCTTGGGACTTGCCATGATTACTCTCGATCCGCTCCTAGGCTGGACTGGTCAGGATCTCGACTGTTCCCTTTACGCCATCGATTCGGATCCTCTGTCCGCTCACGATCGTCGATGTTGCTTCGCGCACATTCACTACCGCTGGGATACCGTACTCCCGTGCCACGATCGCCCCGTGCGACAATCGCCCGCCGATGTCCGTCACGACACCCGCAGCCAGCGGGAAGATTGGTGTCCAGCCTGGGTCAGTGAAGCGCGCGACGAGGATCTGGTTCGGACTCAGCCGGTTGCCTTCCTCCGCTGTAAGTGCGACATGTGCCACGCCTTCCGCTTGCCCCGGCGATGCGCCCATCCCTGCCAGGAGTGCGCCGCTCTTGGCGACCGTCGCCTCCATCGTCGGAGCAGCATCCTCTTGCTCCATTGGCCGTATCGGGCGCGCGCCCAACACAGCCGGCGGCGACTGTCTCTTCCAGACTTCGAATTGTCGGCGCCGGCGCGCCACCCGGTTCCGCATCCGCCCTGCCAGCACCCCGTCGGAAGGGTGCTTCACTAGTTCGTCCAACTCGGTGCGAAACAAAAAGAAGACATCACCGTTTGCTTCTAGGCGCCCTTGCGTGATCAGACGATCAGCAAGCTCGAACAAAAGCCGACGCTGTTCCTGCACCAGACTTAGCAGCGAGAATTTGGGATTCTCACGGAGAGGCGTGTAGATCTGCGCCCACTTGATGTAGTGACCTATTATTCGCCTCCGTAGAGGCAGAACCCGGTCGAACCAGCGCCCCCTTAGTGCGTCCGCGACTTTGCGCTCCCCGGCCTCGCGCGAGGCGACTTGCCGCTCCGCCAGCTCCTCTGCGCTCTCGTGCCGAGGGTTCAAGACGTACTCGCGGAACGGCCGTAGCAACAGGGCCGGGTCATCCGACCAGCGCGGCTCCATCAGCTCCAGTTCCCCCGCGGAGCGGTGTCCGTACTCGGCCAAGAAGGCGTCGATCGCCTCGGCTAGCCAACGTGTCTGTTCTCCACTGCGCAGTGCTTCTAAAAGTGATTCCGCCGGTGTTGCTGCTATCAGTTTCCGCGCTGTCGCATCCTCGCTCGCCCGCTGTGCCAGCTTCCAAAGCTTCACGTTGCCCTCGGCCGTTCGGATCCCAGGCAAACCTTGGATCACGGAGGTTACGTCGTCGTCGTCTCCCACCCAGACACGCAACAGGTACGAGGCCAGCGCGAACGTTCCGAATGCCGCGCTTTGCGCATCCATCAGGAAGTTCGAAAGCCCTTGTAGCCACTCGCCCGTCACGCGCAGCTGGGCCAGAATCGCGCCGTCGTCGAGCACCTCTAGATCCATTACTCGCAGCTGATCCCGACGTTTTGCCGTCTGCGCGTCGATTTCGATCCACCGCTGCGGCAGTCCGCGATGCGCGCGGGTTCGCCGTAGGGCGTACGGCAGATTGCGTAGCACGGTGCCCCAGCGCATCCCGCTGCCGTACGAGTCAAAGCCCTCCTCCGCCCCGGGTCCGCCGATGCCCATCAGCATCTCGCGCCCCGGCATCCCCAGTCGATTGACTGCGAAAGAATTCAGCAGCCCGAAGTTGAAGTAGACGTAGCCGCCTGCCAGCGCCACGAAGTGACGTCCCTCGGTCCATTGCGGCTTGTGGTACATGTGCCCGAAGGCAGTATCCAGCGGCACGCCCATCAGTGACCACGTCATTGGTGTCATGGGCATCGGGAAGATCTCGCCCGCGTTGGTTCGTGTCCAGCCGTCGTGTTTGCCCGGTCGCCCTCGATCGATCCCCCACGGAAGTGGCGTCTCGATTGGATCTACTGCCACGATCGCGATCCGCCCATCTGCCAGAGTCCAGCTGAGCTCGACAGGCTGTTCAATAACTGCCTCTGCTGCCAGCGCAAGATCGATCAGGCGCTCGACCTCCGCCGATGTCAGTCGTAACCCTGCCTGCATACCCTCCACGGAGACGGTCCCGCCGCTACGTGCACGGCGGTATCGCACTGCGGTCTCCGCCCCGTTCGTTCCGTCGCCCTCCCAGGCCTCGATCTCGACGTCATTTACGTGATCCTCGTGCGGGTCTTCGCTGAATACCCGTCCTCGCATCGTTGTGGATCGGCCCACAACGTCCACCGGCAAGCCCCCGGTAGCGAGCTTGGCTAGTAGTGTAGCTTCGACCATCGGTTCACCACGATCAGACATCACCCCATAGCATATGAGGACAACTGATTCGGACCAGCCTCGCGACCGACCGGTCCGCGATACGCCCATGAACAGAGCAGAACATGGCGTCGAATGCATTTCCCCAAGGTCCTCTGCCCACGGGTAAAGTTCCGCCACAGCTACTCGTCCGCCTGCTTAATTTGGCGGGCACGGATTGTCCCGACGACCTTATCGTCGGTCCTGGCATCGGCCGCGACGCGGCCGTCGTCGCGGCTCCCGGTTCTAACGGTGAAGACACCCATTTTATCCTCGCCAGCGATCCCATTACCCTAAGCGACCATCGTCCTGGCTGGCATGCTGTTCATGTCAACGCCAACGACGTCGCTTGCTTGGGTGCTGACCCGCGCTGGTTTCTGCTCACGGTTCTGGCACCACCCGGCACTGAAGCCACCGCGCTGGATGCCCTGATACGGGATGTCAACGAGGCCTGCCGCGAGACCGGAGCTACGCTTGTCGGCGGTCATACGGAGGTCACCACTGCTGTGCAGCGACTCGTGCTCTCGGGCACGATGATCGGTGTTCTTCCAGGGCCAGATGGGGTGAAGCGTCTCATCCGCAGCGACGGTGCGCAGCGGGACGATGCACTGATACAAATCGGACCGATTGCTATCGAAGGCACCGCTCTACTCGCCTCCGATGCTGACTCTCGCTTGAGCGCCGCGGGCCTGAGCGATGGGGAACTCATTGCCGCCCGGGAGTTACTGCGCAATCCGGGCATCAGTGTGTTGAGGGCCGCTACAGCCGCCCGAGCACAGCCCGGGTTGCATGCGCTACATGATCCAACCGAAGGTGGCCTTGCCACGGCCGCCTTGGAGCTCGCAGAGGCCGCTGGCCTCAGCGTCGAACTCCATTCCGGCGCGATCCTTCGTCACCCGCTCACCGACCGCGTTTCGGCTGCACTCGACCTGGACCCGCTGGGACTGCTTGCCTCAGGTGCCTTGTTGGCCGCTGTCGAACCGCAGCACGTTCCGGCTATGCTGCGCCAATTGGATAACGTGGGTGTTCGAGCAGCTCAGATCGGCTCACTAAGAGCGTCGAATCGACCCGCTATACTCGCCGCCAATGGGACCACTCGTTCACTGCCCCGCTTCGAGCGGGACGAATTGGTGCGGATTCTGGCCCCTTAAACTTGCCGCACAACGCCGGCTGTCTAAAATCCGACCCGGCCTTCCAGGTGCAAGGAGTTCTCTGTGTCGAACAAGCCTGCCACCGTTGGTGAACTGCGCGCGTCCGGCTACGAAGCACGAACCGTGCGCGATGAAATGCGCGAGAATCTCGTCGCCAAGATCCGTGCTGGCGAGGAGATCTTCCCTGCCATTAAGGGCTACAAAGACACCGTTATTCCCGCCTTGGAGAATGCCATCCTAGCGGGTCAAGATGTGATCTTCCTGGGTGAACGTGGGCAGGCTAAATCGCGCATGATCCGCTCGTTGGTGACTCTGCTCGACGACGAAATTCCCGTTCTCGACGGACCGGAGATTCCTGAGGACCCGTTTAATCCGATCTCCCACGAAGGGCTTGAGTTGGTCGCTGACAAAGGTGACAAGGCTCCGATCCGTTGGATGCCGCGCGCGGAGCGCTACGGCGAGAAGCTTGCCACCCCCGACATCACCATCGCTGATTTGATCGGCGAGGTCGATCCGATCAAGGTTGCCGAAGGACGCTACTTGTCGGATGAGATGACGATTCACTTCGGCCTCGTCCCTCGCACGAACAAGGGCATATTCTGCATCAACGAGCTGCCCGACCTGGCTGAGCGGATCCAGGTGGGCCTGCTCAACATCATGGAAGAGCGCGATGTCCAGATCCGCGGCTTTCGTGTCCGCCTGCCGCTGGATGTTGTCGTCGTTTCCTCTGCTAACCCCGAGGACTACACCAATCGCGGTCGCATTATCACGCCGCTCAAAGATCGCTATGGCGCGCAGATTCGCACGCACTATCCAACAGAGCTTGAGACCGAGATCGATATCGTGCGGCAGGAGGCCGTGCCAGTTGGTGCTGGAGATATTGCGGTCACCGCACCCCTTTACATGGAAGAGATCGTGGTTGAAATCACTCGCCTCGCTCGACGTAGCCCCGATGTTAGCCAGCGCTCCGGTGTATCGGTGCGTGCTTCCATTGCCTCTTTCGAGACGCTCAACGCCAACGCTGTCCGGCGTGCTATCCGTGTGGGTGAGGATCGGGCGGTGCCCCGCGTCACCGATCTGCTCCACCTCATTCCTGCTTTACAGGGGAAACTGGAGCTGGAGACCATCGACGAAGACAGAGACGACACCGTGATCGAGAAGCTGATCCAGGGTGCGATCGCCGCCGTCTTCAACCGACGCTTCAATGTCGTTGACCTTGAAGAATTGGTCGAGCAATTCAAAGCTGGCATCTCCGTTGAGATCAGCGAGGATATGCCTTCCGGCGTCTACGCACGCGTCGTCAACGATGTCGAAGGTCTGCGCGAAGCGCTGCAGCCGTTCGACGTAGGCGAGGATCCAGCGTTGACCGCTTCCGCCGTCGAGTTCTTGCTGGAGGGTCTGCATCTCAACAAGCGGCTTAACAAGGACGCCGTTGGCGGGCGCATCCAATACCGTGGGTAGTGAAGGTTCCCGAATGGACGGTCTCAATGGAGACTGGGCGCGAGAGAATCCCCCAGCGACGTCGCTGGCTTGAGAGTCGACTAGGTCAAGTAAAATGACATCAGAGCCGACGAGACAGGGAACGTACTTTCGTTACTCGGAGTGGGATGGAACCCAAGAAGTTCCGCCGCTCGACCCCGATGAGGTGCTCGATGGTTTGACCGACGACCTGATGAACTTCGGTGACCTGCAGCATGCGCTACGCAACATGATGCAGCGCGGTATGCAGACGCCGAACGGTAACCGCATGCAAGGACTGCGCGATCTGCTTCAGCAACTCCGCCAACAGCGCCGCCAGCAGCTTGACCGCTTCGACCTCGGTTCCATCTTCGAGGACATTCAAAACCAGCTCGAAGAGATCCTCGACATTGAGCGTGACACGCTCGATGGGCGGCTCGACGACGCGGCACCGGGTGCCGACCCGTCGAGTGGCGAGCAGGATGGAGATCAGCAGGACGGAGGGTCGCAAGGTGGTCAAGACGGCCAGCCGCTGTCTGGATCACAGGATGTTCCGTCACCACAAGGATCCTTCCAAACGTCGCAAGGTCAGCCTACGCAGCAGCGAAGTGGGCCACAGCAGGACGGGCAGGGACAAGATGGCTCGCCCGGCAGCGAACGAGATCAGACCGATGAGTTCGCTGAGATGTTGCGCAACATCGTCGAACGCAAGCAGCAGTACCTCAACGACTTGCCCGAGGACGCCTCTGGCCGCATGAAGGAGTTGCAGAACTACGAGTTTATGAACCCCGAAGCGCAAGAGAAGTACCAGAAATTGCTGGACAACCTGCGCCAGCAAATGATGAACACCTTCTTTCAAGACATCTCTCAGGCCTTGCAGAACCTCACCCCAGAGGATATGCAGCGCATGAAGGACATGATCAACGACCTCAACGAGATGATGAGGCAGCGCATGTCTGGTGAGGATCCCGACTTCGACTCCTTCGTGGACAAGCACGGTGACCTCTTTGGCGATAATCCCCCGCGGTCGCTCGACGAGCTGTTGGAACAGATGCAACGCCAAGGCGCGTCCATGCAGAACCTGATGGATTCCATGCCAGGCGATATGCGTCAGCAACTTCAGGGCATGATGGCTGGCATGATGGACGATGCACAGATGCGAGAGGCGATGGGCGAACTCGCCTACAACCTTGAAGCACTCATGCCCAGCCGCGACCTACGCAACCAGTACCCCTTTCGCGGTGACGAAGAGCTTGATATGCAAGCCGCTATGGAGCTCATGAACCAGATGCAGGATATGGACGAGCTGGAGCGCCAGCTCGAGCGTACCCAGTACGGCGGCGACCTCGATGAGATTGACGCCGAGAAGTTAGAAGAGATGCTGGGCGACGAAGCGCGCGAGACGCTGGACCAACTCAAGAACTTGCTTGAGCTCTTGGAAGAGGCTGGCTACATCCAGAAAAAGGGCAATGCTTGGGAGATGACCCCGCGTGGCACCCGCAAGATCGGCCAGAAGGCACTCTCCGAGATCTACCAAAACCTTAAGCGCCAATCCTTCGGCAAGCATCAACTGACCGAGTTCGGACGTTACGGCGAGCGCGCTGATGAGACGAAACCATACGAGTTTGGGGACCCGTTCCACCTCGATCTCAAACAGACCATGATGAACGCTATTTACCGCGAGGGCCCGGGTTCGCCGGTGTCGCTCTCCCCAGACGATTTCGAGATTAACCGGGCCGAGACGCTGACCCAGACCGCTACCGTACTCATGCTTGACCTCTCCTGGTCAATGGCCCTGCGAGGTTCCTTCCAGGCCGCCAAGAAGGTCGCGTTGGCGCTCAACAACCTGATTCGCATGCAGTATCCGCGCGATAACCTCTACCTAGTGGGCTTTAGTGCAATGGCGCGGGAGCTTAAGGCCGAGGATCTGCCCTACGTTCGCTGGGACGAGACCGTGTTGGGTACCAACATGCATCACGCACTCTTGATCGCTCAGAAGTTGCTGGCCAAACACAAGATCGGTACCCGCCAGGTTGTCATGATCTCCGACGGCGAGCCCACGGCGCACCTTGAAAACGGTCGCAGCTACTTTGCCTATCCGCCCAGTCCGATCACAATCCGTGAGACCCTCAAGGAGGTCAAGCACTGTACCCAAAAAGGCATCGTGATCAATACCTTCATGCTCGATCGCAACTATTATCTCAAAGAGTTCGTCAGCCAGGTCGCCAAGATCAACCGGGGTCGCGTCTTCTACACGACCCCAGATCAACTTGGTGAATACATCCTGGTCGACTTCGTCTCTAACAAACGTGCGAGTTTACGCTCCCGCTAGTCGCCCTCGGCGCGTCCGAATTCACCGAGATCGGCGATTTACTAGCCCAGGCGCTCCCGCATTTCGGTCGTGGAGCTTGCTAGTTTCCCATCAATTTCCTAGTAGGGATCGCCCAGACACCACGGTTGGTCGCGGCTAGTAGCAATTCCTCGCTTCCTCCGTCGCTGGCCCCACGTACCGCCAAGGCTCGAATCTCTGCGCCCGGCCCTGCCATCTCGACCCAGCCGTCCGGTCTGAAGCTGAAGACCGAATCCTCTGTGGCAACCACTGGTCGTGAGTGCTTTCGCGGCCAGACTAAGCCGACCAGCTCCGTGAACAAGCCGTCTGCACCAAGGTCTTCTAACCCCTGATTCTGCGTGAACCAAGTTGCGCCCTGGTCGAAGCTGAATAGAATCCCGCTTCCTTGCGACATGATCAGGGGCCCGATTTCCGAGAAGATCGGAACCGTTATGCCCCATAGATGAAAGCCCGACGCCAGCTCTGTGAACGATGCGCCGTTGTCTCGCGTCAACCGAACAGAGGCCACGCGTCCTTCACCAACGCATGTGCCCACGAAGACATCGAGGTAGCTAGGGACTGCTGTGATGCGAACGGGATCGAAGCTGTTCGGCCAAGCGTCGCTCGCCTTGGCGAGGAGCGTTCTTGTCTCGAGTGCATCGTTGCTCGCGTACACTCCGAACCCTGGTACGCCGTGCAGGAACGAATCCAGCACGAACCAGCCTAGCGCTGGGGTGTCGAGCAGCACCTCCTCCCATGACGCTCCGCCGTCCTCGGAACGATAGGCGGCATCCTCCAGTCCTGATGCGCTCAAGGATCCCGCGACGGAGATCACCTTCCCGCTTGGATCGACGAATGCCTTTGACCGCGCATCTCCTGGCCAGTCGATCCGGTTCCACGTTACGCCCCCATCACCGGAGAGCATCCCCTCTCCGTGCCCGCCAGCCACAATCGCCGCGCCGTGTGGGCTTGTTTCCACATGCAGTAGATCAGCGATGGGTGATAATCGCGTCCAGCCATTCGCGCTCAAAGGCGCCGGCTGCTCCGGTTCGCTGCCGTTTGGCTCGCTGGGTTCGGCGTTGGATGGTGAATCGCGGCCGGGTTCGTCGGCGCTGCTGCTACGGGCGTCGCCGTCATTGGCATCACCGCCTGGCTGACTCGACGTTGGCTGCTCCGGTTCGCTGCCGTTTAGCTCGTTGGGTTCGGCGTTGGAGGGTGAATTGTGGCCGGGTTCGTCGGCGATGCTGCTACGGGCATCGCCGCCTGGCTGACTCGACGCTGGCTGGTCGTCACCGTCGAGCTCCGCCACGGTGCTGTTGTGGTCGTTGGGTTTTGCCGGACTTACGTCTATAGCGTCGTCGGAGGTACAGGCAGCCGCCAACAGGGCGACGATCAGCAATGCATCCACTGCGATCCCGAGCCGACAGGCTGCGAGGCTAGTCGTCATCAAGCGCACCTCGCTCTCGTTCCGCGCTGTACTTCTGCCAGCGGGCTGCGAAGAAGCGCAGCCCGCTGCGGAAGGCCCGTTCCTGGACCCAGTAGTTCCCAAGGTACGTCGCGGTTAGGTACGAGCCCAGGATCATGAAGATGATCGCGAAGACTTTCGTCCATCCGGGCAGCACCAGGATTAGCCCGATTGAGATCAGTGTGCCCAGGATTAGCCCACCCCATGCCGCTGAATGCACCCAGCGTCCCTCGCGCTTGCGCTTTTCCGTATAGATCTCCGCCAGCGGTCGTGAGATCTTCGCGCGAGTTGGAAGATCTACGATCTTCGTCTTGCACGTGGGACAGCTTGGCGCCGTGGAGGCAAGTGGCGTGCAACAATAACCGCAGAAGCGGCCTAAGTTGGGCGCCTCGCCGGCCCGCACTTGCGCTATTAGCTCATCTAGCGCCGTCGAAAACGGTACATCGCGCGTTGGCACGAATTCACCATCCACGATCGTCGGCTCCGCCGGCACCGTGTCTTCAAGCTGCGTCGTCACGTGTCCCCGCTCCCTGCGCTCTCCACGTATTCTCAGCCCCGTCGTTCTGCGGCGCTACTGTGGCCCTTGGCGGCGGTCGCTCGCCGGGCTCTCACGCGCAAAGCTGGTTCGAGACGTAGTCTTTCCATTGCGCGCTCCTTTGCCTCCTCAACCATGATCGCCGTCCGCGTCCCCTCGATCCATTCCCTTCCGAGCTTGGCGCGATACGATCCTGTCGAGAGCACCTGGAACGTGAGCCGCCACCCATAATGATCACCAAAGATGTCCCAGACTTTCACCCCGACCGCTATCGCGGCCAGCGGGCGCTCTTCATCATTAATCCCGCCGCCGGCGGCGTGCTTCCGCGCGAAACTATCGAAGGTGCTATCGACACCGTTGCTACGGAGTTCGGTATCGACGCATTGATCGAGCAGACGGCTGCCCCCGGACACGCCACGGCCCTGGCTGCTCAGGCCGAAACCGACGGCTTACCGCTCTGCTTCGTCGTTGGTGGTGATGGCACCTTTAACGAGGCACTCAACGGTGTTACTACAACCAACCTCACGCTCGGGCTGATCCCGACCGGTACCGCCAATGTCTGGGCCAAAGAGTCGGCCATTCCGCGCTCCCCCCTACCGGCCCTGCGCGCTCAGCTGAGCGCCGGTCCAATCGACGTCGAATGTGGAAGCGCCAGCGCCTCTGCCGAATCCCGCCGGTTCCTGCTTATGGCCAGCTACGGCCTCGACGCCGCCGCCATCGCTGCCGTCGCCGCGGCAAGCCCGCGTTGGAAGCGTCGCTTTGGCAGGCTCACCTACCTCGTCAGTGGCATGCACACAGGCTTTCGCTACCGCGGATTCGAGATCGAGATCGCCTTCGACGATGCTGTTCCTGTGCCGCTTGCTTCCCGCATGCTCGTGATCGGAAACACCCGTTCTTATGGTGGTCTCGCCGCGATTACAAGCCGGGCGAGCGCCGTCGACGGACGGCTGGATTGCGTTGGTGTGCGCGGTCGTGGCTTGGGTCGCAGCCTCGCGGCAATTCCCCAAGTTCTGCTACAGCGGCATCTGGACGCTGGCAACGTGCTTTTCCGACGCACACAGCGCATCCGACTGTTTAGCGATGCCCCCCTTCCCCCCATGCAAATAGATGGCGACTCCAGCGCCACTTCTGCTACCGAGCTCACGATCGAGCCGGCCGCGCTACGTGTCTTTGTGCCCGGAGCCTCTGCCCCCGTCTTCCAACCCCTGCAGCCCACCGCTCACGCTGACCCAAGTATCTAGACTCGTTCTAGCTTGCCTGCCATGACACGAAACGTCGCTGTTGGCACCGGCAGATCGCTTGGTACCGATTCTGGATCGGCGGTGGTTAGGATCACCTGTTCCGCCTCGCGCAGGGCGAGCGCTGTTGCCGTTCGGCGCTGCGGATCGAGCTCCGAGAAGACATCATCGAGCAGCAGCACCGGCGACTCATCGCTGCGCTGGCGCAGCAGATCGGCCTCGGCTAGGCGCAGCGCCAGCGCCGCGCTGCGCTGCTGTGCACGCGACGCGTATGCTGATGCTGGCCGGTCTCGTAGCGTGATCGAGAGGTCGTCCAGATGCGGCCCGACCAACGTCCGGCCCGCGCCGATCTCTCTAGCCTGCAGGGCAGCGAAACCGGCCCGGAGGGACGCTTCGATCACCGAGGGGTCCGCTACCTCCGGCAAGGTGACGTTACCCAGGGCTGGCAGGTAGCCTATTTTCAGAGTATCCGCGTACTCTTGGTCGGAAGCTGCCACCCCGCGGTGATGTTCGGCCGCCAATGCTTGCAGCTCGCGAACTGCGGCTGCCCGCGCTGCCATGATTGCTCCACCGCCCTGTGCCACTGTCTCATCCCATGGCTGCAGTTCCTCCGACGAAGCCTCCCCCTTCGCGATCCGCTTCAGCAGCGCGTTGCGTTGTGTCACCGCCTTGTCGTACTGCGAGAACCAGCGAGCATACTGACGATCGCTCTGTGCGATCGTGAAGTCGAGATAGCGGCGGCGAGTGCCCGGCGATCCCGTTATTACCTCGATGTCGAGTGTTGTGAACAGCACTGCCCCTATTTTCCCCATCACGTCCGTCGCTCTGCGCGCCACTCCATTCACCCGCAAGCGCTTGCTTGTCAGCGGGGCTCCCGACTTCGACGGCAAGGGCATACCCTGCGCGTCTGTGCGCGCCGCTAGTGCCAGCTCCACGCTTACTTCACCGTCGGCCCGCGCGGCTGAACCTGCGACCCGCGCCACGGCGGGCTCTGTTGCATCCCAGGATAGGAGCTCCCCCTCCGTCGACGCGCGCGGCGACCGCGTTGTCGCTAGCGCGTAGATCGCCTCTAGTAGATTCGACTTGCCGGCCCCATTCTCGCCTATGATCAGTGTCAGCCCAGCGTCGAAATCGACTTCAAGGTGGGCGTACGAGCGGAACTTGGCGATCGTTAAACGGGTCAAATACACGTCCGATAGCCTACTTGGTAGTTCAGGACTTGTATTCTGCAAAGTGACTTAATTCTCGCATGACTGGTTGGCCTCACCCTCACTGGGGCAAGGCCCAGGTTTTGCGCTCCCTGTGCGACGCTTGGAACCGGCTCTACGAGATCACGTCGGATGGGCACCCGTCAGTCGCCTCGTCAGATTGGGGGAAGCGCGTGCCGACGCAGCTCTCCTCAAAATTGCCTCGTGGCTCGCGCCCCACACGGCGCGAGCCACG
>CAZZMQ010000033.1:0-1957 GCA_964655365.1 uncultured Dehalococcoidia bacterium | reverse complement strand
CCCCTCACACTCCCCCCGGCCCCCCCCCCCCCCCCGGCCCCCCCCACGAGGGCTAGGAAGTCGCCCGCATCCTGGTATCGTAAGCCCGCATGCGGCCGTGAGCGGCTGGCCGCTCTACAGGGTGTCAACTGCTGGTGCCAGTGGCGATTGACTAGTCAGATCCGGTAGTCATCCTTGCGTGACGCTTCGCCGAACCAGTCCGCTGCCCGATCCGCGATCGCTTGGCCGATGCTTATCGACGCAGTTGCGCCCGGGGATGGTGCATTCAGTACATGGATCATACGGTCGTCATCCAGCAAGACGAAGTCGTCCGCGAGTGCCCCGTCGCGCTCTAATGCCTGTGCTCGTACGCCTGCTCCCCCGCGGATCAGCTGCGACCCGTCTAGTTCCGGCACCAGCGACCGCAGCGCAGAGACGAACGCACGTTTGCTCGCCGAGCGGTACATTTCTCCTAGTCCGGCTCTCCAGTTACGACGCGCCAGTCGTAGGAACCCGGGGTAGGAGAGCGATTCCCAGCTATCGTGCAAGCTGACGTCGCGCCATCGATAGCCCTCGCGTTGTAAGGCCAGTACGGCGTTGGGCCCTGCCTCTACAGTGCCATCAACGCGCCTTGTGAAGTGGACACCCAGGAAAGGGAAGTCCGGGTTGGGCACGGGGTAGATCAGGTTGCGCACCAGATCACGGGCCTCCGGCTTCAACTCATAGTATTCCCCGCGAAACGGGACGATCTTTAGCGGTGGATTTGCCCCCGCCAGCTTGGCCACGCGATCTGCCAGCAATCCACCGCAGTTGACAACGTGCCGCACTTCCAACTCGCCGCCGTCGCTCGTCAGGCGGAGGCTTTCGTTGCCCACATCAATGCCTTGTACGCGACATCCTAGGCGCACCTCACCGTCGCGCGACTCCGTTAGCTCGCGATACTTCTGCGCCACTGCAATGTAATCAACGATTCCGGTGCTGGGTACGTGCAGTGCCTTCACGCCGGTAGCCCGAGGTTCATGCTCGCGCAGGGCATCTGGCCCAAGCACACTAATTCCTGGCACACCGTTAGCCGCGCCACGCCGCGCCAGCTCATCAAGCTGTGCCACCTGCGACTCCAGAGTGGCAACCACAACTTTTCCGCAGCGTTCGTGCGCAATGCCGTATTTTGCTGCGAAGCCGATCATCTGCTCCGCCCCGCGCACCGCCATCGCTGCCTTCCGCGAGCCCGGCCGATAATACAGTCCCGAATGGATTACGCCGCTATTGTGGCCCGTCTGATGCGCGGCGATCTCGTGCTCTTTCTCGAGCACTACTAGTGATATCCCCTCATAGCGGGCGCTCAGCTCCATCGCTGTCGCCAGACCAAGGATGCCGCCACCGATCACTGCCACATCGTATTGCACCATACGCTGAGCCTACGGCAGGTTTGGGTGCTGTTGAACCGGGGTGGTGCCCGGAACTATTCGATCACGCGCACCCGAGGCCCGAGGTCGGATACTGGCTCTACCGATCCCACCCGCCAGCTTTCCACCTCCACGTCACGCAGTTGTGCCTGTAGCGGTTCCACATCCATCTCTGGCAGAGCGATCAACAGCCCGCCACAGGTCTGTGGAGCGAACAGCAGTGTCGATTCGAGTTTCGTTAGTTCGTGTGAGTCGAGCTGTTTGGCGAAATACGCAAGGTTGCGACTCTGCCCACCGGTTTGCGCACCCTGTGCCACATAGCCCGCCTAGCCAGCCACCATCGGCACCGAAGCCAGTGAGAGCACAATCTGAGTCCGGCTAT
Source organism: uncultured Dehalococcoidia bacterium (assembly GCA_964655365.1). Classification (GTDB taxonomy): domain Bacteria; phylum Chloroflexota; class Dehalococcoidia; order Bin125; family Bin125; genus JAPUIR01. Next base: position 190 of record CAZZMQ010000033.1, on the reverse strand, counting down.
TCTGCGCGATCTCGAAGCTGTGACCGGCCAGGCCGAAACCCGTGATGTCGGTCAGCGCGTGGACGTCGAAGTTGCGGCTGACCTCCGCTGCCGCGCGGTTGAGCGCACTCATTTGGGCCACCACTGCCGCCTCGTGCTCGGGCTCCGCCGATAGACCTTGTATCGCGTCGAGCAAGACTCCTGTCCCTAT